>JADHNT010000123.1 GCA_016779385.1 Pseudomonadales bacterium
CCGTGAGGGCGAGGCGCCAGGGCAGGTTCCGCCGGCCGGCGCCGAAGGCCGTGATCACGGCGTAAAGCGCGTTGGGTGCGCCCTGGGCGAGCGCCTCCAGGCCCGCCTGCCCGAGCACGGCGGACACGTCCGCCTCGAAGCGGGCGGTCATATCAGGGCGGGCTTCCGCAAAAAATGCCGGGTCGCGGTAGCGGGCAAGCAAGCGGTCTAGGGCGCCCTGGGGGTCCGTCTGGAGGTACGCAGCCAGACGCCAGGCACCCACGGAGGCCCCGATAAAGCTTCGGGGCCGAGGTGAGGCCGCCAGCGCCGGGGCGAGCACCGCATCAAGACCGTAGAGCACCAACCATTTCGGCCCGCCCGCGGCCCCGAGCACCACGTCGAAATCATCGTAGCGAAAGCCGTCCCGGAGAATCCGTTCCCGAACCGCGCGGCCGGCATGAATAATCAAGGGGTTCGACATGAGTGCTTTCCCAAGGGCGGAGGCAGCGGTAGCCTGCACCGAACCCATCGCTTTGGAAAGGATCGCATCATGACTCGCACCGTAGTTGGAACCGTTACTCCTGGCCTACCCCTGTCCCCGGCCATCATCAGCGGGGACTTCATTTTCTGCTCCGGGCAGCTCGGCATTAACAGCGAGCGGAGACTCGCTGGCGAGGACGTCACGGCCCAGACGGAGCAGGCCCTAGAGAATCTCTCCGCAGTGCTGGCCCAAGCGGGGGCAAGCCTGGCGGACGTGGTAAAGGTGACCACCTTCCTCACTCGGCCCGAGGATGCGGCAGCCTATAACGCGGTCTACCAGCGCTACTTCCCCGAGGCGCCGCCGGCGCGCTCTACGGTGATTTCCGGCCTGCTATTGCCCGGGGCCGTGGTGGAAATCGAGGCCATTGCCGCCAAACCCCAGGGCTAGCGTGGCAGAATAACGCCCACATTGACTAAGGCTTAGGAGCCCCCATGAGCGAGTCCCTAGACGACATCCAAATGGACGGGGCGAACCTCTATCGCGAGGACGTCTTTTCCGACCGCCGGGTCGGCACCATCCAGCGCCTGACGCCGGTCACCGCCAACGGCGACAACGACCCGAGCCGCCCCGTGCGCTTTCTAGGCCAGGCCTCCCTGATGACACCGGGAGGCAGCCTTCCCATCTCCTTCGAAATTGAGGCGGATAGCCTTGAAGCGGCCGTCGAACAATTCGGCGCCCGCGCTGGGGAAGCGGTGCAGGACACGCTGAACCAGCTGCAGGAAATGCGACGGGAAGCGGCCTCCGGGCTGGTCATTCCTGGCCAAGGCGGTGGCATGGGGGGTGCCCCGGGCGGCGGCTTTGGCGGCCCTGGCGGCGGAATCCAGCTGCCTTAGGTTCTCCATGGCCCCTCTTGTCGCCTGGCAAAGGGCCGTCGAGGAGGGCCTTCTTCAGGCGGCCGAGCGCGGCTATCGTCTGCTCCTGCTCAACACCTCCGCGCTGCCACGGGAGGCCCTGCTCGAGACCCTTTGGCCCGATGCAGGAGCGCGGGCTCAGGTGCTCGCCCAAAGCCAAGCGCCCCTCGCGGAAGCCCTGGGGCTAGAAACCGAAGGGGTATGCCTGAGCGGTGAGGCGCCGGATTTCGCCGAGCGCCTCCCGGCCCTCGCCGGCACCCTTCCCGCCGGAGGCCTCCTGCTTCTTCACCTGCCCCGGGACCGCGCCACGCCTTTCCAGCGCTGGCTGTGCCAACGCCTCGTCCCCTGGGCCTACACGTTGCAGGGAGACGAGGACCCCCACCTACACCTCCCAAGCGCACCGGAGGCCCCAGCCCCGCTAAAAGCTACGCCTGCCGCCGAAGAGCTCTTGGACCGGCTGGCACGGGCGCTCACGGGCCGAGGGCATCGACCTGCGCTGGTGCTCGGAGGCCGGGGCCGGGGAAAGTCCACGCTCCTTGGCCAGCTGGCCGCGCGCGTTGCCCACTCCGATCTTGCGGTGACAGGCCCTCACCCTCATTCGACGGCCGTGCTTCGCCGGGTGGCCGCCGCCGAAGGGCGTCGGCTGCCCCACCGCCCTCCCGATCTTCTCCTCGGTGAAGGTCCTCTCCCGAACGCCCTGCTCATTGACGAAGCCGCAGGCCTACCGCTCCCTACGCTGAACGCGTTACTTAAGGCCGTTCCTCGGGTGGTCTTGGCCACCACAACGGAGGGCTACGAGGGCACGGGGCAGAGCCTTCGCCAGCGCTTCCTCAGCGCCTTTCGGGAGCGCTATCGGGAAGGGACGGTATGGACCCTGCATACGCCCCATCGCTTCGCCGCGGATGATCCTCTAGAGGCCGCCCTCAACACCGTCTATAGCGCCCCGGATGTGGGTACTGCCCCCTGGCAAGCCCCAGAAGGCCCGGGGCGCCTCGCCCCGGAGGCGCCGGAGGAGGCCTGGACGGCCCTTTACCATTGCCTGCGCGACGCCCACTACCGCGCCCGGCCTCGCGATTTGGCGCAGCTCTTCGACGATCCAAGCCTCGAACGGTGGGTCCTGGGCCAAGAGGGCCAGCTTCGGGGAGCGCTGTTGCTCAAGCCGGAGGGGGGCCTACCCCGGGCCCTCGCCCAGGCCGTGGTGCGGGGGCAGCGCCGGCCCCCGGGACATCACGGGGCCAGCATCCTCGGCGCTCAGCTTGGGCTCCTCGATGCGCTCACCCTCAAAAGCCTCCGGGTGCAGCGCCTGGCGATTGATCCAGACCACCGCGGTCGGGGGGAAGGCTCAGCCCTCGTCGCCGCCGCCCGGGCCAGCGCCGCAAGCCAGGGCTACGCCTTTCTTTCCGTCAGCTTTGGCGCCACGGAAGCCCTGGTGCGCTTTTGGCACCGCTGCGGCTTTCGCCTGGCGCGCCTAGGCCATCGCGCTGGGAATGCGAGCGGTGCCCCAAGCGTCTTGATGGTGGCCCCCCTAAGCCCAGCGGCGCAACAAATGATGCTGAACGCGGCTCCCCTCCTCCGGGAGGAACTCCGCTTCCGCCTGGGCCCGGCCGGGCCTGCGCTCACCGCAGGGCTTCGAACGACCCTCCTTCAGCATCTTCCGGGACAGCCGGCGCCTTCGGCGGGCGCCGAGCAGGCTTGCGCGCGGTGGCTGGCGGAAGAAGTGGTCTTGGAAGAGGTGGGCGCCAGCGTGCTTAGCCAGCTCGAGAGCGCGCTCAAGAATCACAGACGCCCGGCGACGCCGGCGCTTGAAGCACTCACGGAAAGACTCTGTTTGGGCGCGCCCTGGTCGAGCCTCAATGCAAAGCTCGGCCTGGCCGGGAGAAGGGCCACGGAAGCTGCCCTTCGAGAGGCATTAAAAGAAGCACTGCGAGAGGCCCTACCGACCCCTCGCAGCAAGGCGACCTAGGCGCGGCTACCTGAAAAGGTTGCGTTGCCAAAGGCGCCCAGCTTCACCGTGCCGCTGATTTCATCGCCGTTCACCTCGGCGCTGAACTCTAGCTTGATGGGCATGGGGGAGGTGACATTTGCCGCCCAGCTGAGGGCCGCGCCATCAGCCTTGCCCTCTTCAAGGGCCAGCGTGCCCTGGGGCCCTACCATGGTGCCCGTGAGGGTGCCGCCGTCCACAGCGATATCCAGCGTGCCCTGCTGAGCCCCCATGGGGCTGTTGATGGTGACGTTCCATTGACCCGTCGCAGACATAACCTTTGCTCTCCAAAGTGGCTCGCCCCGTGCGAGCCCTGACCCTTACCGTAGCGCGTCCCCAGTCTCGATGCAGCCCCAGGGCCGCTTTAGGATAGGGGTGTGAGATCCGCCCGCAAAGGTCCCCCGAGGATCTTCTCTAGGGCCAAGGCGCCGCTCAGCACCGCCGCGTCCTGATGCTGACCACCGAGCACCTGAAGGCCGACGGGGAGTGCGGGACCGTTCCCTTCCGTACCCAGCCCTGCAGCGACCGTAGCCGCGGGCATGCGCGTCATATTCATGGGCAAGGTCATTTCTACCCAGCGACCGGTTTGACGACCGAGCACAATACCCGGCGCGTCGTGCTCCGGCGGCAGGCAGGGGCAGGTGGCCCCCAGCAGTAGGCTGGCACCGTGGCGCTCGAGGGTCGCCTCCAGGGCCATGGCGAGGATGGTGCACTGATCCATGGCCCTGGCGTAATCGGCACCGCTCACTTCATCCATGCCGTACGCGACGATCTCCCGAAGCTCTGGATCAATCGCATCCCAGTCCGCCGTGCCCCGGTAGGACCCGAGCTTTCGCGCCATCTGCGCCGCCCAAAGGGTCCACCAACTTGGGAGAGGATGCTCGGGAAAGGGCCCCGCCACCTCGACCACCTCGATGCCGGCCTCCTCAAGTCGCTGACGCGCCACCGCGAGCGTTCTTGCCACGGGCGCGTCGAGCTCCGCGAAGCCAAGGGTCGGCGCCCAGAGCACTTTTTTCGGCGCGGGCATGGTCCCAGCGTCGGCAAAAAGCCCAGGAACTGCTGGCAGAGAAAAGATATCCCGCGGGTGCGGCCCCTGGGCGAGCTCCAGGGCTAGGCATGTACCACTGAGGTCGTAGGTCATAGGGCCGCGCACCGCCAGGGTCCCCGTAGTGGGAGGCAGGGCATCGCCAAGAGGCAAACGCCCCTGGCTGGCCTTAAAGCCGGAGTGGCCGCTAAAGGCCGAAGGAATGCGAATGGAACCGCCGCCGTCGGACCCCGTCGCCAGGGGAACGAGCCCCGCGGCCAGGGCGGCGCTGCTGCCACCGGAGGAGCCCCCGGGAGACCGCTCCAGGGCAAAGGGGTTCCGGCAGATGCCCTGGCGGGGGTTGTTAGTGACCCCCTTGCAGCCGAATTCCGGGGTCATGGTCTTTCCCACCACGATGGCCCCAGCCTGCTTCAGGCGCGACACTAAGGCCGAATCCTCGGTAGCGGGCGTCTGGCCGTAGAGTGCCGACCCAAAGGTGCTCAGCAAGCCCGCCGCGTCTTCAAGATCCTTGACGCCCAGGGGCATGCCCGCCAAGGGCGGCACGGACTCCCCCCGAGACCGCGCCTCATCCACCGCACGGGCTTCGGCGAGCACCGTTTCCCGTGGCCGAAGCTCCGTGAAGGCGGAGAGCGCCGGGTTAAGCTGCTCGATGCGATCGAGTGTTGAAGCCATAAGCGCTTCGGCAGAGAGTTCGCCCCTCGCCACCCGCCCAGCCCATTCCTTAAGCGTAACGCTTCGATAATCCATCACCCTTCTCCCCTAGACCTCGGTCGCTCAAGCCTACACAGCCCCCCGAACCGTTGCAGCCCAGGCCCCCGATGCCATCTCCCTACGCCCTCTTAGGGCGTGGCGGATTTGGAGGGCGTCGATCCCCTACGCCACGGCTGCCTTCTAGGTCCCGAGGGGCCGTAGTGCCCTCAGGCGCCGGGGGCCGCCCTTTCTTTTTAAATCAACGAAATTGTTTCAATTTGATTTCTGGCTTGACACAACCCTTCCCCTC
>JADHNT010000034.1 GCA_016779385.1 Pseudomonadales bacterium
AAAGCACTTCAAGCGCCTTCAGCGCCCCGCCGGTCGCCATTACCTGATCGGGGACCAGATCACCTATCACACGGGGTGGCAGGAGGGCGCCATGCGCTCGGCTCATCTTGCCATGGCCGATATTAACCAACGGGTGCAGACGGAGCTTCGCGGCGACGCCACCCACGCCTAAGAGGATTTCCCCATGGCGCACTTCAAGACGCTCCGCCCCCTCCAAGGCCTCCTGGCCGCCACCGCCCTCACCCTGGGCCTTTCGGCCCAGGCCGACGACCACCGCATTCAGCACAGCCTGATAGGGAGCGACTTCCCCATCGCCCGGGCCGTCGAGGTGCCCCCGGGGGTGCAGCTGGTTTGGCATAGCGGCCAAACGCCGGCCCCGGCGGACCCCACCGCCGAGCGCTTCAGTCCGGCCTTCTGGGGCGACACGGAAACGCAGGCCCGCAGCGTTTTCCGGGGCCTGGAGCGGTCCCTCACGGACCTGGGCCTTGGCTGGGACGACATCATCAAAATGACGGTCTTCCTAGTCCCGGACCCTGCCAATGGCGGCCGCATGGACTTCGCCGGCTTTATGCGGGCCTACACCGAGGTCTTCGGCCTGGAAGCCGGGCGCAGCAATCTACCCGCCCGCTCCGCCGTGGGCGTGGCCCAGCTGGCCGCCCCGGGCATGCTGGTGGAAGTGGAAGCCGTCTTTGCCCGGCCCGGGGAGTAAGGTCATGGCCCGGCTTCGACGAGGGCTGGCCATTACGAGCCTGCTGAGCCTAAGCCTTGCCGCCCTGTTCGCTTCCGCGGCGGGGCCCGTGGACGTCGCCGATGCCCGCTTTAGCTTCTGCATCACCTGCCACGGTGCCAATGCCCAGGGCAATCCCGGGGTCGCCGCCCCGCGCCTTGGGGGCTTACCGGCTTGGCACATCGAAAATCAGCTGAAGGCCTTTCAGGCTGGCTGGCGGGGCACCGCGGAGGGGGACGAACACGGGGACGTCATGCGGACCATGGCTCTCGCTCTAGTAAGTGATGAGGCCGTGCGGGATGCCGCAGCCTGGGCTGCGGCCTTAGACGCGCCGCCCCCCGCCGCCACCCTGCTTGGCGGCGACCCCACGGCAGGGAAGGCGCTCTACGCCCCCTGCGCCGCCTGCCATGGCGCCGAGGGCAGGGGCAAGAAGGCCCTAGGCGCCCCACCCCTGGCGGGGCAGAACGATTGGTATCTCGAAACCCAGCTCGAGCACTACCTCGCGGGGCGCCGAGGCTTCGATCCCGCGGATAACCTCGGGCAGCAAATGCGAGCCCTCGCTGGGACGGTGAGCACCACGCAGCAGCGCCGGGATCTCCTGGCCTACCTCGCCACCCTGAGCGTGGAGGCGCCGTGAGCCCGTCGGCGCCCCGCCGCATCGTCATTGCCGGCGCCAGCGGCGTGGTCGGGCAGGCGGCGGTGCGCCACTTTCAGGCCCTCGAAAGCTGGGAGGTCATCGGCCTATCGCGGCGGCCACCGCAGGGAGTGAGCGCCACCCATCTGGCTGCCGACCTGTCCGACCCTGCCTGCATCGCCCAGATCCAAGCCCTGCCCCCCATCACCCACGTGGTCTACGCCGCCCTCTATGAGGCTCCTGGCTTGCTGGAGGGCTGGCGCTCCGCCGAGCAGATGCGGCGCAACGACATCATGCTGGCCCATTGCCTCGAAGGGCTCAAAGCCCACCCCGTGGCGCACGTGAGCTTGCTTCAGGGCACCAAGGCCTACGGCGCCCATATCCATCCCATGCGCATTCCGGGACTCGAGCGCCGCCCTCGCGATACCCACGACAATTTCTACTGGCTGCAGGAAGATCGCCTCCAGGCGACGGCCGCTAGGACCGGCTTTAGCACGACGATCTGGCGCCCCCCGATTATCTTCGGCCCGAGCCTCGGGGCGCCCATGAACGTGCTGACCACCCTCGGCGTCTACGGCGCGCTCTGCGCCGCCGAGGGCCGACCCTTTGCCTTTCCGGGCGGCGTTTGCGGACCCCTCGATGGCGTCGACGCGGCGCTTCTCGCCGAGGCCTTCGCCTGGGCCGGGACCGCCCCGGAAGCCTGGGATCGCACCTTCAACGTCAGCAATGGCGATGTTTTCCAGTGGGACCACCTCTGGTCCGACCTGACGGAAGCGCTCGGCCTGACCCCTGGAGCGCCCGAACCCCGGTCCCTCGCCCAGTGGCTGCCCGCTCAGAGCGACGCCTGGGATCAACTCCGGGCACAACACGGCCTTCAGGCCCCGGGGCTTTCCGAACTGGTCGGCGACTCTCCCATCTATGCCGATATGCTCCTCGGCTACGGCCGGGACCGCCCGCCGCCGCCCACCCAGCTCAGTACCATTGCCCTTCGTCAGGCGGGCTTTGCGGGCTGTCGGGACACGGAGATCATGCTGCTAGAGCAACTCCAGGCCCTGGCGAAGGCCCGGGTGCTGCCACCCTGGCCCCTTAACGCCTGAAATTTTTCGCTTTTTCACCCGCGAGGGGGCCTTGCACCTTGAATATCCCGGGGCGGTGCCTAAAATGTGCGGCGCTCACTTGAGGAGGGATGTTGCACATGCGCCGTACCCGCGCCTTCGGGCTGACCCTAATGCTTTCGCTGGCGGCTGGCGCCAGCGCCGCCGACGCGGAGAACGGCCAAGCGCTTGCCTGGCAACACCGCTGCATGACCTGCCATGGCCCGGAAGGCCATAGTCAGGATGACCGCTACCCTCACCTCGCGGGGCAAAAGGCGGCCTACATCGTGGATCGCTTGAATTACTTCAAGGCCGAAACGGAGCACTTCAACCAGATGAATGGCCAGGCGCGGCCCCTGTCAATTGAAGACATGGAAGACCTCGCCGCCTATTTCTCCGCGCAGCGTTGAGGAGCGATCCGTGATGCGTAATTCCCTTTTGAAGCTTTCCCTGATCGCCGGAAGCGCGCTGCTCCTGGCCGCCTGTGACCGTCCCGCGGGCGACGTCGCTGCCAAGGGCGCTGCCCTCGCCGAGGAAAAGGGCTGCCTCGCCTGCCACGGCTTAAATGGCAAGGGCACGGCCCCGACCTTCCCGAACATTAACGGACAGTGGGCCTCCTACCTGCACAAGCAGCTGGACAAGTACCGCTCCGGCGAGCGTCAGAACATGATCATGAGCGCCCAGGCCAAGGGCCTCAGCGACGAAGATATCAAGATCCTGTCGCGTTACTACGCTGCGCAGTAAGGTCTTAAGGTCTCAAAAAACCCCGGCTGGCCGGGGTTTTTTTATGGCGCGAAAAAAAGCTCACTGAGGGGCACGTCGACTTTGGTTTGGGCGATCCCATCGGCCCGCGTGACCCCCTGCGTTGCAATGAAGATCGGCTTCCCCAGGGCCGCTGCGTCGCGGCAAAAGCGAAAGCCGGAAAACACCGCCAGGGAAGACCCCAGCACCAGCAAGCCCGAAGCCTCCTGAAGGGCGCTTCTTACCTGGGCCACCCGCGCCCCGGGAACGGACTCCCCGAAAAAGACCACATCGGGCTTGAGCACCCCACCGCAGCGGAGGCACAGCGGCACCTGAAGGGTGGCCAGAGCCGCCTCGTCTTCCACTTCGGCATCGCCATCGGGCGCTGCCACCACGGGCCGGGACAGGCTGGCGGCAAAGGTGGGGTTCAAGGCTTCTAAGCGCCGCTGCAGCACGGCTCGGGAGGAACGGTGCCCGCAATCAAGGCAGCGCACCCGGGCCAAACGTCCATGCAAATCAAGCACCTGGCGCTGCCCAGCGCGACGGTGAAGGTCATCCACGTTTTGCGTCACCAGAAGCCCGAGGAGCCCCCGGGCCTCGAGGCTGGCCAGGGCCCGGTGCACCCCATTGGGGGTGGCCTCAGCCATGCGTGGATAGCCCACCATGCTTCGGGCCCAGTAGCGCTGCCGCGCCGCCAGTTGGGTGCGAAAGGGTTGGAACTGGATGGGCTGGCGAGACCGCCAGGCACCGCTGGGGCCTCGATAATCGGGAATGCCTGAATCAGTGGAACAGCCCGCTCCCGTGAGCACCACGGGGCGCCCGGGCAGGCCAAGAAAGCGCTTAAGGGCCTGGCGCGCCGCCGCGACGGACGCCTCACCCATGCTGACCGTAGACACCCTGTGGGCCCTCCCTCGGGCCCGGTGGGCCCTACAGTACGATCGACACCAGTCCAGCGACCCCGAAGGTCGTCAGCACTAGCCCCCCCAATAAAATCACGAGACGGCGAACGGTCGTTGCATCATCCGGTGAATCAGACATTACCCTCTCCCTTAAGTAAGTTCTCCCGCGAAAAGCTTCGCATGACTTTTCAATGGCGCCAAGGGGCATTGCGCACGAAGGCGCGGCAATTTCCTGCGTTTTTGTCTCACCCCCCGCGGCCATGACACACTGACCTCACATTCACCGGAAGAAACCGGAAGGAGAGGCCGATGGCTACGGCACAAAACGGGGATACGGTCCGCGTGCACTACACGGGAACGCTCGACAGCGGCGAGCGCTTCGATTCCTCGGAAGGACGCCGACCCCTGGAATTCACCCTCGGCGAGGGCCAAATCATTCCGGGCTTCGAAACCGCGGTGCGGGGCCTCGCCCCTGGGGAAAGCTGCAGCACCCGCATTGAGGCGGCCGACGCCTACGGGGAGCGGGACGAGGCCATGGTGGGCTCGCTGCCGCGGGATCAGTTCCCCGCGGACCTCACCCTCTCCGTGGGCCTCGACCTCCAGCTGCAGGATCAGGCGGGAAATCCCGTGCAGTGCAAGGTAGTGGAACTGACGGACGAGGCCGTGACCCTCGACGCCAACCATCCCCTCGCCGGGCAGGCGCTGACCTTCGCCATCGAGCTGGTTGAGATCGCCTAGCCCCAGCTGCGGAGCACCGTTGCCAGGGGGCCCGCCGGGTCCCCCACGGCCCAGAAGTCCGGGTTTAGATCGCTCTCCAGCTTATTGTAGCGCAGGGGTGCGCCTTCAAAGGTGAGAAGCTGTCCGCCGGCCGCCAGCAGCACCGCTTCCCCAGCGGCGATATCCCATTCGCTACAGGGCCCTCGACGAGGGTAAGCGTCAGCCTCCCCCGCCGCCAGCACCACCAGCTTCAGGGCACTGCCCACGGCGCGGGTTTGCAGCCCCGGCGCCGCTTCCCCAAGGGCGTGCAGCAGAGATTCCAGGGCCTCGCCGCGATGGCGCCGAGAAGCCACCACTACCGGCGGCGTCGCGCAGGTGCGGGTACGCAGCGTCGTTCGTTGCCCGTCCGCGGTGATGCACCGGGCTCGCTGCGCCGGCACCCATCCCAGGTAAACCCGGCCCTGCCCCGGAACCCCAACCAGCCCGAGCACCGGACGACCGTCCTCGATGAGCGCCACATTGACCGTGTATTCGCCATTGCCGGCTAAAAACTCCTTGGTGCCATCGAGGGGGTCGATGAGCCAAAACCGTGACCACCGGGCGCGCTGCGCCGGGGCCGGGGGGGTCTGTTCCTCCGAGCGCTGGGGCCAAGCGGGCGTCAGGCGCCGAAGGCCTGCAGAAAGAATGGCTTCCGCGGCGTAATCCGCCGCGGTGACGGGAGAGGCATCGGCCTTTTCCTCCACCGCTAACTGCCCCCCTTCGGCCACGGCCTGAATGGCCGCCCCGGCTTCAAAGACCAAGGCGATGAGGGCATCAAACCAGGGCTCGGAAAAGGGGGCGGGGGCGCTCACCGGTCTCGCGCTTCCAGATGGAGGGCCGCCAGCTGAAGAGCCGCGATAGCCCGAGCCTCATCAAAATCCTCTAGGGCGTAGAGCGCGGGCAGGGAGGCCACGGACCAGGGCACCACCGTGAGCGGTTCCGGTTCATCCCCCGGGAGCGGATCGGGAGTGAGCCCCTCCGCCAACACCGCGGTGATCGTGAAGCCCATGTGCCCCGGGGCGACGGAAAGGGTTTTCAGGGGGGTGAGCGTTTCAGCACGCATCCCCACCTCTTCCCGCAGCTCCCGCTGCGCCGCTTCGAGGAGCGATTCCCCCGCATCCACGGCGCCCTTGGGCAGGGTAAGGCGATAGTCATGAAAGCCCGCCATGTACTCTCGAATCAGCAGCACATCGCCGCCCTCCGTGAGGGGGATAAGCATCACTGCCCGGTGCCCCGTATCCGGGAGGCGCTCGTAGCGCCGCTGCACCCCGTTGGAGAACTCAAGCTCCAGGGCCTCGATGCGAAACAGGGCCGACCGGGCCACCTCCTCGCGGGCTAAGATCTTCGGCAGCTTCATCGCCTTTCCCTCCTTGTCCGCGCTAGCATAGCAGGCCCCCGGGCCGCCCCCCGCTGCCGAGAGTGCCATGGCCGACGCCGTACGCTTAGACAAATGGCTTTGGGCCGCGCGCTTTTTCCGGACCCGAGCCAAGGCCAAGGCCGCCATTGAGGGGGGGAAGGTGCACTGCAATGGGCAGCGCGCGAAGGCGGCGAAAACCGTCGCCGTCGGAGATCAGCTCACCATCCGCCAGGGCTTCGACGAAAAAGCCATTACGGTGCTTGGCCTTGAGGACCACCGGGGGGACGCCACCCGGGCCGCCACCCTTTATGAAGAGTCGGCGGAAAGCATCGCCGCCCGGGAGGCTGCCGCGGCGACTCGGCGGGCCCATCGGCTAGCGATCAGCCATCCCCTGGGGCGCCCGGACCGGGATGATCGACGCGCCCTCGAAGCACTCAAGCGCGGCGGGGCGGAAGACGGCTAGGGCGCCCTGGGCCCAGCCGCCCAAAGACAGGACAGGAAAGAACAGCATGGTGCAAAACGATATCGGGCAGCGCTTTCACTTCGAGGCCCTCGGCATTCGTGGCGAGTATGTGCGCCTAGACCACACCTGGGCCGCGCTCTGCGCCCTCCACCCCTACCCCAGCGCCGCCGCGGCACTCCTAGGCGAAGCCCTGGCCGCCGCAGCGCTCCTGTCCGGAACTCTGAAGTACCCCGGCACGCTGACGCTCCAAGCCGCCGGGGACGGCGCCCTCCGGGCAGTCATGGCAGAGGTGCGCGAAACCCGAGCCCTTCGAGGCATCGTCCGCTTCCGGGACGATGATGCGGCCCTCCCGAATATCGCTGCGCCCCTCAACCACCTTGGGGAAGGGCTTCTTACCCTGACACTACGCCCCCCCAAGGGAGAGCCCCACCAAGGCATCGTTCGCCTCGGGGGCGATCACCTCGCCGATGCGGTGGAACGCTATTTCGAGCAAAGCGAGCAGCTCCCCACCCGCCTCTGGCTCAGCACCACCCATGGGGTGCAGGGCCTTCTACTCCAAGCCCTTCCCGAGGGCGATTGCGGTTCCGAGGGTTTTGAGCGCCTGGCCATCATGGCGAACACGGTGAAGAACGAAGAGCTCGCCCAGCTCGACGCCCAGACCCTTTTGAAGCGCCTGTTCCCGGAAGACGATATTCGTCTCCATCCCCCTCGCCCCCTGGCCTTTGAATGTACCTGCTCCCGGGAGCGCACCCAGGAAACCCTGGCCGCCATGGCGCCCGACACCCTCGAAGAGATTCTTCGGGAGGACGGGGAAATCCTCATGACCTGCCAGTTTTGCCAAGCGCGCTACCGCTTCGACCCCATCGACTTCGCCCTTCTGAACCAGTCCGCGGCGCCGAAGACCTCGGGGCCCCACTAGCGCCCCATAACGGGGGGACCCTCGCCAAGGGCCCTGGCCCTCTGGCATACTGCGCGCCCACCGGGGTTAGCAGCGGTCGCCCCCGGCGAGAAATCATCCTGGTCCGAACCCTTCCCTGCGGCTTCGCCGGCGAATCAGCATGAGGTCCCCTATGGCAATGGACACGAACACCGCAAACGCGGTGGTGCACCACAATTTGGCAGAGGCCGAACTGGTCGAGCTAGCGGTGCAACGCGGCGAGGGTAGCTTCGCGGATACGGGCGCCCTGGTGGTCAAAACCGGTGCGCGTACCGGTCGCTCCCCGGCGGATCGTTTCATTGTGAGGGAACCGAGCAGCGAGGCGTCCATCGACTGGGGCGCGGTGAATCGCCCCTTCGACGCCGATCGCTTCAGCGCCCTCTGGGATCGCGTCAGCGCCTATATCGGAGAGCAGGAGCGCTTCGTGTCGACCCTGCACGTGGGCGCGGACCCCGAGCACTACATTCCCATCGAAGTCACCACAGAGACGGCGTGGCACAACCTCTTTGCCCGCCTGCTGTTTATCCGCCCGGAAACCTACAACCCCGCTGGCCGAGAGCCCTGGCAAATCCTCAATGCCCCAGGCTTTGTTTGCGATCCGGAGCGGGACGGAACGAATTCCGAAGGCACGGTCATCCTGAACTTCGCCGAGCGCAAGGTCCTCCTGGCGGGCATGCGCTACGCCGGGGAAATGAAGAAATCCATGTTTGCGGTGCAGAACTACCTCCTTCCAGAGAAGGACGTGCTGCCCATGCACTGCGCGGCCAACGTCGACGAGAAGGGCGACGTCTGCCTGTTCTTCGGCCTGTCCGGCACGGGGAAAACCACCCTCTCCGCCGATCCCATGCGCCTTCTCATCGGCGATGATGAGCACGGCTGGGGGGAAGGCACGGTCTTCAACATCGAAGGCGGATGCTACGCCAAGTGCATCAACCTGACCCGGGAAAACGAGCCCGTGATCTGGGATGCCATCCGCTTCGGCAGCATCATCGAAAACGTCATAATCGATCCGGTCACGCGAGCAGCGGACTTCGCCGACACGACGCTGACGGAAAACTCCCGGGCCTGCTATCCCCGGGAACATATCGAGCTTCGCGCCGAGGAAAACCGGGCCGGGGAACCGAAGGCCATCATCTTCCTGACCTGCGACGTGTCCGGCGTGCTGCCGCCCGTGTCCATTCTGTCCAAGGAAGCGGCGGCCTATCACTTCCTCTCCGGCTACACCGCAGCCGTCGGATCCACGGAGGTGGGGTCCACGGAGGCCTACCGGGCCACCTTCTCCACCTGCTTCGGCGCACCCTTCTTCCCTCGCCCCGCGGGGGTCTACGCCGATCTGCTCATCAAGCGCATCGAAGCCTTCGGGGCGAAGGTGTATTTGTTGAATACGGGCTGGACCGGCGGTGGCTACGGCGTGGGCAAGCGCTTCCCCATTCCCGTCACCCGGGCCGTGGTCAGCGCCATTCAAAGTGGCGCCCTGGAGGGAGCAGAAACGACGCCCCTTTCGGCCCTAAACCTCGCCGTGCCTACGGCCGTACCTGGGGTCCCTAGCGAACTGCTGAACCCCCGGGGCACCTGGGCCGACCCTGCGGCTTACGATGCCGCCGCCCGGGCCCTGGCCGAGAAGTTCGCGAAGAACTTCGAGCGCTTTGAGGTATCCGAAGCCATCCGGAGCGCCGGGCCCAGCGTCGCCTAGGACGCCCAGGCCAGGCTCCCCAGCCGCCCCGCGTGCTGCTAACCTTTCGCCTCCACGGGCGCGCGGCGCCCGCCGAGTCCAAGCGCCCGGGCGCCGGGGCTCGCGACCGGCTGGGGGACTAGGGTGATTGCACTATCAACGGCGCTGGAGCACGCCCTAGCACAGGGTGCGGCCGACGAAGGCCTGCGCCAGCTCCTCCGAGGCATCGAAAAGGAAAGCCTGCGGGTCGACGCGAGCAGCCACCTGGCGACCACGCCCCACCCGACCTGCCTAGGCTCGCCCCTCACCCAC
Source organism: Pseudomonadales bacterium (assembly GCA_016779385.1). Taxonomy (GTDB): domain Bacteria; phylum Pseudomonadota; class Gammaproteobacteria; order Pseudomonadales; family Azotimanducaceae; genus Salivita. The sequence goes on from JADHNT010000034.1 coordinate 9,593, forward strand.
CCCGCCATCACCACGGATTTCTCTGAAGCCCAGCTGGAGCTGATCACCGGGGTGTCCCCCTCGGCCGCAGAGACGCTGGCCCAGCTTCAGGCAACGCACCGCTTTGTGGTGCATTGCCTCGACGAGGAGCGGCTGTGGGCGTCGAGCATGCCCGGACGGCTCCCGGAAGACAGCGCCATTCCCGTAGGCCGCTATGGCACCTCCAACGTCGGCATGGCCAAAACGGTCTACCGCCAGGGCCTCGGGCTACGCTATGGCCGCACCATGCAGACCATTTCCGGGATTCATTACAACTTCTCCCTGTCCGACGCCCTGTGGCAGTGGCTAGCGGAGCAGGAAGGGGAAGGGGCGGCCAGCCAGGCCTATCGCACCCGTCGTTACTTCGATCTGATCCGGAACTTCCGCCGCCACTCCTGGCTGCTGCTGTACCTCTTCGGCGCCTCCCCGGCGGTGTTTCAGGGCTTCCTTCAAGGCCGACCCCATCAGCTCGAGAAGCGCGGCGAGGACACCCTGTTTCTGCCCCATGCCACGACCCTGCGCATGGGCGGGCTTGGCTATCAGAGCGATGCCCAGGCCACCTTGAAGGTGTCTTACAACGGCCTTTCCCCCTATGCGCAAACGCTCCAGGGGGCGCTCACTCGCCCCTATGCGCCCTACGAGGCCTTTGGCCTTGAGCAGAACGGGGAATTCGTTCAGCTATCCACGAGCCTGCTCCAGATCGAAAACGAGTTCTACGGCACCATTCGACCCAAGCGCAGCATTCGCCCCGGGGAGCGCGCGCTCCACGCCCTGGGAGCGCGCGGGGTGGAATATGTTGAGGTGCGCTGTCTGGACCTGAACCCCTTTCTGCCCCTGGGCATCGACGCCCCGACCCTCAACTTCCTCGACACCTTCCTCCTGCTATGCCTTCTGCTGCCCAGCCCCGAGGACAGCCCGGCGGAAATCGACCAGCTGGCCCAAGTGCACCGGGCCGTGGTGGAGCGAGGGCGCGACCCTGCCCTACGCCTGGCCACCGCCGCCGGGGAAGGCTCGCTGGCCTCCTTGGGCGCCCCCCTGCTAGCGGCCGCGGCGCCCATCGCCGAGGCGTTGGATCGGAGCCAGGGCACCACGGCCCACAGCGAAGCCCTCGCCCGGGCCGCCCAGACCCTTTCCGATCCCAACCGCACGCCAAGCGCCGCGGTGCTGGCGGAGATGGGCCGGGAAGGGGACAGTTTCTTGGCACTCACCCAAGTCCTGAGCGATCAGCACCGGGAAACGCTACGAAGCCTGCCCCTCAGCGCCGAGGAGGAAGCGGCCCAGGCCGCCGTGGCTAAGGAATCGCACGCGGCCCAAGCGACCATTGAGGCGCAGGACCGGGAGAGCTTTGCCGCTTACCGCAAGGCCTACATGGAGCAACCGCTGCTGCCGCCCCACGGCGCCCCTTGAACACCCTGGCCCACCTGGTACTGGCGGGGCCAGATCCGGATCTCCGCCTTGGCGCCTTTCTTGGGGATTTCCTTCCCGGGCCCCTCCCCGGCCCCCATGCCCCGGGCCTTGCCCGGGGCCTTGCGCTCCATCGCTATATCGACCGCATCACCGACAGTGACGCCGCCTTTCGGGCCTTGAAGGCCTTGGCGCCCGCACCCCTTCGGCGTCTTATGCCCATTGCCTTAGATGTGATTTTTGACCATTGCCTGGCCCGGCGCTTTGAGACCCTCACCGGCGAAGCGCTGGAGGCCTTTAGTGCCGAGGCCCTGGCCGATCTGAAGGCGCAGCGCCACGCCATGCCCGCCCCGGCCCAGCAACTCCTCGCGGCGCTCGACACCCACGCGGTGCTCCCGGCCTACGCCCATTGGCCGGCGGTGGAACGGACCTTGACGAGCATTACCCGGCGGCGACCGCGCCTCGCGGCCTTAAGCGACCTCGCCCCGGCCCTGGCGCCCCACCGGGACACCATTGCCGCCACCTTTGAGGACCGCTTCCCAACCTTCGAGGCGGCCTGCGCAGCCTGGCTCGCCGATCCCTCCCGGTTCCCGGGCGGGGACGCTACACTGAATCCTCAACCTCTCGGCTCGGAGAACGCTCCATGAAGGCACTGCTATGCAAACAGGAAGGGACCCCGGAAAGCCTCGTGCTAGAGGATCTCCCAGAGCCGACCCCGGGGCCCGGGGAAGTGCGGGTGGCCGTGCGCCATGTGGGCATTAATTTCCCGGACTGTCTCATGATTGAGGGCAAATATCAGGTGAAGCCCCCCTTCCCCTTTGCCCCTGGCGGGGAATTCTCTGGCGTGGTCAGCGCCATCGGCGAAGGGGTGACCTCCGTAGCTGTGGGCGACCGGGTCGCCGGAGGCTCCGGCCACGGCGCCCTGGCGGAGGCCCTGATCGTCAATGCCGCGGGCCTGCGCAAGGTCGCCAGCACCATGCCCCTGGCCGTCGCCGCGGCCTGGAATACCACCTACGGCACGAGCTATCACGCCTTGAAGCAACGGGGGCAGCTGAAGCCCGGGGAAACCCTTCTCGTGCTCGGGGCCGCCGGCGGCGTGGGCCTCGCGGCGGTGGAGCTGGGTAAGGCCATGGGGGCTCGGGTCCTAGCCGCCGCCAGCACAGAAACCAAGCGCCAAGCCGCCCTCGATGCCGGCGCCGACGAGGTCATCGACTACAGCGACGGCGACCTCAAAGAAAAGGTGAAGGCGCTCACCGATGGCCGCGGGGCTGACGTCATCTACGACCCCGTGGGCGGCCTCCTTTTCGACCAGTGCCTGCGCTCCATTGCCTGGAACGGCCGCATTCTCGTGGTGGGCTTCGTGGGCGGAGACATCCCCAAGGCGCCCATCAACCTCATCCTTTTGAAGGGCTGCCAGGTGGTCGGGGTGTTCTACGGCGCCTTCACGGGCCGGGAGCGGGCCGCGGACGCGGAAAACTGGCGGGAGCTGAACGCCCTGTGGGCCAGCGGCGCCATTCGGCCGAAGATCAGCGCGCACTATCCGCTGGCCGAGGGGGGTAAGGCCCTTCGCGCCCTCATGGACCGGGAAGCCATTGGTAAGGTGGTGGTGGACCTATGAGCACGCTGCTGGCGCCCCGCGCTCTCTTCCTGGCCATGGCCCTGGCGAGCGCCGGGCTCATGGGCTTCGCCCTCTATCTGGAGTACGTCTATCTGCTCGATCCGTGCCCCCTTTGCATGATGCAGCGCATTTGGGTGGTGATCGTGGGGGTTCTGGCCCTGGGGGCTGCCCTTCACGGGCGGGGCCTGGCGCGCTGGGCCCTCGCGACGGGCGCGGCTGCGATCATCGGCAGCGGCTTTTCCCTCCGCCAGCTGTGGCTTCAAAGCCTTCCCGCGGATGAAGTGCCGGCCTGCGGCCCGGGCCTCGATTACATGCTCGAGGTCTTCCCCTTAAGCGACGTGCTGAAGGCCATGGTCATGGGCACGGGGAACTGCGCCGAAGTGACTTGGACCTTTCTCAGCCTGAGCATTCCGGCCTGGGTGCTGCTGTCATTCTTCGGTTTCATGATGGGCAGCCTTTTTGCCCATCGCGGCGCCCGCGCATCCCTCGCCCCCTGGGCCTAGGGGCTCAAAAACCCTATCCTTCGCGTTTACTTCGCCCCCGCTTCGGGGGCGCTCTCGTCCGCATACCGGAGCTCCCCATGCCTTCGATCCTGCGTCACCTTTCCTTGCTCGTGCTTGCCCTAGCCCTCGCCCCGGCCCAGGGGCAGATCGCTCAGACCAAGAACGCTTTTGAAGATAAGTTTCGCCAGCTCGACGAAAGCTGGCCGACCCCCACGGCCACCCGCAGCGCCACCGGCGCTCCGGGGCCGGCCTACTGGCAACAGCAGGTGGACTACGACATCGACGTTCACCTACTGGAAGAGGGCCGGCGCATCGAAGGGGAAGCGCGAATTCGCTACCACAACAATAGCCCCGAAGCCCTGGCCTACCTCTGGTTCCAAATGGACCAGAACCGTTTCCGGCCCGACTCCGACGACAGCCTGACCCGCACCTTCGGCGCCAAGAATCGCATCACTTATCGCACCCTACGGCGGCAGCAGTTTATGGAGGATGTGCCCGGAGGCTACGACCTCGGCGCCGTCACCGACGCCCAGGGCAAGGCCCTACCTTACGTGGTCCGGGATACGCTCATGCGGGTGGATCTCCGGAAGCCCCTGGCCCCGGGCAAGGAAACGGAGGTGCGCATCCAGTGGGCCTTCAACATCCAGGAAACCAAGGCCACGGGCGGCCGCGCGGGCTTTGAGCACTTTGCCGAGGACGGCAACGATATCTTCCTCCTCGCCCAGTGGTATCCCAGGCTCGCAGCCTTCTCCGACTATGAGGGCTGGCACAACAAAGCCTTCCTGGGGAATGGAGAATTCACCCTCGAGTTCGGCGACTACGAAGTGGCCATCACGGTACCCGCAGATCACGTGGTCGCCTCCACCGGCGTTCTCCAAAACCCCCGGGACGTCATGAGCGACGAAGAGCGGGTGCGCATGAAGGCCGCGGAAACGGCCGACGACCCAGTTTTCATTGTCACCGCCGAAGAAGCCTTGTTGAAGGAAGGCCAGCGGGCCACGGAAGAGCGCACCTGGCGCTTTAAGGCCGACAACGTACGAGACTTTGCCTGGGCCAGCTCCCGAAAATTCATCTGGGACGCGCAGGGCTATGCCCAGGACGGGGAGGGCATCGCCCCGGATCAGGTCATGGCCATGTCCTTCTACCCGAAGGAAGGGGAACCCCTCTGGTCGCGCTACTCCACCGAGTCCGTGATCCACACCATGGAGGTCTACTCGCGCTACAGCTTCCCCTACCCCTATCCCACGGCCCAGTCCGTGAACGGCCCCGTAGGGGGGATGGAATATCCCATGATCACCTTCAACGGGCCTCGCACCGATCCCCACAAGGATGGCGACCGCACCTATTCCCGCGGCGAGAAGGAGTTCCTCATCGGCGTGGTGATCCACGAGATCGGCCACATCTACTTCCCCATGACCGTCAATAGCGACGAGCGCCAGTGGACCTGGATGGACGAAGGGATCAACACCTTCCTCCAGCACCTCGCGGAAATGGAATGGGGCGAGGGTATGCGCTCCGATCGTGGCGACGCCCGCTACATCACCGACTACATGACGAGCAGTCGCCAGGTGCCGATCATGACCAACTCGGAATCGATCTTTCAGTTTGGCAACAACGCCTATGCCAAGCCCGCCACGGCCCTGAATATCCTCCGGGAAACGATCCTTGGCCGGGAGCTCTTCGACTTTGCCTTCCGGGAGTACGCTCAGCGCTGGAAGTTCAAGCGCCCGACCCCCTTTGACCTCTTCCGCACCCTTGAGGAGGCCTCCGGCGTGGACCTCGACTGGTTCTGGCGCGGCTGGTTCTACTCCACGGATCACGTGGACATCAGCCTCGATCGGGTGGTGAAAATGCGCCTCGATTCCAGCAACCCGGAAATCGAAAAGGCCTGGGAGCGGGAACAGCAGCAAGCGGAGCCGACCTACCGCTTCGGCGCCAAGAACGAAGCGGCGGGCCTCGTACCGCGCACGGAACGCTACCCCGAACTGAAGGATCTCTACGCTGAGAACGACGAGTTCACGGTCACCAACAAGGATCGCAACGGCTTTGACGAATTCCTAGAGGGCCTCGTCGATAAGAACGACAGCGACCCCGAGTGGCCCCGCCGGGTTTACGAGCGCGCCGTGACGGAGAACGCGAACTACTACATCCTGGAGTTTTCGAACCTCGGGGGCCTGGTGATGCCCGTGATCCTCGGTATCACCTACGCCGACGGCTCGGAGGAAGAACTGCGCATGCCCGCAGAGATCTGGCGCCGTTCCCCCAAGAGCGTGCGCAAGCTCCTGGTCCGGGATCGGGAAATCACCCAGATCGTCGTCGACCCCCACTGGGAGACGGCGGACGTCAATGTGGAGAACAACCACTACCCGCGGCAGATCATTCCGTCCCGCCTCGAGATGTATCGCTACAAGCGCAAGGAGCGGAACCTAATGAGCGATCTGCGAGTGGAGCGGAAGACGGATACCCCGGACGCCACGCCGGCAGAGGGGGCGGCCAGCGTCGCCGATGACGCTGTACCCATGACCGAGGAGTAGGCGCCCCGTGCTTCCGCGCGCCGCCCTTCTCCTGCTGGTGCTGAGCAGCGCGCCCCTGGGCGCGCATCAGCAGAAGGCCGCGCTCACTACGGTGCGCTACAACCCGCGCAGCGATGAGGTGGAAATTGCCCATCGCTTCGCCCTGCACGACGCCGAGCATGCCGCCCCGGAGGTCACCGGAGGGGATCCGGTCCTCCGTTCGGACATGGCCCGGCAGTGGGCCTTCGCTCGTTACGTCCACGAGGCCTTCCGCCTGACGGACGACAGCGGCGCGGTGCTTCCCAAGGATCTGGTGGGGGTGGAGGTGGACGGAAGCCTGCTCTGGATCTATGAGACGCTCCCGGGAGAGGCCGGGGCGCGCATAGCGCGCATTCGCCACGAGGCGCTCCTCGCTCTTTGGCCAAGCCAGGAGAACTGGGTGAACGTGGTGGACGCCGAGGGGGTACGAACCCTTATCCTGCGGCGGGAGGCGCCGGAGCAGGCGCTGGCCAGCGCCCCGAACCGCCCCCTGCCGCAGTAGGGGTTCGCTAGGCGGTCATGCCGCCGTCAATCACCAGCTCCGTGCCCGTGATGTAGCTGGCTTCATCGCTGGCGAGGAAAACCACCCCGTCGGCAATTTGCCGCGCCGTGCCCGTGCGCCCGAGGGGCACGGCAAAGGCCGCCATGGCGTCGATATCCACCGTATTGGCCCCCTCGGCGAGGGGAACGGCGTCGATCTTGCCCCAGATCGGCGTGTCGATGATGCCCGGGTGCACGGAGTTTACTCGGATATTCCACCCCGAGCGGGCGCACTCCAGGGCGACGCCCTTGGTGAAGAGGCGAACCCCACCCTTCGTGGCGTTGTAGGCCGCCAGATTGGCAGCGCCCTTGAGCCCCGCCACGGAGGACAGGTTTATGATGGCGCCGCCGCCGGCCTCGCGCATGGCGCGAATGCCATGCTTCACCCCGAGGAACACGCCATCGAGGTTGATCGCCTGCTGGCGCTGCCAGTCCGCAAGGGTCATATCGACGATGCTGCCGCCGATGCCGATGCCAGCGTTATTCACCAAAACCGACAGGCCCCCAAGGTCCGCTTGCACAGCCGCCACGACCTGTTCCCAGGCCGGCTCGGAGGTGACGTCGTGGGCATAGAAGGCGGCCTTCCCCCCGGCCGCCTCGATGCCTGCCACCACTTCCCGGCCCAGGGCCTCCTGGATGTCGGTGACGGCCACCGCCGCCCCCTCCTCCGCGAGGCGCTCGGCGCAGGCCCGGCCAATGCCCGAGGCCCCGCCGGTGACGAGGGCCACCCGTCCTTGTAAACGTGCCATGGTGCGCCTCCCCTAGAGCATGTCGCCGCCGCAGGCCCCAGCGGTGGTGCCCGTGGCTTTGAAGGCCTTAATCACGTTCCGCCCCGTGGTCCACTTATGGACCTCATCGGGTCCATCCACCAGGCGCTGAGAGCGGATGTGGGTGTACCAGGCGGCCAAGGGGGTATCCCGGGAGTAGCCCAGGGCGCCGTGGAGCTGGATGGCCGTATCCACCACCTTGTGCACCATGTTGGCGAGGAACACCTTGGCGATGCCGTTCTCCTGGCGGATATCCATCTTGTTCTCCGCCTTGTAGGCAATGTGCAGCAGCATGAGACGCGCGATGTAGAGCTCGCTGGCGCACTCCGCCAGCATGAACTGCACGGCCTGACGCTCGTCGAGGCCCTTGCCGAAGGTGCTCCGCTGGGTGACGTGGGCCGTTGCCATATCCAGGGCACGCTGAGCCATGGCGACGTTGTGCATGCCGTGGCGTAGGCGGCCGTAAGCCAGACGATGCTGGCCCATGTTGAAGCCGTTCCCCTCGCCACCGAGGAGGTTTTCCGCCGGCAGCTCGAGGTCCTTGATCTCTATTTCGGCATGCCCGCCGCCAAGGATGTGGGATAGAGGGCCTTCCATAGCCATGGTCGGAATGTTGCGCTTAATGTTATAGCCCGGGTTTGGCAGCTCAACGAGAAAGGTTGAAAATTGCTGATGCCGCGGCGCATCGGGATCGGTTTTAGCCATCACCACGGCAATGTCAGCGACGCTCGCAGCAGAGGAGAACCACTTCTCCCCGTTCAGCACGTAGGTGTCGTTGTCCTTTTTTTCCGCCCGGGTTTGCATCCCCGTAGCATCCGCCCCCGCAGCTTTCTCCGTCATGGAATAGCAAATACGCTTCTCGCCGTTCAGCAGCGGCTTGAGGAACTTTTCCTTCTGATAGGGCGTGCCATGCTCCAGGAGGGTCATCATGGTGGCATCGTCCGGGCCCTGCGTATTCATGGACAGGGCGCCAAGGTAGCTCTGCCCCAGCTCCATTTGCACCAGGGCGTTGGCCAGCGGGCCCAGGCCCATGCCGCCGTACTCCTCGGGAATGAAGGGGCACCAGAGCCCCTGGCCCCGGGCCTTCGTGCGCAGCTCCCCGAGCACGGTTTTGTAATCGTCGCCGTCGAGCAGGCGCTTTTCTGCGGGGATGCACTCGTCCTGCACCCACTGGCGCACGCGCTCCCGTAAAACCTTCGCTTCCGCCGGAATCTCAAAATCGATAGCCACAGCATCCTCCCCCTTTGGTGCGGCATGGACGGCGCACCCCTTGCGCCCCCTGTCCCGAGCCTAGCAGAGCGCAGCGGTCCCTCGCATCACCGCTGCGGGGGGTGGGGGCGGGGTGCTAAACTCCGCGCTCCCAAAGGCCATGGCAGATTTCCGCTCCCATGAATGATCGTTACCGCGTCCCCCTTCCCGGCTTTGACCTCGATTTCTACGACACCCGCGCCGCCGTTGAGGCCCTCAAGCCCGGCGCCTACGCCACCCTGCCCTACACGGCACGGGTGCTCGCGGAGCAGTTGGTGCGCCGGTGCGACCGGGAAACCCTCGACGCTAGCCTCCTGCAGCTGATCGAGCGGACGCGCGATCTCGACTTCCCCTGGTATCCGGCGCGGGTGGTGTGCCACGACATCCTTGGGCAGACGGCGCTCGTGGATCTGGCGGGGCTTCGGGACGCCATCGCCGAGCGGGGCGGGGATCCGGCCGCGGTGAATCCCGTGGTGCCCACCCAGCTCATCGTCGATCACTCCCTAGCCGTGGAGCATCCCGGCTTTGAGGAAGGGGCCTTCGAGAAGAATCGCGCGGTGGAGGAGCGGCGCAACGCGGACCGCTTCCACTTCATCAACTGGTGCAAGGACGCCTTCGACAACGTCGACGTGATTCCCCCGGGGAACGGCATCATGCACCAGATTAACCTGGAGAAAATGTCGCCCGTGGTCCAGGCCCGGGACGGCGTCGCCTTCCCCGACACCTGCGTGGGCACGGACAGCCACACTCCCATGGTGGACGCCCTGGGCGTCATCTCCGTGGGCGTCGGCGGTCTCGAGGCTGAATCCGTCATGCTCGGCCGGGCCTCCATGATGCGTACCCCGGACATGGTGGGCGTGGAACTGACCGGACGCCTGGCCCCTGGAGTCACGGGCACGGACCTGGTGCTGTCCCTCACGGAATTCCTCCGCAAAGAACGGGTGGTCGGGGCCTACCTCGAGTTTTATGGCGAGGGGGCCCGGTCCCTAAGCCTCGGTGATCGGGCCACCATTTCCAACATGACGCCGGAGTACGGCGCCACGGCCGCAATGTTTGCCATCGATGAGCAAACCCTCACCTACCTGCGCCTCACGGGGCGGGAGGATTCGCAGATCGCCCTGGTCGAGGCCTACGCTAAGCACTGCGGTTTTTGGGCCGATGATCTGGCCGAGGTCGAGTACGAGCGGGTGCTCCGCTTCGACCTCAGCACCGTCACCCGCACCCTGGCCGGACCCTCCAATCCTCACGCGCGCCTGCCCGTGAGCGAGCTGGCGAGCCGGGGTATCGCGACCCCCTATGAGGAAAAGGCCGGGGAAATGCCCGACGGCGCGGTCATCATTGCCGCCATCACGAGCTGCACGAACACCTCAAACCCCCGCAACATGATCGCCGCGGGGCTTTTAGCCCGGAACGCCAATCGCGCCGGCCTCACCCGCAAACCCTGGGTGAAAACCTCCCTGGCGCCGGGGTCGAAGACGGTAAAAACCTATCTTACGGAGGCGGCCCTGCTGCCGGAGCTTGAGCAGCTGGGCTTCGGCGTGGTGGCCTTTGCCTGCACCACCTGCAATGGCATGTCCGGCGCCTTGGATCCGGTGATCCAGAAGGAGATCATCGACCGGGACCTCTACGCCACCGCCGTACTCTCGGGCAACCGCAACTTCGATGGCCGTATCCACCCCTATGCGAAGCAGGCCTTCCTGGCCTCGCCGCCCCTGGTGGTGGCCTACGCTCTCGCCGGCTCCATCCGCTTCGACATCGAAAAGGACGTGCTGGGCACGGACAGCGCCAGCCAGCCGATCCGCCTTGCCGATATCTGGCCGAGCGACGAAGAAATTGACGCTCTGGTGGCCGAGGCCGTGAAGCCGGAGCAATTCCGTGACGTCTACGACCCCATGTTCCTGAAGGTCGAGGACGTCACCGATGCGGTGAGCCCAAACTACGAGTGGCGCCCCCAGAGCACCTACATCCGGCGCCCCCCTTACTGGGAGGGGGCCCTGGCGAAGCCGCGCACCCTGAGCGGGATGCGCCCCCTCGCCGTGCTCGGGGACAACATCACCACCGATCACCTGTCCCCGTCCAACGCCATTCTGGCCAGCAGCGCCGCCGGGGAATACCTCGCGAAAATGGGCCTGCCGGAGGAAGACTTCAATTCCTACGCCACGCACCGGGGAGATCACCTCACGGCGCAGCGAGCCACCTTCGCCAACCCGAAGCTACTCAATGAGATGTGCCGGGACGAGAAGGACGAAGTAATCCAGGGGTCCCTGGCCCGCCTCGAGCCCGAGGGCATGGTACAGCGCATGTGGGAGGTCATCGAAACCTACATGGAGCGCAGCCAGCCCCTGTGCATCATTGCCGGCGCGGACTACGGCCAGGGCTCAAGCCGGGACTGGGCCGCCAAGGGCGTGCGCCTGGCGGGGGTCGAAGTGATTGTGGCCGAGGGCTTTGAGCGCATTCACCGCACAAACCTCATTGGCATGGGGGTCCTGCCCCTGGAGTTCACCGGCGGCGACACCCGGCAGACCTACGCCATCGACGGTACGGAAAGCTTTAGCGTGGAAGGGGAGCTCGCCCCCGGATCACTCATATCCCTCGTCATTACCCGCACCAACGGCGATCGGATCGAAGTGACGGTGAAGAGCCGCCTCGACACCGCCGAGGAGCTCCACATCTACGAGGCCGGCGGCGTGCTCCAGCGCTTCGCCGAGGACTTCCTGGAGGCCCAGGGGTGAGCGCCTTTAAGCCGCAGCAGAAAATCCGCGCGACCTATATGCGCGGGGGCACCTCGAAGGGGGTGTTCTTCAACGTCGCTGACCTTCCCCCTGAGGCCCAGGTATCGGGGCCGGCCCGGGATGCCCTCTGCCTTCGGGTCATCGGCAGCCCGGACCCCTACGGCAAGCACACGGACGGCATGGGCGGGGCCACCTCGAGCACCTCCAAGGTGGTGCTGGTTAGCAAGAGCGAGCGCCCTGGGCACGACGTCGACTACCTTTTTGGTCAGATCTCCATCGATTCGCCTTTCGTGGATTGGTCCGGCAACTGCGGCAACCTGTCGGCCGCCGTGGGGCCCTTCGCCATCGCCGAAGGCCTCATGGATGCCGCCCGGGTGCCCATGGAGGGCCCCTGCGAAGTGCGCATTTGGCAGGCCAACATTGAGAAGACCCTGCTCAATCAAGTGCCCATGAGCGGCGGCGTGGTGCAGGAAACGGGGGACTTCGAGCTCGACGGGGTCACCTTCCCCGCCGCCGAGGTGCCCGTGGATTTCCTCGACCCCGCGGACGGCGAGGGCGCCCTCTTCCCCACGGGGCGGCTTGTGGATCGCCTTGAGGTCCCGGGGGTGGGCACCTTCGAAGCGACGATGATCAACTCAGGCATCCCGACGATCTTTCTCCGCGCAACCGAGCTCGGCTACACGGGTACGGAGCTTCAGGACGCGATCAATAACGACGCCGAGGCCCTCGCTCGCTTCGAAACGATTCGCGCCCACGGCGCCCTGGCCATGGGGCTGATCCAGGACGTAAGCGAGGCCGCCACGCGCCAGCACACGCCGAAGGTCGCCTTCGTTGGGCCGGCCACCACCTACGCCGCCTCCAGCGGCAAAGCGGTGGACGCCAGCAGCGTCGATCTGTGCGTGCGCGCCCTGTCCATGGGTAAGCTCCACCACGCCATGATGGGGACGGCGGCCGTGGCCATTGCCACCGCTGCGGTCATTCCGGGCACGCTGGTGAACGAAGCCGCCGGGGGCGGTGAGCGGGACTCGGTCACCTTTGGCCATCCCTCCGGCACCCTTCGCGTGGGCGCCGAAGCGACGGCGGGCGCCGGCGGCAACTGGGCGGTGAAGCGGGTCCGCATGTCCCGGAGCGCCCGGATCCTCATGGAGGGCTGGGTGCGCATCCCGAGCGACCATGGCTGAGGCGGCCTCCGAACTCGTCGTCTTTGACCTCGACGGCACCCTACTGAATGCCGATTCCCAGATCTCAGGCGTCACGCAGGAAACGCTGGCGGCGCTCCGGGCCCGAGGCATTCCCTACACCGTGGCCACGGGACGCGCCCGCCACGGGGCCGCGGATCTTCTCGAGGGCCTGGGCTTTGACCATCCTCAGGCCTTCAAGAATGGGGTGCTGCTTTGGCACCCCCGTGAAGCCCTTTACAGTCACCATCACCATCTGCGCTTGGACGAAATTCGCTCCGTGCTGGAGGCTTCCCAGGCGGAGGGCCTAAGCCCTTTCCTCGCGACCCTCGAACCCGGTAACGTCCATCGGATCTACCATGCCACCGAGCTGAACGAGACGGAGCAAGCCCTGGCCCGAGCCTTTCGAGTGCGGGACCAGGTCGATCTGGCGGACCTTGCCACCCTGCCCGCGGATGCGGAAATCACCAACATCAGCGCCCTGGGGCCTCGGGAGGCGGTGGAGCGCCTCGCCGCCGCCGTAGCCCCCTTCCCGGAGCTCGTAGCCTACGCCGGAGATGCCTTCGAGGGGCCAGGGCTCGGCTGGATCGATATTCACCATGGCGCCGGCACGAAGGGGACGGCCGTTGAGGCCCTCAAGGCCATGCTGAACGTCGAACGCCTTGTGGTTTTTGGCGACGGCAGCAATGATCTACCCATGTTCGCCGTCGCCGATGAGGCCTATGCCCCGAGCAATGCGCGGCCGGAAGTGCTGCAGGCGGCCACGTCAGTCATCGGACACCATGATGAAGACGGCATTGCCGCCTTCCTCCAGGAACGCTTTAACCTTTAAGCCCAGAAGCCCTTAGGAGGTCTTCCCATGTCGAGCAACCGGTCTCCCTTACGAACCTTCGCCGCCCTAGCCCTGGGCGCCCTCACCCTGGCCAGCGCTACCCTCCGCGCCGATCACCACGTCGACGATCACGCAAGTCTCTGGGCAGCCATCACCGGGCCAGCCCGAAGCGCCGATAACGTGCGCCGCGACGTCTATCGCAAGCCCCTGGAAACGCTCGAGTTCTTCGGCCTCAAGAAGGACATGACGGTGCTTGAAAGCTGGCCCGGCGGTGGCTGGTACACGGAAATCCTAGCGCCCTACCTGTCGGACGACGGCCTGTTTATCGGTGCTACCTACAATCGGGACCCGGCTACCCAGCTCGAATGGCAGGGGCGCTATAACGCAACCTTCGACGCCAAGCTCGCCGCAGACCCAGCGGCCTACGGAGCCGTGCAGATCAGCAGCCTCAAGGACGGCACCTCGACCATTGCGGACGCGGGCTCCGTGGACCTGATCCTCGATTTCCGTAATGCCCACAACTGGCTACGTCAGGGGGGCACGGTGCCCAAGGCCTGGTTTAAGGCCTTGAAGGCTGGAGGCGTGGTGGGCATCGTTGACCACAGCGCGCGCCCCGAGGTCGCCTATGACCCAGGCAACGGCTACCTGCACGAGAGCCAGGTGATCGAAGTGATGGTCGCCGCAGGCTTCCGCTTCCTCGGCCGCTCCGATCACCTCGCGAACCCCCTGGACCGGGGCAACCACGCCAAGGGAGTCTGGACCCTCCCCCCCACCCTCCGCCTGGGGGAAGAGAACCAGAACCACTACCTGGCCATCGGCGAAAGCCACCGCATGACCCTGAAGTTTTTAAAGCCCGCCAACTAGCGGACGGGCTTTTTCCCCGTAGCCTGGGCCGCGCGCCGCGCCGCGCCGGCCTCGGCGAGGGCCTTCCGGTCCCGGATAGCCATGAAGTTCTCCCGCCAATGACGATCGGCCGCCGGATCCTCCACCCAACGCTCCGGCGCCTGCACCGTGGTGCGGGGGCCGTAGGCCCGCTCTAAAAGCGCTAAAGCCTGGGCGAAGAGCCCCTCCTGCTCCGCCGGCGCCCAGGGCCGACCGCAGGGGTTCCCTAGGGGATAATCGACGAAGAGAAACCGCGACACCCCACAGGTTTCCACGATGTCGCGCGCCGAGCCCACCACCACGGTGGGGATTCCTGCAGCCTCAAGATGACGTGCGACCAGGCTCACGGACTGGTGACACACAGGTCAAAGGGCGGCGAGGAAAGCGATATCGACCTGGTCTTCCTGAAGCCAGGAGAGGATCGCCGGCGCGTCCTCTTCTCGGGTACGGCGCTGGCTATATTCCGTGGGCACCCCATAGAAACGGGGGCTGACGCTCCCGAGCACGCCCTCGGCTGCGGCAGCCTCCGCGGCCGCGAAGGGCAGAATGGTCTCCGGGTCATCCGTATGGGTCGCATCCCGATCCCAGAACATTTCCGTGTGGAAAGCCCCTCGGCTGGCAACGGGCTGGGCGTAGAGCATGCCCTCCCGGCCCTCGGATCGGGGGGCGCGATCGGCGGTGGTGATCAAGCCGAGGCGTAGCGACTTCAGCAGCCCAGGCAAGGGTGCAAAGGGCACGGCGGCTTCCGTCGCCCAGCGGTAGGGGGCTTCGTAGCCCTGCGCTTGGTAGTACTCACGGCTTTTGTCGATGTAGCTGACAAAGCGCGGGTGTGTGGTGGTCATCAACGGCTCCCCAATTGGCAGATGCCCTAGGAGCCTAGCGCCTTTTCTTCCCTGCTGCCTAGGCGCTTCGCCTCAGGCGCCGCTCCTTAAGTGCCGGCGGGGGCAGCGCCCCGGCGATAGGCCCAGAGGGGACTCCGCGCCATCACCGCAAGGATCACCAGCAGCATGAGCCCCGCAGGCGTGATCAGGGCCAGGCGCGGCCCAAGGCTCTCCACCAGATAGCCCGATAGCAGCGCCCCTAGGGGGCCCGCCCCCATAAAGGTGAGCGTGAAGAAGGCCATCACCCGACCTCGCTGACCCTCCGGAGCCCCCTCCTGCATGAGGGCCCGGGCCATGGCCATCACCATGCCGCCGGTGACGCCCCAGCAAAAGTTGAAGAACAGCACCCAGGCAAAGCTCGGGGAAAGGCCCATGCCAGACAGCCCCCCCACGCCGAGGAGCACCCCCAGCAAAAGCAGGCGCCCGGGATGAAGCACATCGCCATAGCGGAGGAGACTCACCATGGTCACCACGGCCCCCACCACGTGCACAGCATTCAGCGCCGCCAGCTCCGCGGCCCCGGCGTTGAAGACATCCCGCACCAGCAGGGGAATACCCACCTGGAAGCTCCCCATGAAGAGCAGGCCCACGGCCAAATTCATCAGCACCACGGTGCGCAGCGCGGGTACCGCGAGGACCGTTCGGATGCCCGCCCGAAGCCCCTGGGTGAGGGGTTCGGCGCTCTGGACCGGGGCCTTCACCTTAGGCAAGCGCCGGCGCAGCGCCCCGAAGCAGAGGGCCCCGAAGGCCAAAAAGAGCCCTTGCAAGCTGAGCACCCCGAGGGGGCCCAGGGCATCGGTGAGCCCGGCTACCAAAAAGCCCAATAGCTGAACGCCAAATTGCACAAGGGAGACCTGCACCACAGCGCGCTGAAGCCGATCGCCGGCGAGCTGCGCCAAGAGCCCATCCCGGGCGGGGGTAAGGAATGCCTGCACCACCCCCATGGCCAGGGCATAGACCAGCACGCCTCCGTAGGACAGGGCATCCTGAGCCAGCAGCGTGA
>JADHNT010000124.1 GCA_016779385.1 Pseudomonadales bacterium
GGTGGGACAAGCTCTGCAGGGTCTCCCCCACGGCCAGGAAGCCTGCCTCGTCCAGAGCGAAGCCCGAACTCGCCAGCCACGCCGGAGGCGCGGCCTGCGTTGCCCACAGCACAAGGGCGGCGGGCAAGGCTTCCCCGGAGGCCAAGCGCAGCGTCGGTCCGTCCTCCACCGCCGTTACGCGAGCCTCAAACCGCACAGCGATCCCTGCCGCCGCCAGGGCCCTCAGGGCCTTTCGCCCGACCCTCGCCGGCAGGGCAGGAAGAATGTGTGCCCTCGCAGCCAACAGTTCTAGGGCAACGGCTGGACCGAGGCGCGCCCGCAGGGCAAGGGCCAGCTCCACACCTGCGGCTCCACCCCCCACCACGCGAATCGCTTGCCCCGCCTCGAGGGCGCTCCGCTGGGCCTCAAGGGCCGCCGTCAACCGCGGGAGAAAGGTGGAAATGGGCTTGGTGGGCAGTACCTTGCCCCGCGCGCCAGGTACCTCGTCCAACGCAGGGGTAATGCCGCTGTCCACGGAGAGCACGTCGTAGGTCAGCGGTGGCCGGTCGGCAAAGTGCAGCTGGCGCTGCGCCGCATCAATGCCCGTCACCTCCGCCTCAATAAGCCGGACCCCCCCCGCGCGAGCCAGGGGGCCCAGATCGATGTGCATGGCTTCCCAGGACAAATCCCGAGCGACGTGGGCCGGCAGCATCCCCGAATAGGGCGCAAGGACTTCCCGGGTGACGAGGGTGACCCGCACCCCGGGCCAGGGGGCCATGGCCAGGGAGCGGAGCACGGTCACATGAGCGTGCCCTCCGCCAAAAAGCAGGAGATCAAGTTCCGGCGGGGGCTGGAGCGAATGCACGGCGTTTTCCATGACCTGACCCAGCATGGGCAGGCCACCAAGGCTAGCGCGAAACGCCTAGCGCTGCAGCTTCCCTAAATCTCGGGGGCTGCGCGCCCCTAGTCCTCGTCGTCGAAATCGAGATCGAGGTAATCCAGGGACGCGTTCATGGCCCGGGCTTCGGAGCGCTCCTCGAGCGCCCGGCGGATGGCCAGTTGGCGCGCTGGCGCCGAGAGCCCACCCATGTAGGAAGGGTCCTCGTCTCCGCCGTCCATATCATCGTCTAAATCGTCATCAAGCATGGCATCAAAGTCATCATCGTCATCAACAGTGGACACGACAAAAACTCCTCACGCGAACACAACATCAAGGGCTGCGAAAGCGTCGGTCTACCGCGGAAAGCGCCGTGTAAAGCCCTTTCCAAGCCGGCTTCGGCGCACTTTTATTCCCGAAGGTTTTTTTCTGTCAAGAAAATTTTTCATGACGCCCGCCCGGCGGAAAAACTGCTTAAAAATGAAGGCTTAGGAGGGAGATGGGAGAAGGCGCGGGTCGCGCCTTGGGGACCTTTTGCACGCTTTGGAAATTTGCCCCTAGGGGGCTTTCGGCGCTGCGGGGGCGCTAGGCGCCGTCGGAGCACTCGGGGCCTGCGGGGCCGCGGGCGGCAACCCCGCATGGGTCCGCGGGTACCCAACCCGCTTATCCGAAAGGCCCCAGGCGCTTGCACCAGCGATCACCTCACCCGGCGCCACGCCCCGATTCAGCTGGTGACGGCCCCAGACCTCTGCCGCGCGCTGCCCGGACTTGCAGTGGAGATAGACCTGCTCTGGCCCATAGGCATCGAGCAGCACCCCCACATTGCGCACCACCGAGCTCGCCGCCCCACGCACGGGAAGGTTCACGTATACGAAACCCAAGCGCGCCGCAGCCTCGCTTTCCCCCTGGGTTCCCCCCTCTGGATTGCGAAGGTCCACAACCACTCGCACCCCCTGATCACGCAGGGTGATAAGGTCGAGCTCTTGCTCCGCCGGGCCGCCAATGCGCGGGCCGTCGACGAGGAAGCCCTGGGCGCTGGCCTGGGCCCAGCCGCTCACCGGCGAAACCACAGAGAGGGCGGCGAGCAAGAACGTTATGGCATGGTGATTCACGAAGATTCCTCGCACAACAGTGCTTACAAGCCCACTACATGGGACCGCACAGCCTTAAACCCTAATAACCCTACAAAAGCCCACGATACGCGCTCTGAGCGACTGACACCAAGGCAAAAAACGTTTAGGGCGCCTTTCCTTGAAGGCCCTTTTGGGCGAAATTTTATGTAGACTCTTAGCCTCAATTGAAGTGGGCCTTGGTGGAACAGATAGGGGTTAATATAAGCTCTAAGTGGAATTTTCGGCTCCGTGAAGAACAGAAATTGGCGCCAAGGTGGGTTTCCTAGGCCGCCGCTGTCGCGTTGATGTAGATACCTAGAATTTCGCCTAAAAGGGCTCACCGGACGCCGCCCACAATTGGGGCGCCGCTCGACAGACCGTCCAGGATCCCGCTAACCCGCGATGAACCAAAAAAAAACGCGGCCCCGAAGGCGCCGCGTTTTTAGAATTTGGTGGAGCTAGGCGGGATCGAACCGCCGACCTCCTGCATGCCATGCAGGCGCTCTCCCAGCTGAGCTATAGCCCCAGATGCTGTGTCCCCGAAGCCGGTTCCCAGCAGCAAGGCGGCGCAGTTTATGGACGCCTTTGGAGGGTGTCAACTTTCTGCCGGGCTCTCCTCCCCTACGCGACCCTGACCCAGTTCGGCGTAGCGCTTCTCAAGCCGCTTCGCGGCCTTTTTCGACACCCCCCCAAGGGCCTCGAGCCCGTCCCGGAGCCGGGCCCGAGCGAGATCCGGACCCAGAAATACGAGGGAATCGTAGAGCGGCAGGGAGACGGCCTGCCCTGATAGGGCCACGAACAGCGGCGCCAGCAGCGCCCGGATCTTCAGACCCAGCGCTGCGGCCAGGGCTTCCACCGTGGCCACGAGCTGGGGCCGGGTCCAATCGCTTAGGGCCTCGAGGCGCCAGAGGGTGAACTGAAGCACCTCTAGAAGTGCCTCCCCTTCCAAGGCGAGGCCCTCGAAGTCCTCGGGCGTCAGCGTCCGCCGCGCCCCAAGCAAATAGCCCACCATGGGCGCCAGGTCGCACAGGCGCTCCGTCCGGGGCTTGATAAGGGGCACCAGAGGCATGAGCGCCTCCCAGTTCAGGCCCCAGGCCATGACGCGATCGGCGAAGGCCTCGTCGGAGAGGCCCCGCAGCCACTGCCCGTTCAACCAGGCCAGCTTCTCCTGATCGAAGACCGGCGCCCCAAGGGTGATGCGCTCCAGGGAGAAGGCCTCGATAAAGGCCTGCACCTCGAAGATCTCCTCCCCCTCGGGCATGGAATGGCCCATGAGCCCCAGGAAGTTCACCAGCGCCTCAGGCAGGTAGCCCATGCGCCGGTAATAGTTAATGCCCGTGGGATTCTTTCGCTTCGACAGCTTGCTGCGGTCCGGGTTCCGCAGCAGGGGCAGATGCGCGAGCACCGGCGCTTCCCAGCCAAGATAGTCGTAGAGCAAGCGATGCTTCGGCGCGGAGTTGATCCACTCTTCCCCGCGAATCACATGGGTGATTGCCATGTGGTGATCGTCCACCACGTTGGCGAGGTGGTAGGTAGGCATGCCGTCGCTCTTCACGAGCACCTGCATATCGATCTGGGACCAGGCGATTTCGATGGAGCCCCGGAACAGATCGTCGATGACGCAGCTTCCCGCCTCCGGAATCTTCATGCGGATCACGTAGGTTTCCCCGGCGCGGATGCGCGCCGTGGCCTCCTCCTGGGAGAGACCTAGGCAATGACCGTCGTAGCGCGGCGTTTCCTTAGCGAGCTGCTGGGCCCGGCGCACCTCATCGAGGCGCTCGGCGGTGCAGAAGCAGGGAAAGGCGTGGCCGTCGGCCACGAGCTGCTGCGCTGCCGCCTGGTAAAGATCGCCTCGCTCGCTTTGGCGGTAGGGCCCATGGGGGCCACCCACCTCCGGACCCTCATCCCAGTTCAGCCCCAGCCAGCGGAAGGCTTCGAGGATCGACGCCTCGCTTTCCGCCGTGGATCGAGCCTGGTCCGTGTCCTCAATGCGCAGCACGAACTGCCCGCCCTGGCTTCGCGCAAAGGCCATGTTGAACAGGGCAACGTAGGCGGTGCCGACGTGGGGATCCCCCGTGGGGCTCGGGGCGACTCGGGTACGGACGGTCATGAGGTCTCCATCGCTGGGCGAAACAGCTCATGATAGCGCGCCCTACTCCTCTAGGGGATCTCAACGTCCTCTTCCGTCCCCTTCAAGGTCGCATTAAAGGCTATGGAAACCCGTTCCTCTTCGCTGTCATTGGGATAGACCATGTGGAGAAGATAGGAAGGGAATAGATAAAGCTCTCCGGGCTGTCCAAGCAAGGCCCTCCGCCCTTTGTACACCTTGATGCGAAGGCCTTTGTACTCGTTGAGCTCCCGTCGAGGATCGATGAACTCAATCATCCCCGCATTCCTGCTCCTGGGCCGGGGCTGCCTTACGTAGTACACCCCGGACCAGTGGCAATCGGGATGAGTGTGGGGCGCGTTGAATCCCCCAAGGGGATTGATGTTCATCCAGCCGTCGATGTGAAATCTCGGATCGGGCCCGTCGCCCCGGGCCGAAAGCTTGTCCATCGCTGCGCTAAGCGCGATGTGGATCCAGGATTCAAGGACCGACACCGCCGAAGAGGCCTCGCGGAAAAGATTGCCCCCGGAGTGCCAACCCTGGCGATTGGAACGCCGAATACCCGGGCTATGTTCCCGGAGGCGATGGCCGAGGCGAAGCAGATCCTCGTTAAGGGGTTCGCAATCCGGCACCGCAAAGTGCAAAAGCGGCGAGGGGAATAGCAACTCCACCCGTTTCAGTTTGAGCACAGCCTTCCTCCCTTCCCTGGGAGCAGGACGGGCCTAGGGGTCCGTCGGAATCAAGGGGAGCATGACATGGGAGGCCCGGCGGCGATCCAAATACACGCTTTGATTTGCCACGCGGAAGCTCACCCCCTCTCCAAGGGGCTCTCCCGTATTTAAGTTTCGCGCAAGTCGCGGGAAGTTACTGCTTGTGATATCCAGCCTAAGCCGCTCCCCCGGCGCGAGGCGGTAGCTCGTCGCCCAGAGATCAAGCTCAAGGCGATACACCTCCCCGGGCGTCATAAGGACCTCCCTTTCGTAGCCCTCGCGAAAGCGCCCCCGGAGCACGCCATCCACTAAGTTTATAATCCGATTATCGGCCTTGATCACGGAAAGTTTAGCCATGAAATCCGTGTCCACCCCGTCCGTGGAGGCATAGAGAACGGCGCGCACGGGGCCGGTGATTTCCTGGGGCTCCGTAAACGCTTCCGTCTCGAAACGAAGAATATCGCTGCGCTCATCAAGAGCGCGCTGATCAAAAGCTCCTCGAAGCTC
>JADHNT010000125.1 GCA_016779385.1 Pseudomonadales bacterium
CTACCGCTGACAAACTTCAGCGTTCGAAGCGCGCGAGGCGTCACACGCTTCGCCGAGACTGCCAGCTTTAGCTATACCCTTCCCTGGGTCGGAGTTTTGCCCTCCCTTCCCCCCCTGGAAGCCGCGCTGGACCCAGAGCTTTTCGCCTCGCTTTTGCGTGCGTTTATCGATCAAGGCCCCAGTGCCTGGAACACGGCCCAGGACACCTACTTCACCGGGAAGAACTTCGGGAAGGTCGCTGAATTAATAGCGCTTGCCCACAACGCCCGCCTCGAGGAAGAAGCGACGATTCTGCGGGACTGGTTAAAAGCAGAACTCGAGGATTGGTTCACCGCGAGCACCACAGACGTCTTTGATGAACAGAAGTACTTCGCCTTCAACAGCCAGTGGAACACCCTTCTCGGCTTTGACAAAGCCTTTGCTTCTCATCAGCAACTCAACGATCACCACTTCCACTACGGCTACTTTGTGCGCGCCGCGGCGGAAATCTGCCGAGTTGATGTGGATTGGTGCGCGCCCGATCAATGGGGGCCCATGGTTGAGCTCCTGATCCGGGACTACGCTGGGGGCCGCGAGGATCCGCTTTTCCCCTATCTACGCCACTTCGACCCTGCCAATGGCTTTTCCTGGGCCTCCGGCCAGGTGAACTTCGTTCGTGGAAACAATAACGAGTCCACGTCGGAAGCAGCGAATGCCTACGGCGCCATGGTCCTCTACGGCCTCGCCACGGGAAATAGCGACCTCACGGAGCGCGGCATTTACCTTCATGCCTCCCAAACAGCGGCCGTGCGGGAATACTGGACGAACATCGATGGGCACGAAGCTCCCGGCACGGATCGCGATAATTTTCCCCCAGGCTATGGGCCGCTCATGACCTCAATCGTTTGGGGGGACGGAGGCGCCTTCGCAACCTTCTTCAGCGGCGCCCGAGCCCATATCCTGGGCATCCAAACTCTGCCCATAAACGGCCTCATGCTGCACCTTGGGGTGGACCCGGATTATCTTCTGGACTACGTCACCTTGGGCTTAAGTGAATCCACGAATGGCTTGCCCTCGGGACTTGTCAACGACCAATGGCCCGATATCTGGTGGAACGTGCTCGCGCTGACGGATCCTGATCGGGCCCTCGCCGACTACGAGACCCTCCCCACCTACCTACCGGAAGGCGGGGAGACCAAAGCCCACACCTATCACTGGCTGAAAACCCTTGCGGCCCTGGGTCACATCCAAACGGGAACAGGCGCCCTGACCGTCGACTATCCTACGGCGATCGCCTTTGAGCGGTCTGGCGTGACGACCTATGTGGCCTATAACTTCGATGATCAGGATCGAACCGTTCGTTTTTCCGATGGCCAGACTATAATCGCAGCGCCCGGACGCTTCACCATCGTCACCGATTAGCAAACCGGGGCCAAGGAAAGAACGAAAATCGCGGGGCCTTACCCCTTCAACCGCTACTAAGCACAGTGAGGAAGGCTACAGGGCTTTCATGAATCGGGCGTTCATCACCAGATAGGCATTCTCATTAGGGTGCTGGGCCCAGATCTCCTGCCACTCAGGATGCGCCTGCACGGCCGCGAACTCTCGATCCCTTTCCTCCTTGCTGGCCCAGCGAATAATCCAACAGACGTTAGGTTGTCCGTGGGGCGAAATTCTAGGATCGGAGCCCGTCAGGTCCGCCTCAATACCGTCATCAATCCAAAAATCAATGACGTCCAAATGGGCCTTTAGCCAGGGAACAGCGGTTTCGGCCCAAACCTTATAACGATCAAACCACTCCGCTTCGATGGTGTAGTCTCGAATTTCGACGATACCTGCCATACTGCCTTCCTCCTGATTGCTTGGCTCAAGCCTAGATGCTTCCTTCCGCCGTGGGAGGGAATGGCGGAGAAAGTTCAAAAGCGGCGGCGCATTCCAGCTAAGCGTTACCTGCGCTACGCCTTACCGTTATCAGCCGTTACAAAAAAACCTAGGGGAGAGCACGAGGTCATGGGCCTGCCAGAAATTACTCTCTACGAATCCGGGCATACGCGCTCAGCTCGCTGCCGCTGGCTCCTCGGAGAACTCAACCTGCCTTTCTCTTCGAAAACGCGAGGCGATTTAGCACAGGACTCGCTCCGCATAGGGAATTTGCCTCTCAGTAAGTTACCGGTCGCCGTGATCGACGGAAAGGTCATCTTCGAATCGGCGGCTATCTGCACCTATCTTGCCGATCGCACCGAGGGACACAGCTTAGGTCACGCCCCCGGGAGCTGGGCACGGGGCCAGCATGATCAGTGGGTTTCCTTCACCCTGACGCAAATGGAAGCTTTCCTTTGGAACAATGCGCTCAACA
The DNA here is from genome assembly GCA_016779385.1 of Pseudomonadales bacterium. Lineage (GTDB taxonomy): Bacteria > Pseudomonadota > Gammaproteobacteria > Pseudomonadales > Azotimanducaceae > Salivita. Next base: position 2,336 of record JADHNT010000125.1, read on the forward strand.
CTTTCGTCCTTCCGGAACAGGACCGGCTGGCCCAGGGGTTTACCCAGAATGAGGCGCTTTTTACGAAATCAGCCCAGGTTCTGGAGGCTGCCTTAGGGTCCCGGGAGTTTCTGGTCGAGGATCGCTTTTCCGTCACGGATATTATCGTCGGTTGGACTGTAAATTGGGGCGCCCGGCTAGGACTGTTGGATCAAGCGCCAAGGCTGCTTGCCTATCTCGAGCGCCTGCGGGCCCGTCCCGCTTGTGCCCTCGCCCCCTTAAGGCAAGGGTAAGATTACCTAGCGAGTCAAATGGCACAGGGAGCCCTTGCGATGAAAAGCAGCATTTCCTTTAGCGCCATCGCCCTTGCAGCAGGCGCGCTTATCAATCCCGATGTCCTCGCCGAGTCTCTGGGCAATCTAGCCCAATACCCCCCAACAAGGGTTCAGCTCACGGTGACAACCACCGCCGAAGGGATGCCGAAACTTGAACCCGCACGTCTTTCCCTGGAGTCTGGGCACTACTATCGTTTAAGCATCGCGTGTCCGGATGTTCAAGGGGACTTAAGTGGGTGGCGCATCGAAATGCAGGAGTTTTTGCGTAACGCGCATCTGCGGTTAGTCACCATAGGCGACATCGAAGTGCATCTTCAGGGCTTGAGCTTCCACGCGATCGAATGTGACGAAATTGGCTCTGCCGACATCAGCGTTGTACCTATCAAGCCCGGCACCTTTCCTCTCTACGTCGGCAACGTTCCCCTTGCTCTGGGACGTCCCATGGGGGAAGCGGGAGTTCAGGCCGCAGGAAACTTCATTATTGGCGAGATCTCAGTGCGCTAACGCGCGGACCACGCCTAATCTTGGGATGGCCTGCTTAACAGCGGGACCAGGTAAAACCAGCCGAGCACCGGCACAGGAAATACCCACAAAGCAGACCACCACCCCGACTTGCCTACGTCATGCAAGCGACGGACGGTGATCGCTAAGGTTGGGAGGGCCATGACCGGGCGATATAGGAGAACCAGCAAACCCACCTCGGGGTCGACGATTCCCAAGGGCAGGTAGTGTCCCAAGGGGAGGTTCCGGAGATTGAGGGTGGCGCTAAGGAACAACTCATCGATGATCGCGACGACCAGGTAGAGCGCAAAGAAGAGCACCATGAAGTACCAGAATTCGGATCGAGAGGCTCGACCCCTGAAGTCGAAGTAACCTTTGAACCCAGCAATCGCCGCTAAGGCAAATCCCCTCACCGACCACTTTCCTCCAGTTATCCGCCATGCGCTCGCGTAAATCATTAGCTTGACGACTTGGGATCGCCCAAGGGCGCTATCCCAGGCAGATGGCGGAGAGGGTGGGATTCGAACCCACGGTACGCTTACGCGCACACCTGATTTCGAGTCAGGCCCGTTCGACCACTCCGGCACCTCTCCAAGGCGGGGGATCATACCGGCTCCCCGGCACCGGCGAAACTGCGCCTGGCCCAGGAACTTCGCTAAACTTCCGGTCGTTTTCGATCTTTGGAACCCGCGCCATGCCCCTTTCCCCAGAAGAGCTGACTGACCGCATTCATCGCGCAACACCCTTTGTCGCTACCCTAGGGGCCCGGGTCCTGGAAGCCGGGGACGGTAAGGCCGTGCTCCGCATGCCCGTCAGCGCGCCGCTCACGCAGGATCTTGGTCATCCGCACGGCGGTGTCGTGGGCGCCCTGGCGGACATTGCCTGCAACCTTGCGCTTCGCCCGGCCAGCGTGACCATCGAATACAAGGTGAACTTCCTCCGAGGGGCGCAAGCCCAGCACCTGCGAGCAGAGGCGAAGCTGCTGCGGGCGGGGCGCACCACGGCGGTTACCCAGGCGGAGATTTGGGCCGAACAGGAAGGGCTCGAGGATAGGCTCGTAGCGATTGCTACGGCGACGCTTCAGCCCATCGCTCGAGAAAGCTAGCGCTTCAAGCCCACGGGGCTAGCCCAGGCTAAACCAGCCGCTAAAGCCATCCTGCTGGGCGATATGCATGGTCGTGCGCTCGCTGCGAAGGGTGCGATCGAGCGCCTCGGCCACGAGCTCCCTGCGATTGTTCTGCGCCGAAAGGTGCCCCGCGAGGAGAAACTGCAGGCGCTCCGGCATCAGGGCCCCCAGCAAGCCCTCCGCTTGCGCGTTAGCCAAGTGTCCAAAGGGACCACCGACCCGGCGCTTGAGCATCGGGGGATAAGGGCCTTCCGCAAGCAGCTCAGGTTCGTGGTTAAACTCCAGAAGCAGTCCATCGCAGCCCTTATAGGCCTCCACCACGTGAGCGCTGACATGCCCCAGGTCCGTGAGCACCCCAAGCTGCTGATCCTCGGCGCGAAAGCAGTACTGCACCGGCTCCCGAGCATCATGGGGCACGGTAACCGCGCGCACGGTGACGTCCCCCAGGTCAAAGCTATGTTCGCCGCGAATGCAGCCATCCTTAGGCCCTGGGGTGAGGTTCATGCCGCGCCAGGTGCCCCGGGTGGTATAGACGGGCACGCGGGTGCGTCGCGCCAGCACACCGATACCGCTAGCGTGGTCGCCGTGCTCATGGGTGACTAACACCGCGGTGAGATCGTCGGGGGTGAGCCCCGCGGGCACGAGGCGGGCGCTCAGCTGCCTAAAATTGAAGCCGCAGTCGATGAGGATACAGCCCTGGGCACTGCGCACTAGGGTCGCATTGCCTTTGCTCCCGCTACCAAGGGACGCAACGCTGAGCACGATGGGCTAGCTCGCGAATTCGCGAAGCACGGTCAGAATCTGCTCTCCCGTCTCGCGATCCACGGGGCGCTCCCCAAGCTCATCGAAGATCACCCCATCATACCCATCATCCCCGCGCTCGAGGCGCAGCACGTAAGGACGTCCGCCGCGGGAAGCCGGGGTGAGGGCCCGGATCG
>JADHNT010000126.1 GCA_016779385.1 Pseudomonadales bacterium
GGTGAGCCCCGGGGCCACCTCGATCTGCACTTCGCCGTCGAGGATCGTGTAGAAGGTGTTGGTGTAGTCGTTCTTCTCAAAGATGACAGACCCTTCCGCCGGCGCGTGCACGGAGGAATCGAGCATCACCTCCCGGAACATAAGCGGGTTCACTCCGCTGAACACGGGGATGCGCGTTTGCATCATGGCGAGGATGCCGTCGACGTCTTCGTCGTAGGGCAGGGCCTTGAACTTTTCTTCCAGCAGGGGGTGATCCGCAGGGTTAATCTTGTTGCCAAGGATGTACTCAACAACCTCATAGCCCTGGTTCATGGCCTGCTTAATGAGGGGATAGCCGCCCAGGGCCCCGATAATGTACATACCCGGCACGTTGCATTCGTACTGGGAAGACAGGGTCGGCAGGGCGTTGGCATCCTTGCTGGGGAATTCCACCCCAAAGGCTTCCACGAGACCCCGTTGGGGCACGGCGCCGAGGCGCGCAATGATGCGATGCACGGGCACGGGCACTTCCCCGTTGGGGGTAGACAGTACGAGCTGCCCCGGGGCGCCGTTGAAATCTCCGGTGTCGACCCGAGCCACGTTGGTCCCGTAGAAGCAGGTGACGTCCCCGGCCTCAATGGCGGCCAGAATAAGCGCGATGTTGCCATCCTTCGCCCGGGCGAATTCATCCCGCCGGTTCACGATGGCCACGGCATTGTTTTTGGACAGGGCCACGGCGTTTTCAATGGCCGCATCGCCGGCGCCCACCACCACGATGGACTCGCCCTTATATTCGTCGGGGTCGTCGAGCTGGTACTGCACGAACTCGGCGTCGTCCCCCGGAGCTCCGAGTCTCCGGGGATTCCCCTGCACGCCGATGCCTAGGATGATCGTTTCCGCCTCGACCACCTCGTCCGATTCGAGGGTCAGGCGGAAGTTGCCCTTCTCTCCCTCGATGGCCTTAACCCCAGCGCCGTAGCGCACGTCCACGCCGTGCTTTTCCAAAGCGTCGGCCCAGCCGTCGAGAATGACCTCCCGGGTGCCCTGCTCAAAGGGCACGGGGCTGCGCAGGGGTAGCACGTTGGGCTCGGCCATGACGTGCTTGCCTTTCTGATACTTCTGGATGGTGTCGGCGTGCTTCGCGGTTTTCTCAAGGAGCACGTGGGGAACGCCCAGCTCGGCGGCGTGGGCGGCGGCGCTGAGCCCCCCCGGGCCCGCACCAACTACGGCAATTTTGACTTTTTCCGTCATAAAAGCAGGCCCCTCACTTCCCGCTGTGGTACGCAGTTACGCCCTTAGCGCTGGCCTAACCTTTCCCATCCCTTTGTGCAGCCTATCTTTATCGTTTGGCAATGGAAAGCGCTTTCCTCAGGGTCATGCCCGATCTCGGCGCTTGGTCTTGGGAAGGAGAGCTTTTAAAAACAGAGCCTTAGCCTTCGGCTTGGGCGCCCAGGGAGCTAATGAATTTCATTTAAGGGGCGCGCCCGGCGCCCCTCGTCGGACATAAAGCCCCACGAGCACGAGGTAGGTCAGCACCAGGGCCCAGCCCACGGCATCCACGTCAGAGAAGGACAGGGCCGCTTGCCCCAGCACCACGGCGAGGGCCAGCAAGGACAGGAACCGGAGGCGCGGGGCGGAGAGGCGCATGGCGGCACCGGCAAAGACCTCGGGCAAGCGCCTCGGCAACAGGAAGGCCGCCAGCAGGGGCAAGGTGTCGTAGATAAACACCAGCCCGCCCCCCAGCATAATGATGTAGCGCAGCTCCCAACCCAGGGCGATGGGCGTGGCGCCCAGAAGGAACAGACCCAGGAGCAAGCGGTGGGGAGTTCCAAAGCGGGGATTCACCACGGCCAGGGACTTCGGCAGCCAGCCATCCTCGCAGGCGATGAGCACGGCCTTCGTGGCCCAGGAAAAGGTGGCGTTGATGCTTGTAGCCAGGGCAAAGAGCCCCGCGCCCACGATGAAGGCGAGGTAGACGGGCGGGGGAAGGATGGCCCGCGCCACCTCAGCGAGGGACTTGCCCGCGGTCTGCTCCAGAGGCAGCACCCCCACGGCCACCACGGAAACAAGAGTGAAGAGCACGGCGGCGGTCAGGGTCGCGCCCAGCATGGCTCGGGGCAGATCCCGCTCCGGGTTCGCCATCTCCCCCCCGAGCTCGGAGATGAACTGCGCGCCCCCGGTGGCGAAGGACAGGATCACGCAGGCCAGGGCGAAGCCGTAAAGCCCCTGGGGGAAAAGCTGGGCCGGATCGAGGAAAGGCTCAAAGCGCACCTGGCTCCAGCCAAAGACGAGCAGGGTCAGAAGCCCGAGCACGAGCACCACAATCATGATGCGCTGAAGGAAGGCGGCGAGGCGCACCCCGAAGAGGTTCACGAAGAAAAACAGGGCCAGGATCGCCACCGCCACCCCCCGCTCGGGCACCTCGGGCCACAGGGCCTTCGCGTACTGGGCGAAGCCCAAAGCAAAGAGCGCGATCAGAATATGGGTGATCAGGAGCAGCGCTAGGTAAAAGAAGCCGAGGCGCGGCCCCAGGAGGCGCTTGCAGTAGACATAGAGCCCGCCAGTGGCGGGCATGGCCGACCCGAGAAAGGCGATGGGCCACTGCTTCAGCAGGGACAGGCCTGCGGAGACAAGAAAGGCGAGGGGGATGGCGTAGGCCGTGAGCTCAATGCCAATGCCCACGAGCACCATGATGCCGGACCCAATGACCTGGCCCAGGGCGATGGCGTAGACATCCCAGAACCCCAGGGACCGCTGAAGCTTCACGCCCCGGCGGCCTCGAGGGTTGCCAGCGCCGCCGCGAAGTCGGCTTTCAGATCCTCGATAGCTTCGATCCCGGCGGAGATGCGGACCATGCCCGGCGTAATGCCCATGCGTGCCCGCTCTTCCTCCGGAATGTCGAGGAAGGCCATGGTGCCGGGGATCTGGGTCACGGTGCGCACGCCGCCGAGGCTGGCCGCGAAGCTGGCAAGCTTGAGCGCGGTCACCACCTTCAGGGCCCGGGGCTCGGAGCCCACGTCGAAGGCCAGCATGGCCCCAAAGCGCGGCATCTGGGCCTTCGCCACGGCGTGCTGGGGGTGCTCCGGGCGGCCGGGGTAGCAAACTCGACTCACCGCGGGATGATCCGCCAAAAAGTCCGCAAGCGCCGCGGCGTTCTCGCACTGCCGCTCCACCCGCAGGGGCAGGGTTTGGAGCCCCCGATCGAGCAGCCAAGCGCTGAAGGGGGCGATGGGCGCGCCCCACTTCACCATGGTGTTCCAGCGCAGCTTATCGAGAAAATCCGCCGGAAGGCGCCCCGCTTTTAGAGCGACGGCGCCGCCGATAACGTCGTTGTGCCCCCCAATGAACTTGCTGGCACTTTCGATGACGAGATCCACCCCATGCTCCAGGGGACGCAGCACGGCAGGGCTGGCGAAGGTGTTATCGCAGAGCAGCACGAGGCCCTTCTCCTTCGCCAGCGCAGCTAAGGGCGCGATGGCCACCACCTTCATGGTGGGGTTGGCGATGGCTTCGAAATAGAGAGCCTTGGTGCTGGGCTTTAGCGCTGCCCGCACCGCGGCCTCGTCGGCCATATCCACGAAGGTGGTTTCGATGCCGAAGTCCGGCGCCCGATGGGCAAGAAACTCGTGGGTAGAGCTATAGGTGGTCCAGTCGCAAATCAAATGGTCGCCCTGCTTGAGCAGGCCGAAGATCGCCGTGGTCACCGCGGCCATGCCCGAAGCCGTGGCCAGCACCGCATCGGCGCCCTCGATCCGTGCGAGGTGATCCTGGAACAGCCGTTCCCCGGGATTCCCGCAGCGGCCGTAAATATTCACCGTTTCCCGGGCGCCGGCGACCACCTCTTGGTAGATCTTGGCATCGTACTGAAAGCTCGAGGACAAGTGGATGGGCGGGGCGATGGCTCCCGTGGCCGGGTCCGGGGCTTGGTAAACGGCGGCGCTGGCCAGGGACCAGGTATCGGGATGTTCGCTCATGGGCTGTCCTACGTGGGCTTTTTTCCTATTGTGCACGGGCGGCCCGGGGGAGCCAACGCAAGGCGCGGGCGCGCTAAACTAAGCGCCGCTTTCACCGGAGGGAGCGGCCCATGGCGCCGAGCACAGTGACCGAGCAGGAACGGGCGGCCTTCGCCGACGACGGCTTTTTTCTGCGCCGCGGGGCCATCCCCGAGGCGACGCTTCAGGATGCTCGGGCGGCCTTTGATCGGCTCTATGCGAAGGCTCAGCGCCGAGGCGTGACCGGGCTCGAGGACGGCGCCCATTTTGTGCTGTCCAGCGAGGCCGCAGCACCTCGCGTAGAGCGCATCGTGTGGGCTGGAGGCGCAGAGCCTCTGCTCCTAGCCATCGCCGAAGACCCTGCGATCCTAAGTCCGGCCCTCGCTCTCCTCGGCAGCCCCCACTGCGATCAGCTGCTGTGCCAGGCCCACTTCAAGATGCCAGGGGACGGGGTGTCCTTTGCCTGGCACCAGGATATTCAGCACCGGGATAAGGGGCCGGGGACCTGGGAAGACATCAACGGCCAGGGCAGCTATGTGCAGACCATCCTACTTTTGGACCCTATGGGCCCGGGCAACGGCGCCCTGAAGTTTCTCCCCCGGCGCACCACGGGGCTGGCCCGGGGGGCGCGCTTGAGCGCCGCCCCCTTCAACTACGATGAAGCGATGGCCCCGGGGGAGGACCCTCCGGGCACGGTGCTGATCGAAGGGGCGCCCGGGGACGTACTGTTCTTCGGGCCCTTTGCGGTGCACGGCAGCAGCCCTAACGAGGGCACAACGCCGCGGCGCGTGCTCATCAACGGCTACGCCCACCCCGGCGCCAATCACCGGGTCTATCCCGGCGAAGGCGCGGGGCGGCGCCTCCCCCGCTCGTGAACGGCCTCGATCTCACCGTTCTCGTCGCCTACTTCCTGGGGGTGACAGTGGTGAGCCACTGGGCCCGACCCCGACGCGCCCACCGGGATGCCTACTTCCTCGCGGACCGCAGCCTGCGCTGGCCCCTCGTGGCCGCCTCCATTGTGGCCACCAGCATCAGCGGCGTCACCTTCATCGGGCTCCCAGCCCTGGTCTTCGCCGAAAGCGGCGATCTGCGCTACCTTCAGTTCGCCTTGGCCGCGCTAGTCGCCAAGGGCGTTCTGGGCGTCGCGCTTTTACCCCACTACTACGCCACGG
>JADHNT010000127.1 GCA_016779385.1 Pseudomonadales bacterium
GGTAGTAGTCGTCGGGAAGCTGAGTCACGTGCAGAAGACCGGCCAGGCGGAGATCGTCGAGGGTGACGAAAAGCCCAAAGTGGGTCACCGCGGTCACCGTGCCCGCCATCACCGTATCGAGATGATCCTTGGCGTATTCGCACTTCAGCCAGGCCTCGAAATCGTAGGCCGCGGCGTCGGCGCCCCGCTCCCGGAGGGACAGGGACGCCCCCAAGCTCAGCATAGTGGGCACGTCGTAAGGATAGAGCTCGGCAAAATCCCCGGGCGCCATACCAGGCACCCGGTGGAGCTCCGGAAGATCCCGATCGCTGTGCAAGAGGGCGCGCAGCGCGCGATGCACCAAAAGATCCGGGTATCGGCGAATGGGCGAGGTGAAATGGGCATAGTGGCTAAGCGCCAGCCCGAAGTGGCCAATGCGCTCGGGACCATAATCGGCCTGGGACAGGGACCGCAGCACCATGGTCTCGAGGGGCTGGGTTTCGGCCTTGGCAGCGAGGCGCTCCAATAGCCCCTGCAGGGCCTTCGGCGTAATGGGGTCGGGGACGGCAAACTCAATGCCCAGATTCCCCAGGTAGGCCGAAAGGCTCTCGAGCCCCCCAGGCCCGGGAGGGGCATGATTCCGGTAGAGCGTGGGCACCTTGGCCTTGCTTAGCAGCCGCGCCGCACAGCTGTTCGCCGTGATCATGCAGGCTTCAATGAGCCGGTGTGCGTCGTTACGAGTGACCGGCGCCACATCGGCCACGCGCCCGGCCTCGTCGAGCACGATGCGCGCTTCCGTCCCGCTGAAATCAAGGGCGCCGCGCTGCTCCCGCTCCGTCCAGAGGGCGTTGTAGAGGGCGCGCAGGGACCGGAGCTGGGGCGCCAGAGACACCAGCGCGGGGGAGGGATCGCGCCCCCCATCCTGGTCTTCGAAGAAGGCCCCCACCTGGGTGTAGGTGAGCCGAGCCGCGGAGCGAATCACCGCCTCGAAGAAACGATAGCCCGTCACCCGCCCGGCCGCGCTGATGTTCATCTCGCAGACCATGGCTAGCCGATCCACCTTGGGCATGAGGGAGCACAGGCCATTGGAGAGGGGCTCGGGGAGCATGGGAATCACCCGACCGGGGAAGTAGACGCTCGTGCCCCGGGCCTGGGCGCTCTCGTCCAGGGGGCTGCCCGGTTGGACGTAATGGCTGACGTCGGCGATGGCCACGAGCAGGCGCCATCCCGTGCGGCCCCGGGGCTCGGCGAAGACCGCGTCGTCAAAGTCCTTGGCGTCCTCCCCGTCGATGGTGAAGAGGGGCGTGCTGCGCAGATCCACTCGGCCGGCAATCGCCGCCTTGGGCACCTGCTTGGGAAGCCGTGCCACCTGCTTTTCCACCGCCGCGGGCCAGTCTTCCTGCAAATCATGGGCCCCGAGCACCACGGCCAGCTGCCCCTCGTAGTTGAGATCCCCTGGAGGCGCGAGCACCGCCTCCACCTCACCCCAGCCCGGGCTACGGCCCTGGGGATAGGTGGTCAAGCGCAGGCGAACCCAGCTGCCCGAGGCCGGGCTTAGGGGCCCGCCGGGACGCACGAGGAACTCCCCATGAATCCGCGGATGGGCGGGGTGAACCACCCCCACGCCCCCGCTATCAAAGAATTGGCCCACCAGCGCCTCGTGGGCACGCTCGAGAATCTCGGCGACGGCGCCCTCGGGCTTGCCATCCCGGCGCGTGCCCGTGATGCGCACGAGCACTTCATCCCCGTCCATGGCCGAGCCTAGGGCGCGGTCGTGTAAGTAAACGTCGGCGCTACCGTCCTGGGGCAGCAGCCAAGCAAAGCCATCGCGGTGGGCCGCGATCTTGCCCCGCACCATGGCGAGCTTCTCCGCCACGATGTAGCGCCCTCGGCGATCCACCATGAGCTGCCCGTCCCGGCACATGGCCCGCAGGCGCCGCCGGAGCGCTTCTAAGGGGCCCGGGCCCTGAAGCGCCAGGACGGCGGCAATGGCTTCCTGCGTGAGGGGGCGGCGGGCCTCCCCCAGCGTGTCCAGGATGAGCTCTCGACTGGCGATGGGGTCGGCGTAGCGTTCCGCTTCGCGCTCGGCCTGGGGATCCTTCGGCGTCGGGCTGCGCGGCGTCTTACCTTTGGCCACGATCACCTCCGTGGCCGCGCGGCACCCTAGGCATTAACGGTCGCTTTCTTGCGGATCTTCTCCACGGACTTGTCCCGGCCCGCGAGCCAAAGCACGAAGCGATTAAAGAGGGACGCATAGAAAGGCATCTTGCGCCGAAGATCGAGCCAGAGGACCACGCGAACCTGGTCCGACTCGTTAGAGGCATCGTGGAGATAGTTATCGTCGAAGACGATCCCTTCCCCATCGTGCCAATGATATTTTTCACCAAAAGCGATCTGATCCTTATCTTTGAGGGCGTTCTGCGCACGGTTATCGTTCACCCGCAGCCAGCATTTTTGCTCTGCGTTGTTGTCAGGGATGATCACCCCGAGGTGATAGCGCATGTAGCCCTTGTAATAACCCCAGTGGGGCGTGATGTATTGCCGAGGATCTAGGATGGAGAAGAAGGCCGTCTCCATGCCCGGAATGCCCCGGAGCAGAGCCGTCGTTTTCGGCGCCTGCACGCAATTTTCTTCAATAAAGCGGTTACCCGACTTGAACATAAAGGCTTTCCACTGGGCGGTGTGAATCCCCCCATTGGTATAGCCGGCCCCCAGGGCAGTCATGTCCGTCAGCTGATCCTTGATGCCCAAAAGCGCCAGGCACTCTTCCCGCACATCGGCGTAGTTCGCCTCGAGCCTATCCAGTCCCGGATACTGGCGGTGATAGTCCCGATCGTAGGCCGCCGTGCGTCGCAGCAGCCCCAGGTTCTCAAGCAACAGAAAATAGCGGTTCACGGATTTCGTAAACCACTTCTTCTTCTTTTTATTCGGCAGCCCTTCGAACCAGCGCAGCGCCAGGATGGCCGCCACGGCCAGGGCCAAAAGAACAACGACGAGCGTACTCACAGATCCGGTCTCTCCTGCTGTTGCGCCGCACGTTACTCTCGTCCGCGGGTAGAAGGAAGGGCGCGCCCTAGAAGGTCGCGAGGGTCGCCTTGTCCCAGCGGCGGTTTGCCAAGAGCCACTGGCTAGGATCGTGGCGGACCCAAGCTTCGCAGCGCGCGGTCAGGGCTTCCGTGACCTTGATCACCGATTGCTCATCGCTACCCACGAAAAGAGGCGCTTCGAAGGTCACGCAGTAGCGGGCTGGGGCGGTGCGCTCGGCCCAAAGGGGCACGATCGCTGCCCCCGTACGCTGCGCCAGGCGCCCCGGCGTCGCGGAGAAGGTGGTGGGGGCCCCGAAGAAGGAAACCGGAACGCCATCGGGCACGCGAATATCCATGAGCAGCCCCGTAGCCCCACCCCCGCGCAGGTGGCGCAGCATGGGCCGAAGGGGCGCCCCCCGGGGCACGGTTTCCGCGCCGAAGCCGGCCCGCGCCGCGCAGAGGAGGGCATCGAGGTAGGGATTCTGCAACGGTGCATAGACCGCCATCATGGGGCAACCCGCCCGGCTGGCCGCCATGGCGAGCACTTCCCAGTTCCCGTAGTGGGCCCCCACGAAAATGATCCCCCGCTTCGCCGCCAAAAGGCCGGGCAGGTCTGCCTCATCGTTTAGGGTAAGACGCTCCGTAGAGGCGAGGGCCTCAAGGTGAGCATATTCGGCGAACACGGCGCCGGTGCTTTCCCAGCTGGCTCGAAGCACCTGAGCGCGCTCCGCTTCCGTGAGGTCGGGCGTGACCCGACGCAGCGTGGCGGCAACCACGGGCTGCTTCTTCCGCGCCCTCGGGCCAAAGCGCGCCAGCAGCCACGCCCCCACGGCCGCGCTGCGCTCTGGCCCCAGGGCTCTAAAGAGCGTAATCAGGCCCCGCACCAGCAACGCCTCGACGCGCCAGACGGTCCGCAGCACCCCAGGGTTACGCTCAAGCAAGGGCCCGAGGCGCTCGGCGAAGATCAGCTTCACGGGGCGTGATCCCGGGCCTCGGCCCGTTGATAGGCCTCAAGCTCTAGGGCCTTTGGCCAGCGCCGAGCCATGGCCATCCACTGCGCGGGCGCCTCCCGAATCCAGCGCTCATAGGTGCCTAGCACCTGCCGGGCCAGGTGCTGCACCCGGTCTTCCAGGGGCTGGTCTTCGGGCCCCGGGTCGAGCGGTGCTTCCGCATGAATGCGAAAGCGCCCCCACTTCAGGCGCTCGGCCCGAATGGGAATTAGGGGGCACCCCGCGCGCAGCGCGAGGCGCCCAGGCACCGTGTTGGTGAGCATGGGATGGCCGAAGAAGGGGAGGGGGTCGCCGCTATCGAGACGCACATCGGAGGCAAGGCCCACTTTCTCCCCCTTCCCCAGGGCCTTCAGCAAGCCACGCATACTGTTATCTCGGGGGATCAGGGTAACGGGTAGGGCGCCCCGGAGCCGCAGAAACTCATCCCGCACCCCCGGGTTTGACTCCGGCGCATACAGAATGGATAGGGGAAAGCGGCCCCAGGCCGCAATCAGGTTGGTGAAGGTCCAGGGGCCAATATGGGCCGTAATCAGCACCGCCGGCGCCTTAGGATCCGACAGCACCGCCTTGGCCGCGGGGTCCACCACAAATTCACAGAACTGGTCGGGGTTTTCACTGATGGCATCGCTATGGGCCAGCTCCGCCACGGCCTCGCCAAGGGCGGCGAAGCTCTCCCGAGCCTCCCCCTTCAGGGCGCTAAGGGGCGCCTCCGGGTGGAGAATGGCCAGATTCCGAAGCAGCTTAGTCGCGACCGGGGTGCGCGGCCCAAGGCGCTGAAACCATCGTGCCGCCGTTGCCTGCGCAGTGGGCAGGGGCAAACGACGCAGCCGGCGAAAGGTCCAGCGCACCACCCACGCCTCGAGGCGCCAGGCCAGGGGCAAGAGCGCATCTTGGGCTTTGAGGGCTACGCGGGGGAGGAAGTAGAGCTTAGCCATGGGCGCCTCCCCGGGGTGGCGCCGCGTCCAGCGCGACCATAGGGGTCACGCACGGCGCTTAAGGGACTACTCAATCAAAAAAGATGGTGCCGAGGAGA
>JADHNT010000035.1 GCA_016779385.1 Pseudomonadales bacterium
TCATGAACCTGGGAAACCGGCACTACGGCAACATGCGCGGGGAGGTAAGCACCTGGCTAGATCGGGTGGAGCTCGACCTTAACCGGATGGATGACAATCCCCGAACCTTTTCCGGCGGCATGCAGCAGCGGATTCAAATCGCGCGGAACCTCGTTCACCAACCCCGCCTGGTCTTCATGGATGAGCCGACGGGAGGGTTGGACGTATCCGTGCAGGCACGCCTCCTCGATTTGCTGAGGGAGCTGGTCCGTCGCCTCGGTCTGGCGGCCATTATCGTCACTCACGACCTCGGCGTGGCCCGCCTTCTCGCGGATCGCTTGCTCGTGATGAGGCAAGGCTTCGTTGTGGAATCGGGGCTGACTGACCAGGTGCTTGATGATCCTCAACACCCTTATACCCAACTGCTGGTATCGGCCGTTCTCCAGCTCTGACAAAGAGAGACGCAAAGATGAATGCGATGCAGGATGAGCGCGTGCGTGTCGAGGGTCTGGGGAAGACCTTTACCCTCTACAATCAGGGCGAAACGCCGACGGAAATCCCGGTTTTCCAGGATCTTGCTTTGACTGTGCGGGCCGGACAGTGCGTGGTGCTCGCGGGGGTGTCAGGCGTGGGTAAATCCACCTTGATTCGGACCATCTACGGAAATTACACCCCTTCCCGGGGTAACGTTCACGTGGCGCACCGGGGCGCGATGGTGAACTTGCTTGAAGTGAATCCCCGCACGCTTCTCGACATTCGTCGTGAAAGTCTCGGCTACGTCAGCCAATTTCTCCGTGTGATTCCACGCATCTCCACCCTCAAGCTGGTCCTAACACCGCTTCTTGAATTAGGCGTAGAGGAAGACGAGGCCGAGGCCCGCGCCGTAAGGTTGCTCCGGCAGCTGCGCTTGCCTGAGCGGCTTTGGTCCTTGCCCCCGGCGACTTTTTCTGGGGGGGAGCAGCAGCGCGTGAACATTGCCCGGAGCTTTGTGAGCGAGCGTCCCATCTTGCTGTTAGACGAGCCCACGGCTTCCCTCGATGCCGCTAATCGAGAGACGGTGGTGGAACTTATTCGCGAGTCCCTGGCCGCGGGGGTGGCCATGCTGGGGATCTTCCATGATCTAGATGTGCGGGATCAGGTGGCCACGGAGCTGTTCGAAGTGGAGGCCTTTAAGGCGGCTTAGCCATGAGAACGCTCATTACGCAGGTGCATCTCGTTACGCCCGAGGCGGTACTCCGGGACGCCAGCCTCCTCCTAGAAGATGATCACATTTTGAGCCTCGATGGCGGGGTGGCGGATCGGGTGGAGTGCTGGGGCGGCGATTATGTATTCCCCGGGTTTGTCGACGTGCACACGGATAATCTCGAGAAACACTTTATGCCTCGCCACGGCGTGACCTGGGATGCCGTCGCTGCCGCAGCGTCCCATGATGGGCAGGTAGCAACGGCGGGCATTACCACGGTTTTTGATTCTATTAGCCTTCACGGCCACAAGGATGGACTTGATCGGGGGGCGGCCCTGCCGGAGATGCTTGCGGGCCTCCAGGAGGCGGGCGAATTAGGGCTTTTGCGCGCCGATCATCGCCTTCATTTGCGATGCGAGGTGTCCGGTCCGGGTATTGAGGCGCAGCTGACCCCGCATCTGGACCATCCGCTTCTGCAGCTCCTCAGCGTTATGGACCATACGCCAGGTCAAGGTCAGTACCGGGATCTCGAAGGGCAAGCCCGACGCCTCTGGAAGGCCGAAGGGGGAGAGCTTGATGCGATGAGAGCCCGCCTTGAGGCGCTGGCCGCCGCCCACGACCTCGAGGGTGCCCAAGCGCGGAGAGAGGCCGTCGCCACGCTGGCTGCCCAGTATGGCGTGCCCCTGGCCTCCCATGACGATGACAGCGCCAGGGGGGTCGCCTTCGGAAAGAGGATTGGCTGCACCATCGCTGAGTTTCCGGTTTGCGAAGGGGCGGCGCTGGCGGCGAAGCGACAGGGCATGGCGAGCCTCTTTGGCGCCCCCAATCTTGTGCGGGGACGCTCTCACTCTGGAAACCTCGGCGCCGGGCGGGCCGCCGAGCTTGGGGTGTTGGATGGGGTATGCTCCGACTATATGCCGATGGCGATGCTGAAGTCCGTTGCCGTGCTCTTGAATCCGCCCTTTTCCTGGCCTCTGTGGGAGATTGCGGAAGTCCTGGCTGGGCGGCCGGCGGAGATGACCCGGCTCTTCGATCGGGGTCGCATTGAGGTCGGGCGGCGGGCCGATTTTCTTCGCCTGCGATTGCTTGGGGGGCAGCTCCCCCAGCTTCGAGAGACCTGGGTCCGGGGGGAGCGAGTTGCCTGATGTCCGAGCGCTTTGCTGTCTACTACGCGCCGAATCCTGAGGGCGCCCTTTGGCACCTTGGATCGGCCTGGTTAGGCCGGGATGCCTACCGGGATCGAGAACTGCCCCGATCCGAGTTTCCGTCGCTGGCGCTGTTGGATTTGGAAGCGCTCACCGCTGCGCCCCGGGGTTACGGTTTTCACGCCACCCTTCGGGCCCCCTTCGAGCCGGCAGCGGGCGTCGGGGAGGCAGAGCTCTCCGCGGCGCTCGATGCCCTGGCCGATCGCCTTGTCCCCTTCGAGGAACACCTTGAGGTCGCCAGCTTGGGGCGCTTTATTGCCTTACGCCCGACGGGGGCCGGTGCGGCACTGCGCACCCTTCATGAGGCCACCCTCGAAGCCTTTGAGCCTTTTCGGGCGCCCCTGGGGGACGCGGACCTTGCGCGCCGCCGCCGTGCGGGGCTGACGGACGCACAGGAGGGTTATCTACAGGCCTGGGGCTACCCCTACGTTCGGGAATTCTTTCGTTTTCACATGACCCTCACGGGCCCGCTGGCGTCCGCCCTGCGCCCCGCGCCGATCTTGGCTGTGCTGCGGGCCCATTTCTCCGCCGCGTTGGCGGCGCCCGTGGCGTTCGATGGCCTCGGGCTCTATCACCAAGCGCATCGTGAGGCCCCCTTTCGCCTGGTGCATTGGGCGCCCCTGCGTGGCGTCTAGAGGCATCTTCCTGATGGTGGTCGGGCCTTCCGGGGCAGGGAAGGACACCCTCCTTGAAGGCTTTCGGGCGGGTTTGGGGAGCGCGGCTGCGTCGTCCTTTGAGTTCGCGCGGCGGGAGATCACTCGGCCCGAGCATGCCGGTGGGGAAGCGCACGAGGCCGTCGGCGTTGAAGCCTTCAAGGAGCGGCGACGCCTTGGCACCTACTTGCTTGCCTGGGACGCCCACGGCCTCAGCTACGCCATTCCTCGGCACTACGAGCGTTTCCTTGCGCAGGGAACGCACGTGGTTGCCAATGTGTCTCGCGCCGTCATCCCCGCAGCCCGCGATCTTCTGCAGCCTTGCGGGGTGATCCTGGTGACGGCCAACGAGGCAACCCTCGCCCGGCGCCTCCGCGCCCGGGGCCGGGAGGAAGAGCGCGACCTGGCGGCCCGTCTGGCCCGCGCCCGCGCCTTTGCCGTTTCCGGCCCGGACGTTGTGTCGGTCTACAATGATGGAACGCTAGGGGAGGGCGTAGTCGCCTTCCGGCGGGCCGTAGCGCGCCTCACAGGTGTTCCCCTCTAGGCCTCGTATTTCTCCAGGAACGCCTCAACACTCAGGCTTTGAAAGTCGCCAAGGCGCGCCTTAAGAATCTCATGAGGCCAATCCCACCAGGCCAGGCGCAGGAGCCTTTCCTGAACGGCCTCAGGAAAGCGGGGGCGGATCGGGCGAGCAGGGACCCCGCCCACAATCGTGTAGGGCGGAACATCCTTGCTGACCACGGCGCCCGCTGCGATAACAGAGCCCGTGCCCACGGACACCCCCGCGAGCACGGTGGCGCCGTGGCCGATCCAAACATCGTGGCCGAGGGTGACCTGATCCTGGCGTCGCCACTCGAAGAAACCGTGGTCGTCTTCCTCCGCCATGTCGTAGCCCGTGGGCCGATAGCTGAAGTGGTGCTGGGCTGCACGATCCATGGGGTGATTCCCGGGATTAATCCGCACGTCTCGAGCGATGGAGCAAAAGTTTCCGATGTGGGAGTAGATGGCGGAGCTGTCGCTCACGATATAGCTGTAGCGGCCGAAGTAGGTTTCCGCCAAGGTGGTACGAGCGCCCACGCGCGTGTAGGGCCCGAGAATGCTGTCGCGAACGCCCCCGGTGGGATCTACCCTCGGTTCGGCCTTGGCGTTCTCCGCTAGGGCCCGATTATGCTCATCGTAGCGGGCGAAATAACGATACCCCGGGGGAAGGGGCTGGTTTTCTAAACGTCCAGTCATGGTTACGGCTCTCGCGGTCAGGGCCCCCGTGAGGGGGTAGAAAGGTGGCCCGCACGGAGCAAGGCCAAAAAAAGCAGGAGTCCGGCGGTACCCGCAAGCGCGAGGAAGCCGGCATATTGAAGGATCGCTCCGCCGAGCACTTGGCTAAGCGCGACGAGAAACTGGGCAACGGTGGTGGTCGCCGAGAGCCGCTGGGGCGCGGCATCGTTCGCCCCGAGCTCGAGTACCAAGTTTTGTGCGGTGAGTTCCGTGGCCGCGCTCCCGACCCCGAGAATGGCAAGGCCGATGACCACCGCCGTGAGGCTCTTGGGCATTCCAAGGCTCATGGCTAGAAAAACGCCGTTCCCCACGAACCAGGCACCGATACCGAGGCGATAAACCCTTACGCCGCCAATGGCGTCTGCAAGCAGCCCGAGGGGTAGCCGGGAGAGTACGGCCGCGCCAATCCATATCGCACTTAATAGGCCAATCAGTTCTGCGTCGGGTGCTGCGGCTGCGTTTCCGGAGGTGGTTAAAAACAGAATGTAAAAGGGGAGCGCCATACGAGCCGTACAGGTGAAGCTGTAACTTCCCAAAAACGTGCGGAATGGCGAGGGGGATTGGGTGAGGCGCCATACTTCGCCCAGGGTGTCTTTAAGTTGATGGTTTTGGAGTGCCGAAGCCTGGGGAGCCAGGGGCGCCTCCCGGGTGAGGAGGAGGCTGGCCACTCCGAGGGCCGTGAGCCCAAAGGCGAGGCTGAAGAAAAGGCTATAGCTGTTGTTGTCCCCTCGGCTACCGAGCCACAGGGCAAGGCCCATGGCGGCGAGCCCGCCGAAGAAGTTGCGGGCGCCCAGGGCCGCGCCCCGGCGGCCGGGCCGTATGGTACGGGCGCGTAGGAGGTTCAGGGCGACCTGCTGGGCGCCCTGGCATAGGCCGAAGAGAACCAGCACCCCACCAATCCAAAGGCCGAGAAGGGGGCCGGAGCCGAAGGCGGCGAGGAGGGCCAGGAGCAGGAGAGGTACCCGAGCCAGAAAGGCCATGCCGATAGCGAGGCTCTTAATCTGCTGTCGCCGCCCGAGGAGGTGAGCCGCCAGCGTCGGGGACAGGGCTGCGCTCAGGGCCTGAAGGCTGCGACACAACCCGACGAGGAACTCGCTTCCAAGCACGCCGAGCAGAAACGCTGGCATGAAGGTGGGTGCGGTAATGAGCCGCTGCCCGGCCTGCCCGAAGGTCCCATGAAGGATCTGGGCCAAAAAATTGCGTCGCATCGCAGCACTGCGAGGGAGAGTTTCGGACACGGCACACTCCTTTTAGAAGCAGCATGGGCGGCGGTCTATGACGCTCGCTAGCGTGTGGGCACAGGAAGGCGTCTAAGCCTAGACAAGAACGACATTGTTCCGGCGCCGGCGCGCCTTTTCTCCATTCATTCATCGGTTAGTCACGGCGCCCGGGCAAGGTCTTCAGTATCCAAACGGTCTGGGGCTAAGCCCATGCTTCGCAGCGCATTGCTTTTTCTTCTGAGCCTCGGCCTTGCGCCCATGAGCTGGGGTGCCCTCGTTCTCGAAGGGGGATTTCCGCTGGCGGAGGGACCGCGGAAGGAGAACTCAGGCATCGTGGGTAGCCGCACGACGCCGGGGCTCTATTGGATGATTAATGACTCGGGGGACGAGCCTCGGGTCTATCCCGTTGGTGAGCGGGGCGAGGCCTTTGAAGCCAGCCGCTATGGCGATACGCCAGGGGTTCTCCTTGGCGGCGCAATTAACGTGGATTGGGAAGACATCGCCGTCGACGGCGCCGGCCGGCTGCTGATACCGGACTTCGGCAACAATCGGAATGACCGCCGGGACCTGGTGATCTATGCGGTGCCCGAGCCTTCGCCCCTCGCGGGGCGCACCACCTATCTTGAGCGCCTGTTCTTCTCCTACCCAGAACAAAAAGCCTTCCCCGCCCCTAAGGACGACTTCAATTACGACTCCGAGGCCCTCTTCACGGTGGAGCAGGATATTTTTGTGCTGACCAAGCATCGCAGCGATACGGCCACGCGCCTCTACCGTCTACCGGAGGGGCCAAGCGATGCCGTGATCCCGCTTATTTTAGAGGGCCAATTCCCCATTGGTGGGAAGGTCACGGGGGCGGACGCGAGCCCCGACGGGCTGCGCCTTATCATCACGACCTACGACCGGCTTTGGCTTTTTGAGCGCGCTTCCCTCGCCGAACCCTTTTTTCAAGGGCGTATTTCCGTGCTGGATTTTGAGGCCGACCAGGTCGAGGCCGTTTGTTTCTCCCGAGAGGACAGCAACCGCCTGCTCGTTGCCGACGAAGCTCGCGGAGAGCTCTATCACGTCTCTCTCAATGCCTTTAAGCCCCACCGATCGGAGCCCTAGGGAAATGGATAACAGCCATATTTTAACCAATGCCATCGTAGTAACCCCGGCCTGGAGCGGCCTCGGCACGGTGGTGGTTGATGATGGGGTCATTGTGGATGTGCTGCGAAACCGGCGGTTCCGTGCGGGATCGGACTTAAGAGGGGCCTGGCTCACCCCCGGCTGCCTGGATATTCACTCGGACTATCTCGAGAAAGAATTGAGGCCCCGGCCCAGCGCGGAGTTCTCTGCCCAGTCGGCGTTCCACTTCCTCGATCAACGGGCGGCGGCGAGCGGCGTCACCTACCTAGCGACGGCGATCAGCTTTTCCGATAATCGAGATAATCCGCACCGCTCCTTCGAGAATGCGCTCGAGCGCGCTCAATTCCTGGGACGGCTTGGGCGCCAAGCGATGATCCGCCACGTCGTTCACGCTAGAACGGACCCCAATACCCCGGCGCTTCTCTCGTGGCTCGATGCCATGGCGGAGCTCGAGGGGCTGGGCCTTGTGGTGTACAACGAAAGCATTCCCGGACAACGGCAGTTCCGTTTCGAGGATCTGGTCAAGAAGCGCGCGGAATCGAAGGGGATACCGGAAGAGCAGGCTCGAGCGCTTCTAGAGCAGGCGGTCGCTGAGCGGGGCCAGCACAATTTCCGGGACGCCATCCGCGAACGCCTTAGCACCAAGGCCATCCTGGGCAGCCATGACGACACAACGGAGGCGCACGTAGAGGAAGCGTTCGCCTGCGGGGCAACCCTATCGGAAATGCCAACAACGCTGGCGGCCGCGAAGCGTGCGAAGGCCCTTGGCATGTGGGTGTGCATGGGCGCGCCGAACCTGGTTCGAGGGGGCTCTCACTGCGGAAACCTGGCCTGTTCCGAGGCCCTTGAGGCTAAGGCAGTGGATATGCTGTGCAGTGACTACCATCTTCCCAGCATGCTTGCGGCGGTCGTCAAACTGCTCCAACAAGACGTGGCGCCCTCCCGATGCTTTGAGCTCGTTTCCCTCAATCCGGCACGCATGCTGGGCCTTGCGGATCGCCTTGGAAGTATCGAGCTGGGCAAGGAGGCTGACCTCATCGCCTTCTCTGCGGTCGCGGACTACGCGCGGGTCGAGCAGCTTTGGGTCGCGGGAAAGGAGCAGTTTCGCCTCGCCCCCCTCGCGGCCTAGGACAGCCGTTTCCTAACGTTCAGTTCCCAGGCGCGTCCCCGGGGGTCGAGTTCGTCGGCCGAAAGGCCCGGCGGGGTTTGCGCCTCCAGGTCTCGCACCGTTGGCTTGTCGTTGAAGAGGTTATCGATGGATAGGCGCACCCGCGTTTGATTTAGAAAGGGTAAACATTTCACCCACGGCGATGCCTGCGAAAAGCGGTAGGCGAGGGACAGGTTGATGCGCGTTTGATCCGCGTAGGTAAGCCGCTCAGCAAAGCCCGGGAGGCTTCGGGTGGCACTTTGCCACTGGCTATCAAGTCGAAGCGAAAGGGCCTGTTGATAGAGTCGAAACCGAAGCGTTACTTCGTGTTCGGCGCCGCCGTCGCTTCGCGTGCCGCTGGAAATGCCTAAATAGTCCTGTGCCGGTAGGCCTGGCCCCAGCGTAAGCTCATCGCGCAATCGCAGCGTGTGAAAAAGTGCCAGGTTGAGGCGGTTTCGGCTCCCCCGTCCACCGGGTAGGCGCCGTTCGCTCCGCCCGCTAACCCCCCTGGCGCGAAGGCTTCGTCGATAGTCCAAGCCCCAGCGCACTTCGCGACGCGTGGCCGAATCTAGATTTACCGGGCGCGCGTCAAACTCTAGGAGACGACCTGTCGCATCGCGGAGGAAGCGGTCGGGGAAGGCGCCTTGGATTTCCGGGCTAGGGCTTGGGAAGCTTTGGATGGGCTTGTCCGTTGTGCTTTCGACCGCGTTAACGTTGAGCGCAAGGCCCTCGATCGCCTCCGGTTCGAAGCGAAGGGTTAGGCTAAGGACTTCCCGCGCCTCGGCGCTTAGGGCCGGATTCCCGCCAGAGAGCACCCGTGCGTTCGCCGAACTGCCTGTCTCAAAATCGAAGAGCCGCCGGTTCGGCGCCTTAGCAAGGGGCTCCCCAAGCTGCTCTTGGCTCGGTGCGTCCTCTTCCCGGGTCCAGGAACTGTTGATTCGTAAGCCGCCGGGACCGCGCCAGCTGGTCCCGACGCCGATCGTCGTAAGGGTCCCCACATCGCTGTAGTCCGCGACCTCGAGATTTGCGTTCAGGGCCAGAGCCCCCACCCTGTCCCCATCGAAGAGCGGATAGTCCAGGGAGAAAGCGCCCTGTAACAGGTCGCGTTGCAGCTGATTGCCTCGGGCGACGCCTGCGCTTTGCGCGAAGGCCTCCCGCTCGGTCCGCTCCCATCGGACCGTTCCGTTCCCTTGCACTGCGCCCTGGGGAAGGTCCGCGATGAGCTTTTGAACGAAGAGCTCGCTGGCAAAGCTACGGCTTCGACTCCGATCCTCGTCTCTATCGAAGTCCCCGTCCCGATCGGTCTCGCGATAGCGTCGAGCGTTTCCATAGCGGTTCAGCCAGCTGTAGCGCCATCCACCCCAGTTCCCCGCGAGCCGGGCGTTGAGCTCTAGGTCCTCCCGGGACTGGTCGCGCCCAAGTGACGCCAGCTCGCCCAGGCTAAGGGTTGAAGGAAGGGGTAGGCGGGGGCCTAAGCTGTCGTAGCTGTCCCGCTTCTGGTAGTCCGCAGCCAGGGCGAAGTTTCCCTGCGCACCTAAGCCTCGCGCATAGCTTACGGTCAGCGCACCCCGGTTCTGCTCCGGGAGCAGCGTTCGATAGGGCCGGGGATCGATGGCGCCAGGCGCGAGGGCTGAAGTGACGATGACTTGCCGCTCGCTTTCCCGGAGGGCCTCGTCCTCACCGAGTTCCATAGCAACGTTCAAACGCTTTGCGTCAGCAATGCGCAAGTGGCTGCCGTCCAGTTCGTGTCGCTGCGCACCGCCTCCGGTTGAGGCGCCGGCTTCGGCTCGTACCGTGGTGATGGAGAGAGGGTCCCGGAGCACGAGGTTCAATACTTTTTGGTTCGCTCTGAAGCCGTAGCGCAGGGCGACTTCCTCGGGATAGACCTCAATGCGTTCGATGGCCTCGGGAGGAAATCTGCGGATTTCTCGGAAGCTGCCAATGCGCTGGCCGTTCAAAAGGATAACCGGGCGCCCCTGCTGCCGCCCCCGCCCGCTGCTCAAGTTGGGGGCTAGCGCTTCAACCAGCTCCTCAAGGGAATCGACGGCAAAGGCCTCTACTTCATCGGCGTCATAAACAAACTGGGGATCTAGGGGCGTGTCCAGGGTGAAGCGCGGCGCCTCGGCACGAACAACGATTTCTTCGAGGGGCCCGCTATCGAAGGGCCCGCTATCGAGGGGCTCGCTATCGAGGGGCTCGCTATCGAGGGGCTCGCTATCGAGAGGGTCGCCACCAATCGGCTCGCCTTTGGCCCATGCGCCCGAAGCCACCTGATGGGTGACAAGGACGAGGAACACGACCACTATTTTTTTTAAGCCGGGGGCGATGCGCATTTGCCGATCTCGCTGCAGGGGCCACCACGCTACGCTGCGGCGCCCTGCGCATCTATCTTCGTTCCGTGACAAGCCTCCGATCGATGGTTGCTCGGAGGCACAAATACGCCTTTAGTCGCGCCCATTCCCCTTCTTTGGGAATTAGCTTTCTGTATAAAGGGTCCGGGGCCGTTTCTGACCGGCAGGGGTCATGCTCAGGGCTTCTTCCAGGTAGCGCGCAACGGAGCAGTCGCGTCGATCAATTTCCTCTTCGGTACGTTGTCGCCCTACAGCAAACTTCTCTTTCGCGCTTTCAAGGAGCCTAGCGCCTCGGAACTCGGAAAGCTGTGGGTATTGCGTCATGGATCCGGCTTTCTCCATCTTCATGAAGTCGACCTCAGCGGTTGAAATTTCGACCATTGCGTTTGCAAAGGCTGCTTGCATATAGGTGGTTGCTTCGCTGTCGCCGGTCTTTATCCAGACTTGTGTCGACCTGAATTGCATTTGATCTTGACCTTCTCCCGCAATGCCCTCACATAACCACGGTCCGTGCTGGGTTAGGAGGTTCACCTGCTCCTCAACTTCGGGGTCGCTACCGTTCTGAACATCTTTGCCTACGCAGGCGCGAAGGAATAGGGAAAAGGGAAGGAGGAAAGCGGCCAGTCTCATATCGGTCTCTCGTCAGTTGTTAATCGGTCTCCTGCATGGTGCTGATATCAGCCAAGCTCCTTTAGTCACTGGGGTCCTTTGCGGATATGCCATGAATTCGTTAGCACTTTCGAAGGTTTCTTACAGAGCTCGGAAGCTCAAATTACAGTTTGCGCCGGCTGTCGTCTTCCAGGGAACGAGAAGTCACGACCGACATAAATTTTAGAAATGCTCCTCAATGGTGAGCGGCTAAGCTTCATCTAAACGAATAACTGAGGACAATTTTATGAAACAGCTTTTAAAAATTTCTTCCGCCGCGCTAGTGGCCATTAGCACGCTGTCCGCTGTCGCAGCGCCGCATGATCCCATTGCCGATTATCGAGTTGAAGCCATTCCATTCTCTTTCCAGCCCGGAAAAAACATGGATGACTTGATGGCGCTGAAAGAAGAGTTCGCGAAGCTTTCAGAAGAGGGCGATACCCAGTACAGCGCTTATATTCTGACACCTCACTTCGTAAGCCAGGGTAGTGGCCCGATAGAAAATGATTATGATGGTGTTTGGATTGGAGTCGCTCCAAATGCGAGCGCAATAGCGAAAGGGCTTCGAAACTATCTTGAAAATGGAAGCCGCCTTGACTCTAAGTTTCAGAAGGTCATTTCCTTCAGACAGCGCATGCTTAATCGTGGGGAAATTATCTATCGTGGGGACGACGACGATGCGGAAGGCCCGGTCTTCGCGATGTTCAGCACATGCCGTCTAAAGGAAGGAGCGTCAAGAACGTCCATGCGGGCTGTAAATAGCGCGTGGTCTGCTCGCGTCGCTGAGTTGGGGTTCAGTTCTTCTTCCCACGTGTGGTGGGCAGGATTCGGTGTTCCTGATGCGCTCCAGGGCGCTTTCATTAGCGCCAGATTTTTTCCCAACGTCGAAGCTTGGGGGGAATCCCTTGATGGGCTCGGGGCTAACGGCATGTTTGCGTCAGCGGAATGGCGCGCCCTGCGAGAAACCAGGAATTGCGGACCCGCACGCACCTACTTTGGAAGTGCCTTCTACGAGGCCGAGTAAGGCGTTTGGCCCGCTGGCGGCGTCGAGCCAGCCAGCGGGCTGAATTCGGATCGCTTGTAGTGCTCTAGACCCGAACGAGGGTTTAACTCTGATTAAATTTGTACGATCCGTGCGGCAATTGCCTCGGCTCGAACTTTAAATGCTTGCCGAGTCTCGCCGTTGTCTGTTGCGCAAGTAAGGTAGCCGCCACCGCCTTCAATAGTTTGCGCGATCTCAGGCCACATCAGCTGAGGTGATTTGGCCTCATCCCACTGCTTCGATAGGGCAGGGTCAGCGTATCGGGGGCCGCCGAATCTTTCCGGTCTGGCCCTGGCTCCATCCCAAATTTTCGTATTGAGTAATCCAGGGCACAAAATCGTCGAGGCGATACCCTCATTTGCCAACTCGCCACTGAGAGATTCTGCGAAAGCAAATGTTGCGTGCTTACTCGTGGCGTAGAGCGGATGTGCGCCCTCAGCCTTTCTTAAGGCAGCAGACGATGCCGTGAAGCCAACGTGTCTTGGGCCAGTCGCGCTTGCCATCAAAGGGACGAAAGCTTGGGTGGTCCAAACGGCGCCCAAGACGTTTACGCCGATAGCCCACTCAATGGCGCTAGGCCGCCCTTTGAGGATGGAGGCGCCAACGCCAACCCCTGCATTGACCCATAGCAGGTTCAAAGGGCCCTCCGTAGCAAGCTCCTCCGCTGCTGTCATGCACGCTTCGCGGTCTGAGACATCAAATGCTAGGGGCGTTGCAGCATCACCGATCTCACTGGCGACTCGCTCGGCCGCCTCAATACGGATGTCCTGGACCACGACCGACAACCCCGCAACTGCAAGATTCTTGGCCAGCATTTCGCCAATACCATCTCCCGCACCGGTCACCAGTGCTCGTTTGCCCCGAAAGTGGCTTAGTTCGTTGCCCACAAAACGATGCTCCAAGATAAACCTACTGCTTAATTAACTTCTGGTGGTGGAAGCGAGCCCAAGCGACTGGTCGTACAGCTGACCATAGCGTCCCATCGACCTGCTACGCCATTCCAATTAACAGGTGTCTTCGTAGAGCATTACGCTGCAGCTACCGACGACCGTCGCAGTTCTTCAAGGAAGAACTAACCCAATCTTTGTGATTCAAGTAGAGGCATCGCGAATGCTTCGCCCAAAGGCCTTTTGCTACTCCATGATGGCAGAAAGTTCTAGTTAAGCCCTGTGCTCTTCTAGGGAAAGTTTATCTAACCCCTGGCTTCGGCGGATAGGGATTAACCAACTGGCTTCCGAGCCGCGAGGGAAAAGGGAGGGGCGAAACCCGTCCGGCATTAAGGTATGGCCGGAAAACTTTGCGGACGAAGAGGAGGAGGCGGGACGCGCTTCCTAAGCTTCCCCTCCTCAGTTTGACTCAGAAGCGGCCGGGACAATTAGAGTAAGAACAATCACTCATAGGGCTTGGCGCTCAAATTATGCGGCTTTTCAATTTTTTTCACCCGCCCGGGATAGCCCTTGAAGTGAGGTATCCCCTGCTCGAGGTCAAGGAACTCATCGTCGTCGGAACACAGCACCGCATCGCTGGAAATGAAGGCTCCGCTGAGCGCCTCCTGTCCTCGCAGTTCGGGATACCACCATCCATGGGGGACCCTGAGGTGGCCTTCTTTCATGCCAGACTTGATCGCCAGCTCAGCTCTGACCTCCCCGTAGGCCGTCTCCAGGGCAACCCAGTCACCGTCATGAAGCCCCTCTCGCTCCGCATCCTCGGGGTGGATAAAGATCTGCGGTAGCGGGCAGCGGGCGCGAAGCTCCGGGATGTTTCTCTGGCCTGTTTGGAAGAAGGGATCTTCCCGAACCCCAGAAAATACCGCGTAGGGGTAATCCTTGCTGAGGGCAGGGCCTTCCCGGAAGTAGGGAAGGGGGTCAAAGCCGAGGTCCGCGAGGATGGAAGAGGCAAGCTCGACCTTGCCTGAGGGCGTGGCAAAGCCGGTTTTTCGGTACTTGCGAAACTCTGGAGGCTGAACCTCCATGAAAGCGGTATCGGAGAACTCCTTAAAGGTCCGCCCCGATCGCGAGAGTCTGTGGTCCAGCAAGTCTTCGATCGAAGCCCAGGGAAATTGGTCAGAGAAATCGAAGTGTTGTGCGAGGTCTTTCCAGAAGTCGTAGCTGCTGCTCACGCCCTCGGCAGGCTCCGCTGTCTTCTGCGAAAGCGTTAGCCTTGGGCTCCAGCTCCAGCTATCGGCAAGGTGGTTGCGCTCGGTAAAGACATCCCCCGGAAGCACGTAGTCCGCTAGCATCGCCGTGGGGGTCATAAAGATCTCGTGGGCGACGATCAATTCCTGATTCATCATTGCCTTGAGAATTTGGTGCTGATTCGGATAGCTCATCAGCGCGTTGTTTCCGAGGGCAAAAAAGGCCTTGATGGGATAGGGCCTTTCCGTCGCCATGGCACGAAACACCTCTGAAGGGTTCGCCATGTGGCAACCCATCACGAGGTCCGCATAGGGGTAGCCCCACACCCGCTCCGTTGGTTCCTTAAGCATTTCGGCTACGCGGTAGGTGTAGACCGGGTGGCTTTCGTAGCCGAGTTGCTTTTTCTTCTGTTCGAGGGGCAGCACTTCGTGCAGGGCCAGTTCGCTTTCGGGAATATAGCCTTGATGAAATCCGCCCAGCAGCTCGCCACCAACCACATCGAGATTCCCCGTGACCGCCCGAAGGATGGAATGCAACCGAATGGCGGAGGTAGAGGAGATCTGCATATCCGTAATTGGAGTCCAGGGAATAATCGCCCCGTCGGCCCCGGCATAAACGCGAGCAGCTTCAGCAATGAGTGTTCGGTCCACCCCAGTGATGGCCTCCACCCGCTCAAGGGGATATTCATCAACCCGGGCCTTGAGCTCATCGAAACCAGTGCACCAGTCTCGGACGAAGGCTTTGTCGTAGAGCTCTTCGTCAAAAATGACCTTTAGCCAGCCTAGGCACATGGCGGCATCGGTGCCGGCTCGCAATCTAAGGTGCAGGTCAGCGACCTCAGCCTGCTCTGATACGCGGGGATCCAGCACGATGACTTTGGCTCCGCGGGCGCGGGCGGCTTCGATCTGATTATAGATAGGCGTCCAGGAATGCTTCTTCGGGTTGTGGCCAAAGAGCACGATACATTGGGTGTTGCTGAAGTCCCCCATGGGAAACCAACCGTAGGTCAGTTTATTGACCGCGGCCGTATTGCCTGCGCAGAGCGCCACTCCGCTGATCCAATTGGGCGACCCTAAAAGATTCATAAATCGTCGGTCGGCGCCGTAGGTGACTTGCGTATTCCAGCCTGAGGTTGAAACAGCGAAGCTTTCAGGGCCAAAGCGGCCGATGATGCTTTTGAGTTTCTCAGCGATCTCTTGGAGCGCCTGCTCGTAGGATATTTCTTCCCATTGGTCATCGCCTCGGGCGCCTACTCGCTTAAGAGGCGATCGCAAGCGGTCGGGATGATTGTGGATGCTCGGAGCCGCAACCCCCTTGTAGCAAATGTTTTTTGCAAGCAAGGGATTATCGTGAGCGATAACTCGCTGAACCTTGCCATCTTTTGCTTCGCTTCGAAGCTGACAGCCGATATCGCAGATGCTGCAAACTGAGTAGCTATTCGCGGCGCTCATGGAATACTCCTCCGAGGGTGGCTGGCTTCATCTGTCAGTAGGTCGGCCTAGGGCTTTCGAGGGGGAAGGCCTTTCACAAGGGTGATGAAATCTAGGGTTGTCCCAGCTCGTCGGTATTCGGAGAGCGCTTGATACTCTTCGTCGGCCCACCAAGCACGCGCCTGAGCTTCGGAAGGGAATCCGAGAATGACCATGCGGCCTTGCCGCGGAGAGGGCCCCTCTAGGGTTTCGGTGGCGTCGTCAAAGGTAACTAGGTGGCCGCCAAATCGCTTAAGGATTGGGAAGAGGCCTTTTTCGTAGACTCGGTATTGATCCTTGTCCGACACCACAAAGTTCGCGAGTACGTAGACGGGAATGTCCTGCTCCATGGTCGATCTCCTGCGCGTGTCTAACGTTTTTTAGGATTCGGAAAGCGATTCGAGTTGTCCTCACCTTCCCTTGGGTTAAGGCACTCAAAATCTTTTTCTACAAGCAGAGCTAGGGGGCTCTTCCCCGCTTCCTGCACCTCCGCCCGAAGGCTTATAGCCGCGTTCTCCTCGCTCCACACCTTAACGCGTTCTAGGGGGAAAAAAAGGCGAATGCACGACTCGTGAAATTCCGCGTCTGGTCCTCGTTCGCTGACTTCCAGCACATAGCTTAGGTGCTGGCCTCCGGGGAAGTGGGTCCGTCCTTCGATGAGCTCTCCACGGCCAGCCCGGGCCACTTCGCTCCGATCTAAGCGTAGGCGAATGCTGTCATCAAGGATTCTAAGTTTCATGGCTTTTCTCCAGGGCTCGCCATCGGGCGAGGTCCTCCGGGGTATTGACGTTGGTCCCTAGGCTGGAGGTTGGGGGAACGCTTATGGACAGGGCGCCTATGGAGGCGAGCCAGCCTCCCAGGCTTAAGGAACCACCCAGAAGATTATCCCTTAGCCTTGCTGCAACATCAGTTTTGACCAGCAGGGGAAAGCGAGGAGGGTCCCTATCGTTCTGAGCAACAAGGGCGCTGTGGCCACCCCTGTGTTTTGCCAGGAGGGTAAGAATTGAGGGATCTAGCTGAGGTGAATCTCCGGCCAAAACGTAAAGCCACGGCGTGTCCGCTTGAGTCGCAGCAGTTGCAATGCCGCTTAGAGGGCCCACGCTTCCCGCGGCATCGGCAATGACCCGGTGCCCGGCGGTCCGGTAAAGGTCGAGATCACGATTTGCCGAGACGAGCCAAGCTAAAAGGTGCGAACGGTGAGCGTCGAGTATCTGCCGAAACATGGCCCGCCCATCCTTTTCCAGCAGCGGCTTGTTTTGATGCCCCAGTCTGCGGCCTTGCCCTCCGCAGAGAAGCACTCCGGTGATCTCGGTCTCAAAACTTGCCATTAACTTTGCCAAAGTAGGCGTAGGCAGAGACCGATTGTCCGCCATCGAGCTCGACCGTTGTCAGGCGGCGCTCGTACTCTTCCCCCTCGAAGGTGTCCAACTGTTGCCAAAATTCCGACAGGGCTTCTGCTTCAAGAACGAAGCCCGGAACCAGCGTTGTGGCGTCGCTGGGGACGAGTGCGGGGAAGCCCTGGGCGGCGCCCCAGCCTTGAGGGGTAAGTGCTCCCTGAACGCGTCCCCGTTGCCAGGATCCTTTTAAAGGCTCACGGAACCCGGCGTTAATTTCCCCTGGCATCAACGTGCCATATATTAAGCGATGATGAGTCATAAAATTCTTGGCTTACCTCCTGAAGGCTCATTGCTGCTAGGGCCATGGCGCCTTTAAGCGCTCCGAAGCTAAGCCGTGAGGGCGATGCCGCAGGTTCGTTTTTGTCTCTGCAGACCCTGGCTTATCGAACGAATCCAGCAAGGTAATTCGCGTACTCAACTTCAAATCCATTATCCGTCGCCCATTGACGCAGTTCCGATGAGACCTCGCCGTATAAACAGAGGCGAGCGCCCTCAGTTCGGCTGACAACCTCAGAGATGAATTCTCCGGTTGCGAATCGCTCCGCGTGAAAGAGCATGGCCTCGCTATCGGCGTGGGTTTCCCAATAAGTAAGGAGCTTTTGATCTTCGCTGAGGTAGATGTTGTAAACGAGAGTCCCGGGCTCCCCTTGCCGGTTGAAGGTGACCATCTGCGCAGCGATTTCGCGCAATTCATCTGCTTTTCCGTCTGCCACCTGAAGCTCGTAAAAAACGTTTATTTGGGTCGAAGACATAAGTCCCCCTTGGGATTGGACGAATCCATCAATTTGAGCGTGAGCCTGCCATAAGGAAGGGGAAGCCGTCGCCCAGGACGTGCTTAGCGAACGGACTGTTCATAGAGCCCAGATTTCGTTGACAGCGCCGTCAACGATCTGAAAGACCTCGGTCATAGAGATCTCGGTCCCGTCGGCGTTCTCAATTTTGAGGAAACAAGTCACGTTTTCGCCCAGTTCTACGATATCAAGAAGCGTCTGCTTGGCGCCTTGTTCGGAAAGCCAGCCAAAGATTACCTCTTCAACCTCGGCAGCCCCTTGAACGTCAAACCCCTGAGAAGGGACATGCATCCGATAGGCTGGCGTACAGGGAACCTTTGACCATTCCTCATAGCCACCGTCGGCATTGAGCTTGTAGTGGCGAATTGCGTTTGCAATAGGACTGAGTTCGGTCATCGGGGTCTCCAGCGATTTGCAGCGCTCAGGGATGAGGGCCAGCGATTTGCATGGATGCAGGCTAGCGCGTCCGGCAGCGGACAGCGAAATTAGAGTGCTCAGCGGCATGACGGGAGGAGCGCTCTGTAAGGCGTAGTTTCAGTGCGGGAAAGGAGAGCTGAGAAGTTAAAGCAGTGTCCGCTGCGGGTAGGGGAGGAGAGCGGCAGGAGCTTCAATAGGGGTGATGAATTAGGGATCGAGCGCCGAGGGCAGGCCGAATCGACCCGCACCGCTGCGCTCGAACGCCCTAAACCTTATCGGTATTACCAGGCCGCACTGTACATCGCTTCGAAGCCCGCCTGGTCCACCGTTCGAGGGTTGGTCCAGTTGACCGGGTCAGCCATCGCATCCTCCATTAGGGTGTTGAGCAGATCGCCTTCTCCGCCTAACTCGGTGATCGAACGGTCGATGCCAATGTCACTCCGCAGCTGCAACACTGCATCAATCGCTCCGACACCCGTTGCGGCGCCTGAAGGGGCAAGGATCCGAGCGACCTCGGCGTACTTTTCCTCCCGAACCGACATGTTGTACTCCATGACATGGGGCAACATCGTCGCGAGGGTTTGCCCGTGGGCGGCATTGAGCCTCGCTGAAATAGCGTGCCCGGTACCATGCGCTGAGCCCAGGCCAGCCACGTTAAACGCCTGCGCGGCCATGGCAGACCCAAGCAACATTTGCGAGCGAGCCTCGATATCTTGACCGTCGGTCACGACTTTTCGCAGATTCCCCGCGACCTTGCGAATAGCTTCTAGCGCTATGGCATCGGAGTAGGCATTTGCGCGAACCGAAACAAAGGCCTCCACCGCGTGGGTGAGCACGTCGAAGCCACAGGTGGCGGTGGGGTAGGTCGGCAGACCGATCGTGAGATCCGGATCTAACACAGAAAACACAGGGGTAATGCTCGGATGTAAAACGTAGGTCTTGCGCCCAAGCCGGGTGTTCGTGATCACACAAGCGTTGTTTGTTTCGGACCCGGTGCCTGCCGTAGTGGGCACCGCAATCACCGGCGTAGTCGCGGGCGTCGGAACGGAATTTTGCATTTCCTCAACCGTTCCTGGGTTCGAGGCGAGGAGGGCGATGGACTTACCACAGTCCATGGAGGACCCGCCGCCAATCGGGACGACTACCGCATCCCCAAGCGCCTTGAGCTTCTCGGCGCCAGCTTCCACGTTGAGATCAGTCGGGTTGGGTTCAACGCCGTCGTACACTTCAACAGATAGATTCGCGGCTCGAAGCGCTTCCACGATCGGGTCGAGCACCCCGCTCGCGGCAAGATTTTTGTCGGTCACAATGAGAGCGGCGCTCTTACCGAGCGCTTGAATATGATTGTTCAGATCCTTCGCCGCGCCCCTATTGAAAACCATGGTCGGTAAGGGAGGGACGATAAAATTCTCGGCAGACAGCATTGATGATTCTCCTTTGGACGCGTGTGAGCTTCCTAGAGTGTAGCAGGAGGCTTTCCTGAGCGGCGAGGGAGGCCAAAAATTTCGCCCTCCAGACGAAATGCCAATCCCCGTGACGCCCTTTTGCTATTTCAGAGATGACCCCGAGGGTGGGTCTAAACGGAGGCTTTCCTGTGTAGCCCGGCAAGTCTCGCGGAACTTGCCTTTCGGGCGCTGCCACGGTCTTTTGCCCCTTGCGCCGTGCGGAAGAGGTGACGCATTCCAAAACGCGAAGGGACGCTTTGGGGTAAATTGTTCGAGGAGTATCGTAATGAAGGCTCGTGCGCAGCTTGGAAAGCTATGCCGTGGAAGGTCCATTTTGTGGGGATGTGGGCGTGAGGGGTGACGATGAAGTTTGAAAAGAGACGGAGTTGAATAAAGGCGGGCGCTGAATAGCGAACCTGGTTACAGCCGCTCCCATGGGGCACGCTTACTTTTAATGCTCCAATTAAGCCGCTGTCGAGGCTCCGCTGGAACAGATGACTGCAACTTCGCCCCCGTCCCAAAGCCCCGAGATGCCGAAGCTCGATTCTCGAATTGATGTATCCATGCTGGCCCGCGTGTTTAAGCAGTATGGCCGAGCCCACATTTCTGGGGTGCTCGAAGATCCGAGCGCGAAGAAAGTTTACGAAGCCCTTGAGACTGAAACCCCCTGGCGCCGAACTCTGTGCAATCACGAGGGCGCTCGCGACCTGGGTTATTCAAGTACCACCGATTTACAAGAAGGGCTCCCTGCCTTGCTTGCCTTAGATAGCTTGCCGCCGGGCGCCTTTTCCTACCGCTATCGTAATTTTCGTATCGACGAAGCCTACGAGCAGGAGGCGTACAGGCACCGGTTCCTGATGCGGTTCTTTGAGTTTCTCAATTCCGAGCCTTTCTCAGCCTTCGCTCGTGCAGTGACTGGAATTTCACAGATTGCCTTTGCCGATGCGCAGGCACCATTTTACCTAGCCGGTGACTATCTGAGTCTTCATGACGACAACGTTGCGGGGAAGAAACGTTACGCAGCATACGTTTTCAATTTCACCCCAACTTGGCGGCCCGAATGGGGTGTATTTCTCGCTTTCCCTGATGAATTCGGTCATTTTCATGAGGCCTTTGCGCCATCCTTCGATACGCTCAATTTGCTCCGCGTGCCAACACCTCATTTGGTGACCCAAGTGGCCTCCATGGCCCAAGAGGGACGCTACAGCATTACCGGCTGGCTTCTGGGCCAGTAAACGCAAAGCCCGTTTGGGGGTAGAGCTACAAACCATTTCTTCCTTTTCCCGGGCGGCCTTCACAGTGGCGTTGTGACACGCCTATAACCGTAACGCCCCGGCGAGCCGTCTGACCTACCCTCAGGGGGGGCTGTATGGGGCGATGCGGCGGCGAGGGTGGCGGTGCTATTCGCAGAAAGCAACTCTTAGCGTCGTTGGGGTGCCCCGCAGCACCCCGGTGAGGGGCTGTTTACGTCAGCGGAATGGCGCGCCCTGCGAGAAACAGTGAATTGCGGACCCGCGGGCACTTACTTTGGAAGTCCCTTTTGTAATGGCTGATAACGGCGAGGCGTAGCGCGGGTAACGCTTAGCTTAAAAGCCCCGTCTCACTTGAATTTTCTCCCCTCTTTCCTCCCTCGACGGCAGGAAGCATGTAGGTTTAGGCTTAACAACGAGGAGGAAGTCAACATGGCAGGTATCGTCGAAATTCGAGACTACACCATTGAAGCTGAGTGGTTTGATCGCTACAAGGTTTGGGCCGAAACCGCTGTTCCGTGGCTAAAGGCGCATTTGGACGTCATTGATTTTTGGATTGATGATGGCATTGAGGCGGATCTGACGGGCTCCGATCCCAGAATTTCGCCCCACGGACAACCTAATGTCTGTTGGATTATTCGCTGGGCCAGCAAGGAGGAAAGGGATCGGGAGTTTGCAGCCGTGCAGGCTCATCCCGAGTGGCAGGACATCTGGGCTCAGCACCCTAACGAGAATGCCTATCTGGTGATGAACGCCCGATTCATGAGAGCCCTCTAGCGTTCCAGACCGTATTTGGAAACGGTTTAAGGTGCGGCTACGGCCCGTTTGGGTACCTGCAGGGCGCTCAGTAACCTCATGTAGGAGTCCATTACCTAACCCTGCTGACTCATAAGGGCCGAGGCATTTACGGAGAAATCCCCGCCCTCTGAGAGGGACGGGGTGAGCTGCACGATCTTGTGGAGAAGAGTTAAGCGAAGCGGTATTGCTCAAAGTGGATTTCGTCTTCGGTAGCGTCAAAAACGCCTTCATAGACATTTTGCGTTCCATCGGTAACGCGGTCCACATAGCGAATTGTTACCTTAGTGCCCTCCCGGGACCAGACACCATAAAACTCCCCGGAGAAGAACGTACCGTCTTTCATAGCGCCGCGCCCAGACCCGTAAGCCGCTCCACCGGATCGATCGCCAGAAATTTCTAAGGTGACGGAAGAGCGAACACGGCCGTAACTCTCCATATTGGTGATGCAATGAATGGTCGTTTGATCTTTTTTGACGTCCGTGCCCGTCACCGTCGCCACAAAATCGGCTTGCTTCTCGAGGTTCATTTCGTCGTGCCTCTTTGTTTGATTTAGGCCACCACTATAGAAGGCTCAGAACCGCTAAAAGTAGCCGCCAGTTAGAACCGAAAAGACGTGGTGATGAACGGGCTCTGAGGAAGGTTGGGCTTACGAGAATTGCAAGTGAGGGTTTAATCATAAAGCGAAGCTGTCACGAGCCTGTACGGTTACGATTCCCCATTTTTGCCAAGAAGCTTACGAAGGCTCGCGGTCCGGCAGCCGGAAGGTGGTGGCCTCTGCATCTGAGTTGGCTGCGGCGGCTAGGAGACAGCGAGCTCGCTTTGGAGCCGTCAGGAAGTGTGGGGATATTCGTGGCGATTTTGGGAAAAGACTAAAAGATCCTTAAAAGCGATGAATTGAAGAGCATTGCTACCCCGGTCCGCTACAGCCGTATCCCTCGCGACTATTACGGCTCCAGCAGGCGGGCGCCGCGTTGATTAGTGGCCTTTTAATGGCATGGAGGCCCCTCATCGCGCCGCCGGGGGAGGGCTCGCTTCCACCTTAGAGGCTTGTCTCGATGCTTGTAACCGTTACCCCCAGCTTTCGCCGCCCGGTCTTTGAGAGATTTTCTCTAGCGTTTTCCGGCTAACGCTGCGGTTCCAGAAAAAACCAATGCGGCGGTATGTTGACAGTGACTACATTTCCTGTAATCTGGATTTAGTGTAGTCAATGTCTACATCAAGCCTGCTGAGAGGTTTCCGCCCATGAGCCACCTATTAAAGCTTTTGCTCTCCCCTTTAGCGTTCGCTCTGGGATTCCTTGCGCCGGTCATTGCCCAGAGTGCGGAAGCGTTGGGATGGGGCGTTCCCGGCCTTTCAAATCTCACCTTAGGGCTGGCTCTAGCGCTTGCCATTGGTGTGACGGCGCAGCTGCGGGGAGGCTGGTTATGGCACACCTCGAAGCAGTAGCCGATCTCTCTCGGGCAACGGATGCAGAGCTCGATGCCTTAGAGCGGCGCCTAGCCGCACCCTTTATGCGTGTTTTCCCGTGGGGAATTATTCTTTGGGGCTTCAGCAACGCGGTAGCCTGGCTCGCCCTGTGGCCGCTCGTGCTTCTGGACCTGATGCCGCTTGCAGTGGCTTTTCCGATCGCGGTCCTAAACGTGGCGCTTTCGTACCTGCCTTCTCATGATGCGCAGCACAACATTATCGCGAGGAAGGGTCATCGGCTTCGCTGGCTCAATGAGCTTCTAGGCTGGGTTTCGCTTATCCCCCTTTGGCAATCCTTTCAGGTGATGCGCTTTACCCATTACGAACATCATC
>JADHNT010000036.1 GCA_016779385.1 Pseudomonadales bacterium
ACGCTGCGCTGCTATATGAACATGGCTACGGCGAAGCCCTCTATTCACTACCGGGGGCGCTCCCTGGATGACTTCGACGCGATTATTCCCCGCATTGGGGCCTCCATTTCCTTCTATGGCGCTGCCGTGGTGCGCCAGTTCGAGATGATGGGGGTCTACTCCATCAATGAATCAGTGGCCATCACCCGCGCCCGCGACAAGCTCCGCTCCCTTCAGCTGCTGGCGCGAAAGGGCGTCGGCATGCCCATCACCGGCTTTGCCCACTCGCCGGACGATATCCCCGACCTCATCAGCATGGTGGGCGGCGCGCCCCTCGTCATTAAGCTCCTCGAGGGGACCCAGGGCATTGGGGTGGTGCTCGCGGAAAACGCGACGGCGGCAAAAAGCGTGATCGAGGCCTTCATGGGCCTAAACGTGAACATCATGGTTCAGGAGTACATCAAGGAGTCCGAGGGCTCGGATCTGCGCTGCTTTGTGCTTGGCGATCGGGTCATCGCCGCGATGAAGCGCCAGGGCGCGCCGGGGGAGTTTCGCTCCAACCTACACCGGGGCGGTACGGCCGAGCCCGTGCGCATTACCTCCGCAGAGCGGCGCGCTGCCGTGGGCGCGGCGCGCGCTATGGGGCTCAACGTAGCGGGGGTGGATATCTTGCGCTCAAACCACGGCCCCCTGGTGCTGGAGGTGAATAGCTCCCCCGGGCTCCGCGGCATCGAAGCGGCTACGGGTCTCGATGTGGCTGGCAGAATCATCGAGTTTATCGAGCGCGAAGGGGCGCCGAACCGCACCCGAACCCGCGGCCGGGGTTAAGCGCCTTTCGGGCATGGACCTCAGGGTGGCCTGAGGTAGACTCCAGCAACGGGCGCTGTAGGGAAACCCATGACCACTTCTACTGAATGCTCTCGCGAGGAGATGCTCGCGCTGCTCGATGCGCAGCGTGCCGCGGCCCTTGCCGACGCTCCGGTGAGCCTAGCGCTCCGAAAGGATCGGCTCCGCCGCGCCGTCGCCGTTTTGCTGGATAACGCCGACGACTTCTGCGAGGCCCTGCGCGAGGATTTCGGCCATCGCTCCGTGCATCAATCCCTGTTTACGGACATCGCCAGCAGCCTTGATCCCCTGAAAGCTGCGCAGAAACACGTGGCGCGCTGGATGCGCCCGGAGCGCCGCAAGGCCAGCATGCCCTTCGGCCTCTTCGGGGCGAAGGCTCGGATCGAGTATCAGCCCCTGGGCGTGGTGGGGGTGATTAGCCCCTGGAATTTTCCCATTCAGCTCACCTTTTCACCCATGGCCGGCATTTTAGCGGCGGGGAATCGGGTGATGATCAAGCCCTCGGAATTCACGCCCCAAACCGCGGCGCTCATGGCGGAGGCCTTTTCGCAGCAGTTCGATGCGACCGAGATTGCCGTGGTGCAGGGCGGGCCGGAAACCGGGGCCTCTTTTGCGGGCCTGCCCTTCGACCATTTGCTCTTTACCGGCGCGACCAACGTGGCCCGGCACGTCATGCGCGCTGCTGCGGATAACCTCGTTCCCGTGACCCTGGAGCTTGGGGGGAAATCTCCCGTGGTGCTCTCCGATAGCGCGAAGCTTGAGCAAGCCACGCGGCGCTTGATGATGGGCAAAACCCTAAATGCGGGGCAGATCTGTCTGGCTCCGGACTACGTGATGGTGCCCGAGGGGCAGGTCGATGCCTTCGTGGAGGCCAGCACCGCCGCCGTGGGCCGGCTCTATCCCACGCTGTTGGATAACCCTGATTACACTTCCATCGTGAATCAGCGCCACTTTGATCGCCTCCAGGGCTACCTTGAGGATGCGCGGGAGAAGGGCGCGACGGTGCTCGAAATCAATCCCGCCGGGGAAGATTTCCGACAGCAGCCGCATCGTAAGATCGCGCCGCACCTCATCCTCAATCCCACGGAAGACATGGCAGTGATGCAGGAGGAGATCTTCGGCCCCCTCCTGCCCGTGAAGACCTACCGGGCCTTCGATGAAACCATCGACTACGTAAACGCCCACCCCCGGCCCCTCGGTTTGTACTATTTCGGCGAGAAGGCTGAGGAGGAGCGGGCCCTGCTCGATCGCACCACCTCCGGGGGCGTGACCTTGAACGACGTCATCATGCACGTGTCCCAGGAGGATCTCCCCTTTGGGGGGGTGGGGCCCAGCGGCATGGGGGCCTACCACGGCTACGAGGGCTTTAAGACCTTCAGCCATGGCAAATCCATTTACCGGCAAAGCCGGCTGGATATGCACAGCCTGGGATTGGCGCCCCCCTGGGGCGACAAGTTCCTGCGTCTCCTTAAGGGTCAGCTGAAGCCCTAGGGTTCGACGCGAGACAACGAGAAAAAACGATATTTTGGCGGGGCCTTACCCCGCCTGCTTGGGGAGAAACGCATGAAGCAGGTCGGCGAGGTTTTTTCCGACGCCACCCGGCGCTACGTCTTGGGCGTGTTGGTCGTGACCTACACCTTTAATTTTATTGATCGCCAAATCCTCGGGATTCTCGTGGAGCCGATTAAGCGGGATTTGGGCGTCAGCGATACGGCCATGGGCCTGCTCACGGGCCTCGCCTTCGCGGTTTTTTATACCTTCATGGGGATCCCCATTGCCCGTATTGCTGATCGGGCGAACCGGCGAAACCTGATCGCGGCAGCGCTTGCGGTGTGGAGCTTGTTCACGGCGCTACAGGGCTTTGCACAAAACTTTATTCAGCTTCTGCTGTTTCGCATTGGGGTGGGGGTCGGGGAGGCCGGCTGTAGTCCCCCGTCTCATTCCATGCTCGCCGATTACTACCCGCCGGAGCGTCGCGCCACGGCGTTGGGCATCTACGCCCTCGGCATTCCCTTTGGCGTGCTCTTTGGCTTCTTTGTCGGGGGCTGGATGGAGGAGTTTTTTGGCTGGCGCTGGGCCTTTGTGGTGGTCGGCATTCCCGGTCTGCTGCTGGCCCTTTTGGTGCGCTTTACGGTGAAGGAGCCGCTCCGGGGTATGTCCGAAGCCATCCAGCCGGCAGCCGATGCGCCTCCCGCGGTTCAGCCCCCGGTGAAGGAAGTGATCGCCTATTTGCTGGCGCGCCGGTCCTTCATCCATATGGCTATTGGCGGGGGCGTGACCGCCTTTGTCGGCTACGGCCTCATTACCTTTGCCGCGGCCTTCTTCACGCGCAGCCATGGTATGAGCTCTGGGGAGCTGGGCACCTACCTGGGCCTGATTTTCGGGATTCCCGGGGGCATTGGTATTGCGCTCGGGGGGCGCCTTGCGGACCACTTTGGGGCCCGGGACCCTCGCTGGTATCTGTGGGTAGTTGCCGTGGGGCTGCTGATTTTGATTCCCTTTGCCCTGGCCGCCTTCATGGTGCAAAGCGCGGTCCTTGCCCTGCTGCTCTTGGTCATTCCCGTGATGCTCGGCAACTTCTACCAGGCCACCACCTTCGCGCAGACCCAAACCCTGGTGAGCGTGCGCATGCGTTCCGTGGCTGCGGCGATTCTACTGTTTGTGCTGAACATGATTGGCCTGGCCTGCGGGCCCTCCGTGGTGGGGATCCTTTCCGACTGGCTGGCGCCGAACTACGGCGATGAATCCCTTCGCTGGGCGCTCTTCCTATGCACCTTCGCGAACTTCTGGGCGGCCTTCCACTACTGGCGGGCTGGGGTGCACTTCCCGAAGGACCGGGCCCGGGCGGAAGCCTAGGGGAGAGGCGCGCTACTTAAATGCCGCGAGGGCTTCCCGGAATCGGATGTTTTCCGGTTCCAGCTGCACGGCCTTGAGGAGATCCTCTCGGGCCGCTTTCTTTCGCCCGAGCTGTTCCTGGGCAAGGGAGCGGTTGAAGTACACCAGCGCGTTTCGGCCCTCGGAGTAAAAGAGGGCCTGGTCGTAATCAGCCATGGCTTCAGTGAAGCGCTTTAGGCGGACGAAGAGGTTGCCTCGGTTGATCAGAGCGTGGATGAGTCCCGGGCTCAGTTCGAGGGCGCGGCTGAAGTCACCAAGGGCCCGTTCAGCCCGGCCGCTTTGACCATAGAGAATGCCACGGTTCGTGAATGTGGCCGCCCGATCTTTTTCCGAGAGGTTTTCCATATCCAGCGCTTTGCTGCATAGCTCGATGGTGCTGAGGCTGCTTTGCCCGGCCAGCGCAGCTTCGAAGCAGCGTTGCGCATTACTCACCCCAAGCACCGTTTCCGCGCCGGCCCAGAGAGGGGCGCTGAAGGCAAGAAGCCCAGCGGTGAACAGCGGCCTAGTAAAAAACGAGCTCATGATGCGCGTGCGTATCCAAGCGGCAGTGGGTTAAAAAGCTTACGCTTCTCGCGGAAGACCCCCAAGGGGTTTTAACGGCAGTCCAGGGAAAATCGGAGTCGGCGGTCTATGGTCTTCAGCGTGGCGGCCAGAGCCTCGAGCGCCGCGGGGAGCGGGCGCCCGGGGTGGAGATCGATGTTGTAGTCCAGCCGATCCACGCGGCCCAGGCGGTGGTCCAGCCGTTGGGCGCTAATCGTAAAGGTTCGATGGCCCAGCCACGGCCCCTCGATGTTCAGGGCGTCGTCTTCCCAGCTTAGGCTGGCGGCACCGAGAAGGTCTCGGCCGTGGGCATAGAGGGCCTGCTGCTGTG
This sequence comes from Pseudomonadales bacterium, assembly GCA_016779385.1. GTDB lineage: Bacteria > Pseudomonadota > Gammaproteobacteria > Pseudomonadales > Azotimanducaceae > Salivita. The sequence goes on from JADHNT010000036.1 coordinate 4,592, forward strand.
GCACGGAGAGGGGGCGGGGGCGCTGCTGGGGCTCGTTGGAAAAGAGGCTTGGGGTGAGCTTCCGCACCGTGAGGGTATCCCCGTCTTCTGGGTAGAACACGGCTTCCCACCACTGGGTTTCGAAATCACAGGCGAGGCTAAAGCTCAAGCGCAGACCCTCCGGCGGGTGCTCCGGCAGGGGGGCAGCAGGGCCCCCCGGGGCTAGGCAAAGGAGGGTAAGCGCCATGGCGGCGGGGGGGATGCGGAAAGACCTCGCGATGAGGGTGGCGATCCAAAGCGTCATGAAAAAAGGGTGGGCCCGCGCCATTGGAAGTGCAAGCCTTTTCCCCCGCCTTGGCGTATTCTATCAGGGCACGGGCCCTCCACCTCTCCGGTAAATCTCGCCGGCGCTGGATCGTCAAATGCAGGCACAACCACCGCTTGATCCCCCCATTGCTGAGCTCGATCGGCAGCGTTTTGAGCGCCATGGCTATCTCGTGGTCCGGGGCCTTGCGCCTCGGGCCTTGTTGGCGGCGATGGAGCAGGCGGTCGATCAGCATCTAGACCCTTTGCTCGGTCCCGCGGAATTCGAAGCCGATGTGGCCTACCCCGGCGCCCCCGCGGACCGCCTCGCCCCTGGGGGTAAGACGCCGCGGCGCCTGCTGAACGCGCTGAGCCGGGATGCGAGCTTTCGATCCTGGGCCCTCTCCCTGCCCGTGGCCCGGCGCCTCGAGATTCTTCTTGGTGGCCCCGTAGCCCTGGCCCAAAGCCATCACAACTGCATCATGACCAAGTATCCCGGCTTCTCTAGCGACACGGCCTGGCATCAGGACGTGCGCTATTGGTCCTTCGATCGCCCCGAATTGGTCAGCGTTTGGCTCGCCCTGGGGGAAGAGCGGGAGGAGAATGGCGGCCTAAGGGTGCTGCCGGGAACGCATGGCCAGACCTTCGACCGCGGGCGCCTCGATGCAGCGCTGTTCCTTCGTCAGGACCTCGAAGAAAACCAGTCTCTTCTGGCTTCCGCCGTGGACCTAGAGCTTCGCCGCGGGGATGTGCTGTTTTTCCATGGGCGCCTGTTTCATGCGGCAGGGCGGAATCGAACCCGGACGGTGAAGCGCTCCGTCGTGTTCACCTATCACCGCCAAGACAACCACCCCATTCCTGGGACTCGCTCCGACGCCTATCCCTCTCTTCCCCTCGCTTAGGGGGCAAGGCTAAAGCGCGCCCCGGCCCTTCTCGAGCCGGGCCTTGGCAATACTTAAGCGCAGCAAATCCGAGGCCCCTTCTGCGAACTGCCAGCTGCGCACCTCGCGGTAGCACCGAGTGAGGGGATCGTCCGTTCGCAGGGCCTGGGCGCCACAGAGCTGGAGGGCGCCGCTGAGCACTCGCTCCGCGGTTTCGCTGGCCAGCACCTTCAAGGCCGAGAGCGCTTCCGGTGCCCCAGGAAGGGCGTCGCTGGGGGAGGCGGGGCTAGCGCCGGCAAACTGCTGGGCGACACGATAGAGCGTGCTCCGTGCCGTGAAGACCGCCATCCACAGCTCCGCGAAGCGCAGTTGGGTGCCTTCCCGATCCGCCAGCCGTGTGCCTTCGGGGCGTGGGGCCTGCAGATGGCTGGCGGCGCGATGGACCGCATAGGCCATGAGGCCCACGGCCTCGGCAGCTAGGGTGAGGCGGGTTCGATTGATTTGGTCGAAGGCCTGGCGCTGGCCCTGTCCCGGCGGGCCCAGGGAATGGGCCGCGGGGACAAAGGCCTCGTCAAGCACCAGGGCGCAGTGTTGCCCCCCGTCCAGCGTTTCGAAGAAGTCGTCCCGGGTTACGCCCGGGGCTTCGGCCTCCACCACCAGCATGAGGGGGCCCTCGGGGCTGCGGGCGTAGACCAGGAAGTGATCGGCGCGCCGGCCTCCGGTGACAAAGCTTTTGCGCCCGGAAAGGCGAAAGCCGTCGGGAGCTAGCGCGGCGGTGACGGGCGCTCGGGGGTCGTCGGTGTAGGCGAAGGCCTGGCGTTTGAGGCCGGCCATGACGGGCTGCCCAAAGCGCTCCTGAAGCGCCGGGCTCGCCTGCTGGAGAAGCCCGGGGCTAGGGCCGAGGGCCGCGTGGCGACGCCGCGCGCCGGTCGCTGCGAGGCGTTCGCGCACCACGACGAGGGAGAGCAGGGTCTCCCGCTCGGGGCGCTGGGCAAGATCAAAGAGCCCCGCGGCCTGGGCCGCCGCTCGAAGATGCTGTTCCCCCTCCGCGTCTTCCGCCATTGCCTCAGCTTCGGCGAGGGCCCCACGGGCGAGCGCATCGGCAGCGGCGAAGATTGCCTGTCCCCTGTCCCCCAGCCCTTCAAAGGGCGAAAGGACGGTCACGAGCCCAGGCCCAGGAGGGCGGCGGGGGCCACGGTGATTAAGGTTAGGAGGCCGAGGCCGGCGATCACTAGGACTCCTGCGGTCAAGGTAAGCCGTTCCGTCCGGGCGCGCTCGGCGATAAGGGCATGAATGCCGTCCTGGTTGAGTCCCGCAAGGGAGGACGCAAGGGCGTAGCGCACGAGCCCATCGGGGGTCCGGGGGAGGCGAACAAACAGCGCCTGGCATCCCTCGAGGCGATCGCGGATTTCAAAGACTCCGAGGCCCGTGGCTCGGGATAGCTCCACGGGATGCATGAAGCGGCTGGGGTGGTTTAGAAAGGCTTCCACCATGCGGAGGATGGCCCCCTCCTTCCCAAGGTAAGTAAATAGGGTCATATCGTGCGAGCTCTCCTTTCAGCCACCAAAAGGGCCCGGCGGGGCGCTGGCAAGCCTTCTACGGTAAGGGACTCATCCTCCGGTGCAAGGGCCTCGCGCAGAGATTCGAAGGGCATCCAGGGCGTGGTGCGTTGTTCCCCGGAGGTGGTGGGGGCGACGCTCGCAAGGTGGCTTTCAAAGCCCAGGCGGTCGAGCCAGCGCTGGAGCGCTGCCACGCTGGGGAGGAACCATACGTTGCGCATGCGGGCGTAGCGATCGGGCGGGACGAGCACCTGTTGCCCGTCGCCGGGGATGACCAGAGTTTCCAGCACCAGCTGACCCCCGGGGGCCAGCTGCGCCGCCAGGGCCGACAGGTGGGCCAGAGGGTCGCGCCGGTGATAGAGCACGCCCATGCTCATGACCAGGTCGAAAGGCTGGGCCTTGGGCAGGGCTTCGAAGGGGAGGGGCAGAAGAAGCCACTGGGGGTCAGGGGCGTAGCGGTCAAAGGCCGCGTTTTGGCAGCTAAAGAGCAGCGTGGGGTCCACGCCCACGACGGCGGCAGCGCCGGCGCCGCGGAGACGGCGAGCGTAATAGCCGTTTCCGCAGCCGACGTCGAGGACGCGCTTGCCGGCAAAATCGAGATGGGGAGCGAGCCGGTGCCATTTCCAATCGGAGCGCCATTCCGCATCGACGGTGACCCCAAAGAAATCGAAGGGCCCCTTGCGCCAGGGGCGCAGGCCCGTAAGGCCCCCTTCGAGGGCAGCCTGTTCGCCTAGGCCTAGGGGGCGGGGACAGGTCAGGCGCGGCGCGGGGGCGGTGAGATCCGCGGTGACCTCCGGGAGCTCGGGCAGCTGTTCTAGCGCAGCCTCCCAGCGGGGGCGATCACCGTGGCGCCCCGGGGCCAGGGCCTCGACCAGTGCGGGCCCAAGGGCTTCGATCCAGGGGGTGAGCCCGAGGGCGTCGAGGCGCCTCGATAGGGCTTCCGCGCTAGGCAGCATGGGGCTTTAGGGCAAGGAGCGTGACGAAGTTCAGCTGCTGGAGCAGGACGGTCACGCCGATGAAGCCCGCATCGCGCAGGCGCGCCCGATGCGCCGCCACCGTCTCCTGCACCAATATCGTTTCCAGCGCTTGCCGCTTGCCTTCGATCTCCGCAGGGGAGTAGCCCTGGGCGGCCTTGAAATCGTGGTGAAGCCTGCCCAGCAGGGCGTCTACCTCTGGGTCTGGGTCGCGAATTTTCTCGCTGAGCACCAGGGCGCCGCCGGGAAGTAGCGCGGCAAAGAGGCGGGCCATGAGAGGACCTCGGGCCTCCAGGGGGAGGAATTGGAGGGTCCAATTGAGGATAAAGAGGCTCGCCGGCGGATAGGCCAGGGCCTCAAGATCTGCGTGCTCGAAGCGGGGCCTGGGGGTCAGGGCCAGGGCCCCAAAGCGCGCTTCGGCCTGGGCGATCATGGGGGCCGCGTTATCTACGCCGAGAAGCGTGACGGGTCGGCCCTCAAGGGCCTGCGCGCAGGCTAGCAGGCTATCTCCGAGGGAGCAGCCGAGGTCCACCACGGCGCTGTGGTCCTGGGCATAGCGAGTCGCCAAGCGCCCGGTAAGGGCGAGGGTGTTTTCGTAGCCAGGAACGGACCGGCGGATCATGTCCGGGAAGACGGAAACCACCGCCTCGTCAAAGCGAAAGCTGCCCGGCGCCGCGTTGGTCTCGGCGTAGAGCGTGTCCCGTTTCATGTTCCTGCTGGCGCCGTGATGAATTTCATATTTCCTTCAGTGCGGTCTGTCATACTGACTTCACCTAAGGGCTAAGTGTAGCGCCATGATGAGCCGGAAACCCGCTGCAAAGGCCGCTCCCGAACCCGTGGGCGCCACCTTGTTCTTCAACCGCGAGCTCTCCCTGCTGGAGTTTAATCGTCGGGTTCTGGAGCAGGCGAAGGACGACAGCGTACCTCTGCTTGAGCGATTGCGCTTTTTGTGCATTGCGGCGTCAAACCTCGACGAGTTTTTCGAGATCCGGGTGGCCGGGCTTAAGCAGCAGCTTGCCTACGGCGCAACCCAGCGGGGCCCGGATAATCTGGGCCCGGGTGAGCAGCTCCAGCGCATCTCGGAGCGGGTCCACGATCTGGTCGATGATCAGTATCGGGTGCTAAACGATACGCTCATTCCGGCGCTGGATGGTGAGCACATTCGCTTCATTCGCCGGGCGGACTGGGCCAAGCGCCACGCTGACTGGATTAAGCGCTATTTCGCCCGGGAGCTGGTGCCCGTGCTGTCCCCCATTGCTCTCGATCCGGCCCATCCCTTCCCCCGGGTGCTGAATAAGTCTCTGAACTTTATTGTCACCCTCGAGGGCAAGGACGCCTTCGGCCGGAATAGCGGTATGGCCATCGTCGGCGCCCCTCGATCCCTGCCCCGGGTGGTGGCGCTGCCCGAATCCGTGTCCCAGGGGCCAAACGATTTCGTCTTCCTCTCCTCGATTATCCACCAGCACGTGAGCGATCTGTTCCCGGGCATGAAGGCCACGGGGTGCTACCAGTTTAGGGTGACGCGGAATTCCGATTTGTTCGTCGACGAGGAAGAGATCGACGACCTGAAGCGCGCCCTGGAAGGGGAGCTCTCGGCCCGGCGCTTTGGCGATGAGGTGCGCCTGGAACTCGCGGATGATTGCCCGGAAGAGGTGGAGGAGTTTCTTGTTCGCCAGTTCGAGCTGGAGGACGACGACGTCTACCGGTGCAATGGCCCTGTAAACCTCACTCGGCTGATGGCCATTCCCGATCTCATCGATCGCCCGGATCTGAAATACCCAGGCTTTGCCTCGGGGATCCCGGCGCGGGTGCGTCGTAACGATGACATCTTTGATGTCATCCGCCGTGGCGATCTGCTGCTGCACCATCCCTTTGAATCCTTTGCGCCGGTGATCGACTTCCTTCGCCAGGCGGCCCGGGATCCAAACGTACTGGCGATTCGACAGACGCTCTATCGCACCGGCGCCGACTCGGCGATTGTGAAGGCCTTGGTCGACGCGGCCCGGCGAGGCAAAGAAGTGATGGTCGTCATCGAGCTGCGCGCGCGCTTCGATGAAGAAGCCAACATCGAACTCGCCGAGACGCTCCACGAAGCCGGGGCCCACGTGGTGTACGGCGTGGTGGGTCATAAAACGCACTCTAAGATGATGCTCGTATTGCGCCGGGAAGGGCGCATGCTTCGCCGCTATGTGCATCTTGGGACCGGGAACTACCACGCTCGGACGGCGCGCCTTTACACGGATTACGGCCTCTTCACCTGCGATGCAGCCATCGGCGACGACGTCCAAAAGATGTTCCAGCAGCTCACGGCCATGGGGCGGGTGGCCCGGTTGAAGAAGCTCATCCAGGCGCCCTTCAATTTACACAAGCACATGGTGGATTTGGTGAACGCGGAGGCCGAGCGGGCCCGGGCCGGGGGGCAGGGCCGCATCATCGCCAAGATGAACTCCCTGGTAGAGCCGGAACTGATCCAGGCGCTCTATAGCGCTTCCCAGGCGGGGGTGGTCATCGACCTGATCGTTCGCGGGGTGTGCTGTCTACGCCCCGGGGTGGAAGGGGTTTCGGACAACATTTCGGTGCGTTCCATTATCGGCCGCTTCCTCGAGCACACGCGTATTTTTTACTTTGAAAATGGGGATGAAGAAGAGCTGCTCTACCTTTCCAGCGCCGACTGGATGGATCGCAACTTTTTCCGCCGCGTAGAGACCTGCTTCCCCATCGAGGATCGCCGCTTGCGCCAGCGCATCATTCAGGAATCGCTCCAGGGCTACCTGACGGACAATGCCCAAGCGTGGCTGCTGCAGGCCGATGGCACCTACCGGCGCGTCGGCGCGGGAAATGCGCGGCGTCGCAGTGCTCAGGAGTCGCTGCTGAAAAGCCTCGCGGAGCGGGCTTAGGTCCGCTCCTCCATGGCAAGGGTATAGCCCAAGCTCCGCCATACTCGCCGCTCGTCATCCAGGTCGAGGCGCGTTAGAGGATGGGTGCTCAGCCAGCGCTCGGGAAAACTTAAGGTTAGCTGGTTGTCCCCAGCGTCCACGGTGAAGGCGGCGGGCAGGGCCATGTCGCTCCGTGCCCGGCACAGCACCACGCCGCAGCGCAGTAGAAGGGTGAGACGAAGCAGCAGGTCTTGGGTGGCGCCGGGGAGGGGCTCAAAGAGTTCGCTCGGGAACTTGCGCCGGTGTGCTCGCACGAGCAGGGCAAGGCGCTCCTGTTCGGTGCGAGAGAATCCCGCCAAATCCATGTGCGTGAGTAGATAGGCGCCGTGCTTGTGGTACTGACTGTGGGCGACATCCATGCCCAGTTCGTGGAGGGCGCCGGCCCAGCGCAGGAGGTCTGCGGCGCTGGCGTCCTTAAGATCCCAGACCTCGGCGGCTGCGGTGAGCAGACGAAGGCTTAAGCGCTGCACGCGCTGGGCCTGAGCTTGATCGATGTGGAAGCGGTCACGCAGATTCGCCACCGTGCTTTCCCGGGCATCGGCGTTGCCCTTTCGCCCAGCCAGATCCCAAAGCAGGCCCTCCCGTAGCGCACTCTTTGAGGTTTCCATGCGTTTGAGGCCCAGGGCATCGAAGACGCCGCAGAGAATGGCCAGGCCCCCGGGGAACACCGCGGCGCGCTGCTTGGGCACGCCGGTGAGAGGGGTGCCCGCGAGAACCGCTTCCCAGAGGGCTTCCAGCCCCTCGGGGGTAATGGGCCCCGGGGCGCCGAGCAGCTCAGCCTGGGCGTCCTGTACCGTAAGGATGGTTCCAGAAGCTCCAATGGCCTCGTCCCACCCCCGGGACCGGTAGGCGGCTTCAACGGACTCCATTTCCTGCCGCGCGGCTAGCTGCGCCTTCTTCATGCTTTGCGCCGTGGGCAGAGACCCCGGGGGGAAGAAGCGCTGGCTTGCGCTCACGCAGCCCATGAACAGGCTTTCGAGGAGCTCGGGCTGGTAATCCGTGCCGATGATCAATTCCGTGGAACCACCGCCAATGTCCACCACCAGGTGGCGCTGGCCACCACTGGGGGCGCTATGGGCGACACCCAAGTAGATGAGACGCGCCTCCTCCCGGCCCGCAATCACCTCTACAGGGAAGCCAAGGGCGGCCTCGGCGGCGCGGAGGAAGGTGCCGCGGTCGCGAACGCGGCGCAGCGTGTTGGTCCCGACGATGCGCACGTTTTCCCGGGGCAGGCCTCGAAGGCGCTGACCTATCCGCTCGAGACTCTTGAGGGCTCGGTCGGCGACGTCGTCCCGGAGTTGGCCGCTATCCTCAAGCCCCTCTGCCAGACGCACCATGTCCTTCAGCCGGTCGATGACCCGCAGCCGGTCACCCTTGAATTCCGCGATCAACAAGTGAAAGGAGTTCGATCCGAGATCGAGGGCGGCCATGGGCCCGGAGGTAGGCAGGGAGAAATCTTGCACGGGGGTGTTTCCAGGGGGCCGGGGCGGACACTCCGCAGTGGTCCTATTGTGCCCCGCTCCCGGGTAAGGGTCGATGCTTAGCGGCGTACCGCAGGGGTTTCCAGGGGAATGACCGCCCCGCGATGGCGAAGGAAGAGCTCGAGCTCCAGGTAGGGCCCGGCGCCGAAGGGGTAGGGCTCGGCCCGCACCGCCTCGTTGCACCACCGGAACATGCGATGGCGAGAACCCAGGGTTTGCCAGGTGAGGCGGTAGATGGGGAAGCCGTTGATCATGCCTTCGGAAATGCGATCGCCACGAAGCCGGGCCCCCTTGTAGCGCTCGTGGCAATCGGCGCAGGAGAGCCCAAGCTGGCCCCTTCGCTCTCGGAAGAAGGCCTCCCCCCGGGCCAGGGCCGGGGCGGCCTCCGGGGCGACGGCGGCGCTCAGGGGCAGGCCCCGAGCGCCGTGGGCGAGGCGCGTCGTGAGTGCAAGTAGCGCCTCCGATTCAAAGGGCGCGGGAGGCTGATGCTGGCGCTCGCTTTGGCACTGACGGATCAGACCCTCGAGATTCTCGAGGCGCTGGGTGGCGGCGTTCCACCGCGGTAAGGTGGGAATGACCTCCCGGAGGCTTTCCGGGGCCCCGTGGCAACTCGCGCAGGCGGGCACCTCCGGGGCCGGGGACGCTTGCCACAGGGCTGCGCCCCGATCGACCCAGAGCAGGCCAGGATTGGCGAAGGGGTCGGCCTGCAGGGCCTTGAGTTCCTCTCCCAGGTAGGCGAGGCCAGACTGGGCAGCGCCCGCGCTGAGGCTAAGGCCCACGCCCAGGGTCAGGCACAGGGTTAGGCACCACTTGGGCGAGCGCCGCGGGTGCACCCTAGGGAACAACGGTCAGCAACCGCGTTTCCATCAGCTTCGCCCCCCGGTCGTCCTCCACTTCAAGGGTGACGAGCCCCGTTTGATCGGCAATAAAGCTCAAGGCGAGATAGGGGTTGGCCGCGATGGCCGGGCGCAAGGTGAGGTTAGCGATCATCCGGTTGCCATAGCTGACCCGCAAGGTGGTGAGAATGTGCCGGGGAATACGCGCGCCGTCCTCGCCGATGCGATAGCCCGTTTCCATGGGGTGTTGTAGCAAAAGGCGCAGGGAGACCACGCTCCCCGCCTGAGCCTCCTCAGGGAGGGCTAGGCGTACGGGTAGGCTTAGCGTACCCACTGGCCGTAATTCTCATCGATACAGGCGCCTCGGGTGACCAGCACGGTGACACTGTCGAGGCCCAGCCGGCCGTCGGCCCAGCGGCCAACGGCGGTGAGATTCTGCGTGGCCGACAGGCGAATGCGGGTGGCGAGCTCCGGTAGGGCCGGAGGCTGGAAATGGGCTTCCAGGCCCCAGGGCTCTGGATTTCGGGGCATAAACAGGTAGAGCGCCTCGGGGGGATCCTTAAGGTCGTCCCCGCGCAGGCTCACGGCGACGGAGAGCCCACTTTCCACGAGGCGAGACACGTCGAGCCGAACCCCCCCGGGGGTCGGTACCTGATCGCCGAAATGGGCTTTGAAAACGGCGCGCAGATCCCCCGTTTCCGGCACCGTGGCCGCGCCGAGGGCCTGGGGCAGCACGGTCAGAGTGAGGGCGCCACCGCCACCGGCGAGCACCTGGCGTCGCGTTAAGCGCTCAGCCATGGCGGAGGGTGCTCAACCAGGCGACGATCGCTTCCCGAACGTAGGCCGGGAGGAGCGGTTTGCCCTGCAGGGTCGGGGGGACGCGAGGGCCCGTCGCGGGGCGGCCGTAGGTGGGCATCACTGTGCCCGGGCGAAGGGCCCGGGCGTCCGTGAGCAGGGCCCGTAGTGCATCCTCGTTCAGGCGCAGCCCCACCCCCGCGAGGGAGGGGCCTACCGTGCCCTGATCTCGGGGATCGTGTCCCGGCAGGTGATGGCAAATGCCGCAGTCGCCGACGGCGGGATCTGCAGCCCAGCGGGCCCCTTGCCGCGCGAGGGGGGTGATGTCCTGAACGTCCGAGGCGCCCCGGGCCGCTCCGCTAGGGATCAGCGCGGCCGCCAAGAGGGCCGATCCTAGGGCGCTCCGGGGCGTCACGGGCGCGGCCCGCCTTCCCGGAAAGCGTCGGCGCGAATGCTGTCGTACCAGCCCCTGGCGTGGGCGGCTTCGGCGCCGCGAACCGTGGTCACCGATTCTCCGAGTGCGCTGCGGCTTGGCGATAGGCCGCTGCCCGCAGCGAGGCTTTCCAACCGGCCGCCCTTGACGGCGTAGCTGCCCACCACGGCGATGCCCGCGTCGGGAGCCACAAGGCTGTAGCAGGTGTTCAGCAGCACCGGGTCCGGGCGAGGGACGCCTGCGAGGTCGGCGATAAGCGCGGCGGCGCAGGCCTTCCCCTGGCTGTTGGCCGCGAAGGCGGACTTTGGCATGGGGTTAGCGATGGCCGCATCGCCGAGGATGTGGACATCCGGCGCCAGGGGCGATTCAAAGCCCGTGGGCTCGATGGGGCACCAGCCCTGGCCGCCGTCCAGCCCCGCACGGCGGAGGAGAGCCGGGGCCCGCTGCGGAGGAATGACGTTCGCAAGGTCCGGGGAGAAGCGTTCGAAATCGGTCTCGATGAGGCCTGTCTTCCCGTCGACTCGGCGAAGCCCGGCCCCATCGCTTAAGCCCTGCCACTCTAGATTGGGATAGCGAGCCTCCCACGCCGCCTTGAAGAGGGCGTCCTTCGTGAAGCGGTCCTTGCTATCAAGGAGGAGCAGCTTGGCCCGAGGCCGGTGCTCTTGCAGCCACCAGGCCAGGAGGCTAGCGCGCTCGTAGGGGCCCGGGGGGCAGCGATAGGGGTTCGGCGGAATGGTCATGACCGCCAGCCCGCCATCGGGGACCGCTCGGAGCCGCTCAGCCAGGCGAAGGCTTCCGGGCCCGGCCTCCCAGGCATGGGGGAAGCGCGCGGCGGCAGCGTCGTCGTAGCCATCGATCGCGTCGGTTGCCAGTTCGATGCCCGGCGCCAGTACCAGCTTGTCGCCGGTGAGGCGCCGGCCATCTTCAAGCACGAGGGCGCGGTGCTCCGGCTCCACCGCCCGGACCCGAGCGCGGATGAGGGTTGGAGCCCCGGCGTCCGAGAAGGCGTTGTAGCGGACCTCGAGAGCGTCAAGGTCCGCGGGCTTTAAGAGCGCTGTATTACTGAAGGGGCAGGTCCAGTAGCGCTCCGGGGCCGCCACCACCGTGACCGTAAGGCTCGGAGCCCAGCGCTTCAGCGCCCAGGCGAGGCTGGCGCCGGCAAAGCCTGCACCCAGGATCAGCACCGAGGCATGAGACCCTCTGGATGACGCAGCGGAAGGCAGCGCTCTGCCTAGACCCGAAGCGCCTAGGAGTGCGGCCCCGGTTCCGTTGAGGAATCGGCGACGATTCATGGCGCCGCTCCGTAATGGTCGGCGAGAGCCCGCAGGGTTTCCTGATCGAGAATGGCGGAAAAGCGGGCCATGACATGCCCCGTGGCTGCCGCGGCCTCGGGATCCTCCTGCCATTTCTTAAGCTTCGCGGCGAGGGCGTCGGCGCTCTGCCCCCGCAGTGCCGGCATGGCGCCGCTCCCCCGGCCCTCAGGGCCGTGGCAGCCGTTGCAGGCCGCGGCCCAGCGGGCCACGGTGCTCGGGGGTTCAAGGGCTGAAAGGGGCGCAGCGACGGGGAGGCTGGCCAGGGCCAGCCAGGGAAGCCATCGTTGCGCCATGGGCCCTAGCTCCAGCGAAGGTCGTGCTGGGCGATGGGCAGGGCGCGAATGCGGCGCCCGGTGATTTTGTAGATGGCGTTCACCACCGCCGGAGCCGTGGGGGGCAGGGCTGGCTCGCCAATGCCGCCCCAGTGCTCGCCCCCGGAAAGGGAGAAGTGCGTTTCCACCGCCGGGGCTTCCACCATCTTCACCACGCGGTTGCGGTCGAAGTTCTGCTGCACCACCTGGCCGTTTTCGATGTCGCTCCGGCCCCAGAGGGCAGCGGAGAGGCCATAGATGACGCTGCTTTCGACCTGCTCGGCGATGGTCCGGGGGTTCACCGTATTCCCGCAGTCGATGGCCGTGACCACGCGCTCGACCTTCACGTCTCCGCTTTGGCTGACCGTGACCTCGGCCACTTGGGCGCAAATGGAGCCAAAGCTTTCGTGAATGGCGATCCCCTGGGCGGAGCCAGGGACCATAGGGCGACCCCAATTCGCTTTTTCCGCCGCCAGGTTCAGCGTGTTAAGCATGGCGGGGTGCTTCTGGAGAAGGGCTTGGCGGAAGGCGAGGGGATCCTGCCCCGCGGCCTCGGCCATCTCGTCGATGAAGGCCTCAAGCGCAAAGCCGTTTTGCGAGCTACCCACGGAGCGCCAGAACCACACGGGCACGGGGGTGCGCTTCAAGTGATGCTCAATGCTGACGTTGGCGATGTCGTAGGGCTGGTTCTCTAGGCCCTCCGTGCTCGAGCCATCGAGCCCATTCTGGACCACCTCGGGGCGGAAGCCCGCGAGGATAGAATGGGTGGCGGAGCGATTCAGGAGGGCGACAGGCTTACCGGTCGCGTCGAAGCCCGCCTTAAAGCGCAGAGCGGCGAGGGGGCGGAAGTGCCCAGTGCGCGTGTCCGCCTCCCGGCTCCAGAGCACCTTCACCGGGGTGTTGCCCAGGGCCTTGGCAATGGCCAGGGCGCGGCGGGCGAAGTCCGGCATGCTCCGCCGACCAAAGCCGCCGCCCAGGAAGCAGTTATGGACGTGGATCGTTTCCGGCGCCCGGTCGAGGATTTCCGCGGCGGCGCCGAGCACCGATTCGGGGTTCTGAGTGCCGGTCCAGACGTCGACCCGGTCCTTGGCGATGGCCACCGTGCAGTTCACCGGCTCCATGGCGAGGTGGGCTAAATAGGGGGCGTCGTAATCCGCTTCGATGACCGTTTCTGCGCTCTCAAGGCTGCCGTAGGTGTCCCCTTCTTCGTGGGCGATGACGCCTCGGCGGTCGAGGTCGCTCTTGAATTCCGCGCGCATGGCGTCGCTGCTCGCGCTGGCGTTCGGCCCCAGATCCCACTGGGGAGAAAGCGCGTCGAGGCCCTTCCGCGCCTGCCAGTAGCTCTCGGCGATAACGGCAAAGCCGTCCTCCACGGCGATCACCTTCTTCACACCCTTTACGGCCAAGGCCGGCGCGTCATCCAGGGCTGCGAGAGTGCCGCCCCACACGGGGCAGGCGTCGTAGGCGGCGTAGACCATGCCCTGCACCTTCACGTCGATGCCAAAGGTGGCGCTGCCGTCGACCTTGCTGGGAACGTCCAAGCGATTTAAGGGCGTGCCAAGGAGCTTGAATTCTCCGGCCTTCCGAATGGCAGGTTCCTCCGCGAGCGTAATGGCCGCGGCTTCCGCAGCCAGCACGCCATAGGCTGTACGCCGGCCGCTGGCGTCGTGGAAGACTTCTCCCCCTTCCGTGCGCAGTTCCGCCACGGGCACTTCCCACCGCGCTGCGGCGGCGGCTTTCAGACGCTCCCGGGCGCTGGCGCCGGCCTGTTGAAGGTATTCTCGGGACCGGCGCACGGCGCCGCTGCCCCCGGTGCCCATGCGCTTGTAGACGCCATTTTCCCGGACGCTTCGGTTCGCGCTGGCGTATTCGGCTTTCACCTGGCTCCAGTCGCAGTCCAGCTCTTCGGCCACGAGCATGGGCATGGCGGTAAAGACGCCCTCGCCCATTTCCGACTGGGCGACGCGAATGGTCACCTGGCTGTCGGGGTCGATGGTGAGCCAGGCGCTGATCTCCGTGCCCATCGGTTTTCCGGTCCAGGGGTCGAGGCTCGCGTTGGCCTTCGGGAGGGACAGGGCCAGCATGAGGCCGCCGCTGGCGGCGACGCTGCTTTTAACGAAGGCCCGGCGGGATAGGGCGGGATTCTGAAGGGTCATCGCAGGGCTCCTTAGGCGTCGGCCATGGCGTCGCGAGCCAGGGCCGCGGCTCGGTGGATGGCACTTCGCATACGCGGGTAGGTGCCGCAGCGGCAGATATTGATCATGGCCTTGTCAATGTCCTCGTCCGAAGGGTTCGGCGTGTTGTCGACAAGGTGCGCGGCCACCATAAGCTGGCCTGATTGGCAGTAGCCACACTGGGGCACGTCATGTTCGATCCAGGCCTGCTGCACGGCGTGGAGCGTGTCCCCGGCCAGACCTTCGATGGTGGTGATGGCTTGCCCCTCGGCCACGCTGACCGGGGTGACGCAGCTACGCAGGGGGCGCCCGTCCAGGTGGACGGTGCAGGCACCGCACTGCGCAATACCGCACCCAAACTTGGTGCCGGTGAGTTCCAGGTGATCCCTCAGCACCCAAAGGAGGGGGGTATCGGGTTCGATGTCGAGCGTGTGCGTTTTGCCATTCACGGTGAGCGTGATCATGCTATGCATCCCTAAGTCGTGGGCCACGGTGGGGCCCGAGCCATCGCCCCCCATTATCTTCATGGCCGAGCGGCGGGAGCAACCATCGAAGGAGCCTAGTGATGACGGAACGGCCCGTGGTAGCGCTTATTGACGCGGAGGCCGCGCGTTTTGCCGAAGTTCTGGCGGATCTCCCGGTGACCCTGCGCTCCTATGCGGCGCCGACGCCCCCGGGGGATCCGGCCCTGGCCTCCATTCCCTACGCCTTGGCCGCGCCGGATCGCCTTGCTGCCTACCTTCCCGCCCTGCCGGCGCTGCGCTGGGCCCAGAGCACTTGGGCGGGGGTGAATCCCCTGCTGCCGCTTCTGCCTTCCCGGCCCGAGCTCCAGGTCTCGGCGCTGAAGGGGCCCTTTGGCGCACTCATGGTGCGCTATCTAAACTTTTGGCTCGACGGTTTTGAGCAGGGCCTGTTGGTGGCCCTGGCAGCTCAGCGCCGCGCCCGTTGGACCCACGGCGCGGTGCGTCGCCAAAGCGGCCGGGACGTTCGCGGGGCTCGAGCCGTGGTGCTGGGCACGGGGGCCATTGGGATGGACCTAGGGGCGGCGCTCACGGCCCGGGGTTACCACGCTATCGGCCTTAACCGTAGCGGCGCCCCGGCGCCGGGCTTCGCCGAGGTCACCCCCATTGCTCGGCGCTTGGCGGCGCTGGCCGGCGCCGAGGTGCTGGTGTCCGTGGTGCCGGCGACGGCAGAAACTGCGGGCCTTTTGGACGATGAAGCCCTTGCTGAGCTAGCGCCGGGGGCCTTGCTGATGAACGTGGGGCGGGGGAGCGTGGTGCAGGAGGCCGCGCTGCTGGCAGCGCTGGAGAGCGGTCATCTGGGCGCGGCGGTGCTTGACGTTTTTGATTCCGAACCCTTGCCCGAAGATCACGCCTTTTGGAGTGCGCCCCGGTGCTTTGTGACGCCTCACATCTCGGCGCCCACGGAGTGGGAGGCAGTGGTGCCGGTATTTCGAGAGAATCTACTGAAGGTGCTGGCGGGGGAGCCGCCCACGGGCCTGGTGGACCCGGGGCGGGGGTACTGAGGGGGCGGGATCAGTCCGGGAGACCGAGCACCCGCTTGGCCACGATGTTCAGCTGCACTTCGCTTGTGCCCCCTTCGATGGAGTTGGCCTTGGAGCGCAGCCACTGGCGGGTGATGTCGAGCTCCCGGTCTTCGAAGCCTTCCCCCTCCCAGCCGAGGCCCTGCTGGCCCATGATCTCGAGCATGAGCTCGAACTTACGCTTGTTCTGCTCGCTACCGTAGTACTTGAACATGGCCGAGAGGTTGCCGTCGCTCTTACCCGCCTTGGCTTCCTCGTAGGCCCGGGCCGTGGTGAGGCGGAAGGCGTGATCGTTCATGCGGTGTCGCGCCACCTTGTCGCGCAGGACGGAGTCGCTGATCTGCCCGTCGGCCTCGCCGAGGTAATGCTTGGCCAGGTTCTCTAGGGCCCGGGCAGAACCGCCGAGGGCCGTATTGCCGCCGATGCCGCTGATCATCTGGCGCTCGTGCTGGAGAAGGCGCTTGGCAATGGTCCAGCCCTTGCCGCGCTCCCCGACCAGCTGCCCCTTCGGCACCGTGACGTTGTCGAAGAAGGTTTGGCAGAAGGGAGAGGCCCCGGAAATCAGCTTGATGGGGGAGGTGCTCACCCCTTCGCTGGCCATATCAAATAGCAGGAAGCTGATCCCTTCGTGCTTGGGCGCGTCGGGCTCCGTGCGCACGAGGCAGAAGATCCAGTCCGCGTGGTTAGCGTAGCTGGTCCAGATCTTTGCGCCGTTGACGACCCAGTGGTCGCCGCAGTCCTCGGCGCGGGTTTGCAGCCCGGCAAGATCGGAGCCCGCGCCCGGTTCGGAGTAGCCCTGGCACCAGCGAATCTCGCCGTGGATGATGGGCGGCAGATAGGTTTGCTTCTGCTCTTCCGAGGCGAATTCGAGGAGCGCCGGTCCGAGCATCCAGAGACCAAAGCTATTGAGCGGCGGGCGCGCCTGAATGCGCCCGAGTTCCTGCTGGAGAATTTTGTTTTCGTCTGCCGAAAGACCGCCGCCGCCGTAGGCCGCGGGCCAGGTAGGGGCCGTCCACCCTCGGCTGGCCATGCGCTCAAGCCACAGCTTCGAATCGGGGTTCTTAAAGGTGGCCTTGCGGCCGCCCCAAACCGTTTCGTCTTCAGGCATGGGGATGCGCATGCTTGCCGGGCAGTTTTCTTCCAGCCAGGCGCGGGTTTCCGCGCGGAAAGTCTCTAAATTGGTGCCCTGGCTTACGACTTCAGCGGTGCTCATAACAACTCTCCCCGAATGCTTGATGACGCCAGTCTAAGGGCTTCCCCCCTCGGGAGAAAGCCGTCATGAGTTGCCCGAGGCGAGCCCTTGGGGGGAAGATGGTGCAACACCGAACGTGCGGTAGGGGGTGCTCCGACGGGGCGCAGTAATTATAGGGGAGAGAAACAATGGCGATGAAAACTCGCATTTGCGATTTGTTTGGTATTGAGGTTCCCGTGCTTCTGGCGGGCATGGGGGGCGCGAGCACGCCGGAGCTGGCAGCGGCGGTCTCGAATGCTGGCGGCCTTGGGGTTCTCGGGGCCGCGGGCTGCGGCCCGAAGCAGCTCCGAGAGTGGATCCAGCGTACCCGGGCCCTCACGGATAAGCCCTTTGGCGTGGATACGCTGCTGCCGGCCTCAGTGCGCCGGGCCCGGGATCAGCAGCAGGCTGGGGAGGCGCCCTCCCCCGCGGAGCAGGTGGCCCCGCTCCAGGGTTTTGCGCAGCAGTTTATGGATGAATTCGGTCTTGAAGCCCCGGATCCGGAAAGCCTTAAGGTCACCCGCGACCCCGATGAGCCCCTGCCCCTGTCCGCTGAGTTTTTTGAAGCCCAGATGGAAGTGGTCATTGAGGAACAGGTGCCCGTTTATGTGTCGGGCCTTGGCAATCCTGGACCCTGGATGGATCGGCTGAAGGCCAACGGCACTAAGGTGGGCGCCGTGGTGGGCAAGGTGAAGCACGCGGTGCAGGTAAAAAGCTCCGGCGTCGATTTCATCGTGGCCCAGGGCCATGACGGTGGGGGCCATAACTCCCCCATAGGCACCATGGCGCTCATTCCCCAAGTGGTGGATGCGGTCGGTGATCTGCCCATCCTCGGTGCTGGCGGCATTGGTGATGGGCGCGGCGTGGCGGCGGCCTTCATGCTCGGCGCCGAAGGGGTTTGGGTGGGCTCGGCCTTCCTCGCCTCCGATGAGGCCGGGATCTTCGATTTCCAGAAGCAGGCCATTGTGGATGCAGAGGAAGACGGAACCACCATCTCCCGCGCCGTGACGGGCAAGCCCGCCCGCATCATTCGCAGCCTCTGGACCGATTACTGGGTGAGGGAAGGGAAGGAGCCCCTGACCATGCCCTACCAGGGGATGATTGCCTCCCCGGTGCTGGCCGCGGCCAATCGGGCTCAGCGGGGCGATATCAATCCGGGCTTCGCCGGCCAGGGCATCGGCATGGTGAAGGCCGTGCGTCCGGCGGCGGAGATTCTGCGTGAGATGGTCTACAGCGCGGAGCAAGCCCTGCAGCGGGCCTCGAACCTCCACCGCTAGCACGATGGCCTTGAGCCCCTGGGGCCTCGGCGCCCCAGGGCGTGCCACAGGCCGCTGATTTCGCTAGTATTAACCACGTTCATTAACCTGGAGTTAGCCTATGGCGAGCCCTCCTTCCCGACGCGGCGCAGCCTCCCAGACGCGTGATCGGCTCCTCGATGCAGCGGAAACGCTCTTCGCCGCGGAAGGTTTTGGAGCGGTTACGACTCGAGCTATTTTGCGGGCCGCGGGGCAGCGCAATGAGTCGGCGCTGCACTACCACTTTGGGGGGCGGCAGGGGCTGATCGAGGCGCTTCACGAGCGGCGCATGGACCAGCTCGCCGGGCATCGGGG
>JADHNT010000037.1 GCA_016779385.1 Pseudomonadales bacterium
TAGGAGATCCTGCGTAAGCGGTGGGGTTGGCCATCGCCAACTCCGCAAAGGCCCGAGGCGCGCAGTATAGCGCAGCCGGGGCGCGGCGCTTGGGAACCAATGCCATGAGATTCCGTCCAAGGCGGGGCCTGACGATCTTTGTTGCGGTGTTCTTGCCCCTGGTGCTGTCCCTGGCGGCGTGGCAGGATCGCCGCGCAGCAGAAAAGGCGGCGCTTGAAGGCCGCTTAGCGGCCCAGGGTGCGCAGCCCGCGCAGCGCTTGGAAGCGTGGCTGTCCCAGCCGGAGGAGGCTTGGGTGCTTGCTCCGACCTTCGCCCAGGGCCGCTGGCAGGCGCATCGCGCGCTTTGGCTCGATAACCAAACGGCCGGGGGCCGAGCAGGCTATGGCCTTTTCGTGCCCCTGGCCCTGGTGGATCGCACTTGGGTGCTGGTGGATCTGGGCTTTCGCCCGGCCCCGGCGCGAAGAAGTGAGCTGCCGGCCCTGAGCCTACCTTCCGGGCCCGTGGCGATCAGCGGACAGCTTCGGGCGGCCCCGCCGGTCCGCCCTGTGCTGGGGGACGAGGCGCCCAACGATCAGTGGCCCCGGCGCGTTCAGGCCCTCCGTTGGTCTGAGCTTCGGGCGGCCTTTGGGCCCGAAGTCACCCTCCGCGAGGCCCTCCTGGTGGCGTCTCCGGAAGTGGAGGGCGTAGAGGTTTACCAGGGCCTTACGCCGCCCATGAGCGCGGCCCAGCACCGGGGCTATCGGTTGCAGTGGCTGGGGCTTGCCCTGGTCCTCGTCCTTGGATGGATTTTTGCGTCCCTTGAACGCACCCCACAGCGAGAGCACGGTTCATGACGGAAAACTCTGACAACGCGTCCTCCGCGGCGATCGACACCAAGCGGCGGAACCGTAATCGGGTCTTCCTCGTCGCCCTGGTCGTTCTGGGCATGATGCCGCTCTTCGCGGCCATCGTGATGTATTACGGCGCCGGCGATCGCATCTCCGGCGCCCAGACCAACTCCGGGGCGCTGCTTTCTCCGCCCGGGGACTTCAGCGAACTTTCCCTGACCGATGGCGGCGCGCCCGCATCCGTGGAAGGCCCCCGCCTATGGCGCCTCGTGCTGGTAATGGATAGCGATTGTGACGACGCCTGCCTTGAACAGGTGACCCTGCTCCGCCAGCTTCATCTCCTTCTCGGGCGGGACAGCGACCGCATCGCTCGCCTTGCCGCGCTCCCCCCGGGCTTCAATCGCGCCACCCGCGCAGCCCTGAGCGAGGCCTTTCCCCGCATGGAATTGCTGGACGCCCCCGCCGAGCTGCTCTCCCTGGCGGTGACGGGGCGGCGCCTCGCCGGGGGCAATGATCCTTCTTTTGAAACGGGCTTACCGGAACACGGGCTGTTGGTGATCGATCCGCTGGGTAACGTCGTGATGCTGCATAGCTGGGACCAGATTGGGCCTCCCCTGCTAGGCGATTTGCGCCGCTTGCTCCGCCTTTCGAATATCGGCTAAGAGGCGATTTATGGAACAGCAACGACGTCCGGGCTTCACGCTGGCGGCCTTCGCCGTGGGTTTTGCGGCAGTGGTGGTGATTCTGGGGGCCTGGACCCGTCTTGAGGACGCAGGCCTAGGGTGCCCAGACTGGCCCGGCTGCTACGGCTTTTTGGGCGTGCCTCAGGCGGCGGAGGATATCGCGGAGGCAGAACGACTCTATCCCGACGCCCCCTTCGAGGCCGAGAAAGCCTGGCCGGAGATGATCCACCGCTACTTTGCAGGGAGTCTGGGGCTGCTCATCCTGGGCATCGTTGCCTTAGCCCTTAAAAACCGGGGCCCGGGGCAGCCCCTCAAGCTCCCTTTAGCGCTGCTTGCCATGGTGATCCTGCAAGGGGCCTTTGGAGCCTGGACTGTCACCTTGAAGCTTTGGCCTCAGGTAGTGACAGCGCACCTGCTGGGGGGCTTTACGACGCTAACGCTCCTTTGGCTTCTCACCCTTCGCTTGGGGTGGCGCTGGCTGCCGGCACCGCCAGCCTTTCAGGATACTGCGCAGGCCCTTCGCCCCTGGGCCCTTGCCCTACTGGTGGCGGTGATCGGCCAAATTGCCCTTGGAGGTTGGGTCAGCTCGAACTATGCCGCCCTCGCCTGCCCGGACTTCCCCGTCTGCCAGGGGGCCTGGGTGCCGGAGGCGGACTTCGCCCACGGTTTTGATTTCACCCAGGAAGTCGGTCCGAACTATCTGGGCGGGGCCCTCTACGGGGAAGGGCGGGTGGCCATCCACTTCGTGCATCGCCTTGGCGCACTGGTCGTGGCGGCGCTGGGGCTTTGGATCATCCTTCGCCTGCTCAGCGCTCCCGAGGTGCTTGGCCTACGGCGCTGGGGTCAGGCACTGGGCGCCGTGCTCGCGCTGCAGATCTCCCTAGGCATTGGCAATGTGGTCCTGGGCCTGCCCCTGGTGGTGGCGACGGCCCATAACGCTGTAGGGGCTGCCTTGCTGCTGGTCACCGTCGCTGTAAACTACCGCCTCCACACCGCAACCCGCGCGAGCGCTTCATGAGCCAAAGTACCCTGGCTGGCGCGCCTTTGGCCCTGTCCTGGCGTGATTACTATGAGATGTGCAAGCCCCGGGTGGTGATGCTCATGCTCCTCAGTGCCGCCGTTGGCAGTTTCCTGGCCACGTCGACGCTGCCGCCCCTGGGCTTATTGCTTTGGTCTCTTCTCGGAATTGCCCTCGTGGCCGGATCCGCGGCGGCGGTGAACCATCTGGCCGATGCGCAGATCGATGCGCGTATGGCCCGCACTCAACATCGCCCCGTGGCGACGGGACGGGTTCCCTTCGCCAAGGGCGCGGCCTTCGCCGCGGCCACCGGCGCCCTAGGCATGGTAGTGCTCTTTGCTTTCGTGAATCCGCTCACGGCGTGGCTGAACTTTGCGTCCTGGGTGGGCTATGGCTTCATCTATACCTTGTGGCTCAAGCGCGCGACGCCGCAGAACATCGTGATCGGGGGCCTGTTTGGCGCCGCCCCACCGCTCTTTGGCTGGGCGGCCATCACGGGAACGGTGGAGCCCGGTGCCCTGCTGCTTGTGCTGATTATTTTCGCTTGGACGCCGCCTCACTTCTGGCCCCTGGCCATTGCGCGAAAGGATGAATACGAAGATATCGCCATGCCCATGCTCCCCGTGACCCACGGGGAGCAGTACACGAAGTGGCACATCTTCTTCTACACCCTGATCATGATCGCCACGACCCTTCTGCCCTTCGCAATCGGCATGAGTGGCTGGCTCTATCTTGCCGCGGCTATCGCCCTGGGCGTCGGATTCCTTTACTGGTCCGTGGTGCTGCTGCTCGATCGCCACCCCCGAGCGGCGATGGAAACCTTCCGCTACTCCATCCTGTACTTGATGCTGCTGTTTCTGGCGCTGCTGGTGGATCACTACCTTTTGCCCCAATTCGTGGCCGGGGCCCTGCCGACGCAATGGGGGTTTGGGGCATGAGCTCGGGCATTCGCAATACGCTTCTTAGCTGCTTTGCCTTCATGGCGCTCATGCTGGGGCTGTTCACCAACAACATGTTCCGGGAGCCCGTGCTGTCCGATGCGGAGCTTCGGGAAAAGGGCATCGTGCTGCTTCCCCAGCCCCGGCAGGTCGCACCCTTCGCCCTCGTAGGGGAGGACGGCCAGCCCTTCACGGAAGCGGACCTAGCCGGGGGCTGGACGCTGGTCTATTTCGGTTTTACCTCCTGCCCCGACATCTGCCCCGTGGCGCTCTCCGTGCTGGCGGAGGGTCGGCGTCGCCTTGAGGCGGAGGGCGGCCCGGATTTTCGCGGCTTACTGGTCAGCGTCGATCCGGAACGGGACACGCCCGCACGCCTTCGGGAATACGTCAGTCATTTTGACCCCTCCTTTCGAGGCGTGACCGGAACCGTCGATATCATCCAGACCCTGGGCGCTCAGGTCAGCGTGGCCTTTGCGAAGGTTCCGACGGAGGACGGGGATTACACCATCGACCATACGGGCAACGTGGTCATCTTTAATCCTCAGGGGGATTACCTCGGGCTGCTGCGCATGCCCCAAAGTCCTGGGCAGGTTGAATTGGCCATCAAGACCCTCGCGCGCCGGGCTGGCGAGGGCTAGCCCTCTCCCGGCCAGGGCGGCGGGGCCTCGGCCCAGCGTGCAAGGCACGCGATTATCGGCGCTGGGTCCTTCTTCGGTGCTGCGATCCTGGATAGGGCAAAGCGCAGGCCCGCAAGCTCCAGAGCCCTCCCCCAGGCTTCCCGCTCCCCTCCCTCAAGGGGACGCGCGGCCTCATAGCCGTTGGCAAGGGCTGCCAGTTGGGCATCCTCTCCGCCGGCAAGATAGACCCAATCCAGCGCCACCACGGCGAGATCAAAGAGCAAGGGCCCGCGCGCGGTGTGGTCGAAGTCGATGAGCCCTGTGATCTGCCCATCCTGGAAAAGCACATTGTCGCGAAATAAATCCCCGTGCACCAAGCCCTGGGGTAAGGCCTCGCCGAGGACCCAGGACGCTTGCCGGGAAAGGGCGTGGTCGAGCACCGGTCGGGCCTCGCCCTCGGCGGTTTCCACAATAGCTTTCATCCAGGGGAGGTTTCGGGGGTGGGGGCGCCCGGTAAGATCGCGCTCGAGGCGATGGGCCTCGCCTAAGGTACGGCCCAGGGTGTAAAGGGCATCGGTATCGGGGTGCGTAAGGTGCGTCCCGGGGACCACCGGGATAAGCATGGCGAAATCTTTGCGAACGCGCTGAGTCGTTAGGCCGTCGCGCCCGGGCTCGGGAAGGGGCACGGGCAAGCCCCCTTCGGCGAGCGCCATCATCAAACGAAGGGCGTCCTCCGCCGGCGGCGTATCGCGCAGGGTGAGCACCCAGCGCTGGGGGGGAGGCCCGGCAAGGGTGACGAAGGCATTGCGGTTTTCGATGCCCAAGGCGATCGCCTGAGCCTCGAGGAGCGCGCCTTGTTCCCAAGCTTGGACCACCTCTGACAATTTTGACAAGTCCATTTAATATTGCCCAAACGTCAATTTATTGACGGTAAATTATTGAAATATAACAGTATTTTTTGCAATTCAATTATGCTGAAAGTAAACTTCTTTTAGTCGCTGAATCGATGAGTAGATGCTAATGAGCTTCACTAGAACTCTCGTCTTACTGTTCGCCCTTGGGGGGACCAGCGCAGTCATTGCTTCTGTTTTTATGCCCGGTGCGGCGGACGCCAGGGTGCGTTATGCCTTGGAAGACCGCTTTGCGGTGGAGGCGCGGGTGGGCGATGCGCCCCGGCTCCGTCTTCGTCCGCCGGTCATCTACCGCTTGATCGATGATCACATTGTCGCCGAGATCGGCGATCAGCTCGTGCACTTCCCGAAGGCAGCGTGCCAGATCATGGATCTCGATGCGTGGAGTTGCATCCGGGAAGATGACCAGGGCCCGGGGCGCATTGAGTTTGGCTACCGCCGGGGTCGCTACTTCGAGCTGCCCCTCGACCGGGAGGGGCGCCAGGGTACGCCCCGCTCCGCGCACAGCGATGTGTCGCGCTTCCAGTATCTCTGGGTGGCCTGCCAGTGGCAGTGGCACGAATCGGGTACCGACGCCTTGCTAAGCTGCCCGAGGACCCTGTTCGCGGGCCCCTAGGGGCGGCTCCTAGAACTCTAGGAGAATCCACTGGGGCAGCCAGCGGTCTGCCCTCTCGAGGTTCCCGTAGCCTTCCGTTGGATCGGCGGGCACGAGGGTGTAGGCCTTTCCTACGGTGGGTACCACTCGAATCGCCCGCAGCTCGCCGTTCTGGCGAAATTCGTAAACCGTCCGGTCCGTCCCCTGAACCACGGTGATATCCTGTCCCCGAAGCTGGGGTGGGGCGGCCTCTTCGCTTCGAAGAAGGGGCGCCTGCAGGATTAACGCAAGGCCCAGGATGCCCTGGAGCCCTCGGCGAATCCGCTTTCCCGGTCTTAGGGCCCGTGGCATGGGGCCTCCCGATCACGCCCGTCAGGGCCATGGCGACTATGGTGACACCAATGAGCGACGCACAACATCCATTGGTGTTAGTGGATGGCTCGTCTTACCTCTTTAGAGCCTTCCACGCCTTGCCGCCCTTAACTACTAGCCATGGGCAGCCTACGGGGGCAATCCGCGGCGTCGTGAATATGCTTCGGCGGCTGCGCCAAAGCTACCCCGAAAGCCCCTTCGCGGTGATCTTTGACGCGCCCGGAAAAACCTTCCGTAGCGACCTTTACCCCGAGTACAAGGCCCACCGGCCCCCCATGGACCCGGACCTGCGCGCCCAAATTGCCCCGCTTCACGAGGTGATCCGCGCCTACGGCTTTCCGCTCATCATGGTCCCCGAGGTTGAGGCGGACGACGTGATTGGCACCCTCGCCACTCAGGCCGCTGCCCACCGCCCCGTGGTCATTTCCACCTCTGATAAGGACCTTGCCCAGTTGGTGACCTCCGAGGTCACGCTGGTGAACACCATGACCGATACCACTCTGGACCAAGCCGGGGTGCGGGAAAAGTTTGGGGTGGACCCCGAGCAGATCATCGACCTGCTGGCCCTCACCGGCGATAGCGTCGATAACATCCCGGGCATTCCCAAGGTGGGGCCGAAAACCGCAGCCAAGTGGTTGAATGAGTTCGGTAGCCTCGATCAGATCATGGCCCGGGCCGAAGAAGTGACGGGCAAGATTGGCGAGAGCCTTCGTAGCCATCTCGACCAGCTGCCTCTGTCTCGGACCCTCGCCACCATCAAGTGCGATGTGGCCCTCGCCGAGGGCCCGGAGGACCTGTGGCCGACCGCCCCTGACCATGGGGTGCTAAAGGACTGGTTTCAGCGCCTAGAATTCAAAGCGGAGCTGAGGGCCCTGCAGGGCAAGGGGGACGAGGGGACAAGCGCTCGGGCGTCGGGCGCAGGGGCTGCCTTAGAGGACGCAGCCGTTAACCCTGGGGCGGCAGAACCCGCCCAGGCTGAGCCGGGGCGCTATGAAATCATCCTCGATGAAGGCGGGCTCCAGCGATGGCTTAAGCGCCTCGAGGATGCGCCCTGCTTTGCCTTTGATACGGAAACCACGAGCCTTGCCTACATGGTGGCGGAGCTGGTGGGCGTGTCCTTTGCGGTCACCAGCGGGGAGGCCGCTTACGTCCCCTTCGGTCACCGCTATCTCGGCGCCCCGGCGCAGCTTCACCAGGTCCAGGTGCTCGAGGCTCTGCGGCCCTTCTTGGAAGATCCCGAAAAGCCGAAAATCGGCCAGAACCTAAAGTACGACGCGAGCGTTTTGGCGCGGGCGGGGATCACGCTGCGGGGCATCGCCTACGACACCATGCTTGAGTCCTACGTCCTCGATGCGGTCGGTGGTCGCCACAACATGGATGACCTGGCCCTGCGGCTCCTGGGCTATCACACCACGGCCTTCGAAGCGGTGGCCGGGAAGGGGAAGGACCAGCTCACCTTCGATCAGGTGAGCCTCGAGCAGGCGGGCCCCTACGCCGCGGAGGATGCAGATATCGCCTTCCGCCTTCATGAAGCCCTCTGGCCTCGGCTGGCCCAAACCCCGAGCCTGCTGTCCGTTTACGAAACCTTAGAGGCGCCCCTCGTTCCCGTGCTGTCTCGGATCGAGCGCAATGGCGCCCTCATCGACACGGCGCGCCTCCGGGCGCAAAGCGCAGAGATCGCCGAGGCCCTGGTGGGCCTGGAAGCGCAGGCCCACGAGCTGGCCGGGGGACCCTTTAATCTCGCTTCCACGAAGCAGCTTCAGGAAGTGCTTTACGAAAAGCTTAAACTTCCGGTGCTGAAGAAGACGCCGAAGGGCGCGCCCTCCACGGCGGAGCCGGTGCTGGCGGAGCTGGCCCACGGCTATCCGCTTCCGGCGGTGATCATGCGCTACCGCACTCTGGCGAAGCTGAAGAGCACCTACACGGACACCTTGCCGCAGCAGGTAAACCCGGAGACGGGACGCGTTCACACCTCCTATCACCAAGCGGTCACGGCCACGGGGCGTCTGTCTTCCTCCGAACCCAACCTTCAAAACATACCCATCCGTACGGAGGAAGGGCGGCGCGTGCGCCAGGCCTTTATCGCGCCCCCGGGGCATCGCCTCCTGGCGGCGGACTACTCGCAAATTGAGCTGCGCATCATGGCGCACCTCTCCGAGGATCCGAGCTTGTGTAAGGCCTTCGCTGAGGATCGGGACGTGCACCAGGCTACGGCGGCGGAGGTTTTTGATGTCGCCCTCGAGGACGTTACGGGGGAGCAGCGTCGTCGGGCCAAGGCTATCAATTTCGGGCTGATCTATGGCATGTCCGCCTTTGGCCTGGCTCGCCAGCTGGGCCTGGAGCGGGCGGAGGCCCAGGGCTACATCGATCGTTACTTTGAACGCTACCCAGGGGTGAAGGCCTACATGGATCGCACCCGGGCCCTGGCTGCGGAGCAAGGCTATGTGGAGACCCTGTTCGGGCGGCGTCTCTACCTGCCGGAGATTCGGGTCCAGAACCAGCAGCGGCGGCAGGCTGCGGAACGCACGGCCATCAACGCACCCATGCAGGGTACGGCGGCGGACATCATCAAGCGGGCCATGATCGCCGTGGATCGCTGGCTCCTTGCGGCGCCGGAAGCTGCGCGCATGATCATGCAGGTTCACGATGAACTCGTCTTCGAGGTTCCCGAGGGCGCGGTGGACGCCGTGGCGGCAGAGGTGCGTCGGCACATGGAAGGCGCGGCAGCGCTTCGCGTACCCCTGAAAGTTGACGTGGGCGTGGGGGCGAACTGGGACGAGGCGCACTAGGCCCCTTGGGGGCGGGAACTTTCTCCGCGCCCTGGGCTCTAAGGGAGGCTGGTCAGGTCATTGCCCCTCCCTCCCCAAGACCCTAATGACCGTGGCGCCGATCCCCTCGGCGCGACCAGCCTTCGCCCCAGGGCCTCCCCGGCTCTGGGGCTTTTTTAGGCCTCGTTTTCTTCCCCAGCCCCGGCCAGAGGCAGATTCAGCCAGTCGCGCAGCTGGCGGAGCACGGTTACCGCTCCCTGGCCGCGGAGGGCGCTAAAAAGCACCGGGGTAACCGTCGGGTAGGCTGCAGTTTCCGCTTCGGCTTTGCGCATGACCTCAAGGTGGGCTTCGTGGCCCAGCTTGTCTGCCTTATTGAGCAGCACGAGCACGGGCAAAGCGGCCTGCCCGGCCCAGCGCAGGAGCTGGCGGTCGAAGGTCTGGAAGGGATGGCGAACGTCCATGACCAGCACGATGCCCACGAGGGCCTGGCGCTGGGCGAGATAGGCCTCCACGTGGGCCTGCCAATCGGCCTGGAGCTGACGGTCCGTTTTGGCATAGCCGTAGCCTGGGAGATCAACCAGGAAACGGTCTTCTCCGGCGCGGAAGAAGTTCAGCGCCTGCGTTCGTCCCGGCGTGCGCCCGGTGCGGGCGAGGCTTCGCTGCCCCGTAATGCGATTGAGCACGCTAGATTTGCCCGCATTGGAGCGCCCGGCGAAAGCCACTTCCCGCCCCGCGTCCTCGGGGGTTTCCGCAAGGCTAGGGGCGCTGAGCACGAATTCCGCGGTGATGCGCAGCCGGGGATCGAAGGTGTCATCCTCCTCCGCCTTTCGCGCATAGGGGTAGGGGGCCTGGGGGTCGCGCTTGGCGCGGCGGCGGGCATTGGGCGTCGGGGGCCGACGGGCCATGGACGTACTCTCAGAGACCACGGGGGAAAGACACTGGCATGAGGAGGTTCAGTAGGGCAAGCACATTAGCTATACTCCGCGTCCCAAAGCGGACTGCCCGGGCCTTGCGGCAGTTATCGACCCAACCATGAGCGCTTCTACCCGGGTGAAGGTCTGCGCTCCGTTCAGCGAAGGAACCGAACATGTTGTCCATTCTGTCCCGAACGCTTCTCCCGCTTTCGTTCCTGGCGAGCTCCGTGGCCTTTGCGGCCTCCGCCGCCCCGGGCATGCCTCCGGCCGGGGAAGCCCGTGGCGATGCGGCCGCGGGTCAAGCGGCGGCGCTCGTGTGTTCTGCCTGCCATGGTCAGGAAGGGAAAGCCATTCTGCCGACCTATCCGAACCTGGGCGGCCAGCACTACAGCTATCTGCTCCGGCAGATGCGCGCCTTCAAGGGCGGCGATCGCTACGCGCAGCTGATGATGGGTCAGGTAGACAACCTCTCGGACGATACGCTGAAGAACATTGCGGCCTACTACGCTGACAAGGCGCTGCAGCAGAACGATCCGGGCACGGCCGATCTTGCCCTTGGGGAAAAGATCTATCGTGACGGTCTGCTTGATAAGGGTGTGCCGGCGTGCAGCGCGTGCCACTCCCCCCGCGGCCTTGGCAACGGCCCGGCGGGTTTCCCGGTGGTCTCCGGGCAGAACGCAGGCTATGTCGATGCGCAGCTAAAGGCTTACCGGGCTGGCGAGCGCGCTACGGACGAAAGCTACGGCCAGATGATGCGCGGAGTGGTGCGCAATCTAAACGATGAAGAAATCGCGGCGGTCAGCGCTTACGTGCAGGGGCTTCGTTAAGCCATGGCCTCCCAGGCCCTCATAAAAACGGTGCGCTGGGCACTTTTTGGGGTGGCCCTGGCCACCGCTGGAAGCCTCGCCACCGCCGACGAGGGCCCCTTCGAAGAGGGCACGCACTACCACCGCCTGCCCGTTCCCGTGGCCACGGCGGAGGACACGGTGACGGTCACCGAGTTCTTCTCCTACGCCTGTGGCCACTGCTTCCAGTTTGACCCGGAGCTCGATCACTGGGCCGAAGGCACGGCGGAGGATGTGGTGCTCGAGCGCGTACCCGCGGCCTTCTCGCCACTCTACGAGCTCCTCGCAGAGGCCTATTACGTCGCGCGCGCGTGCAAGGTGCTTCCCGCCACCCATACGCCCCTGTTCCGGGCGCTTCACCTTGAGCGCCAGCCCCTCCGCAGCCAGGAGGCCATTGCGCGCTTTTTTGCCGATCAGGTTGAAGAAACCCCGGTCCCCGGCTCGACCTGTGCCACGCCCGATGACTTCCTGAAGACCTTCAAGTCCTTTGGGGTCCGCAGCGCCATCAACCAATCGAAGAGCCGCGCCAAGGCCTACCAGGCTCGGGGCGTCCCTGCGCTCATCATCGATGGTGCCTTCCGCACCGATGGGCAAAGCGCGGGCAGCAACGAAGGCATGCTCCAGGTTGCCGATGCCCTTATCGAGAAGCGCCGGGCCGAAAAAGCACCCGCCCCCTAGCATCCTTCGCCCTTCATCGGCTTAAAGCTCTCCCCAGATGACAGTAGTCTGTCCCCCGGTTTAGGGTGGATGGGATTCTCGTTTTGGGGGAGACGCAGTGACGACGCGTTTTGGGATCATCGGCACAGGAATGATGGGCTGCGAGCACATCCGAAACCTGGCCCAAATCGATGCGGTGGACGTGGTCGCTATCGCCGATCCCCACGAGGGTTCCCGTCAGGCGGCACGGAAGGCCTGCGCAGACCGGTTCAGCCCTCATTGCTACAAGCACTACGATGATCTTCTCGCCCGGGACGACGTTGATGCGGTGGTGATCGCCACCCCTAACTACACTCACCATTCCGTGATGGCCGCCGTTTTTCAAACGGATAAGCACGTGCTTCTGGAAAAGCCTTTGGCGACCACCATGGCCGACTGCAACGCGCTGGTGGCCCAGGCTCAGCGTCACCGAGGCTTGGTGTGGGTGGCCCTTGAATATCGTTACATGGCGCCCATCGCTAAAACCCTAGAATTGCTTCCCCAGCTTGGCGCCATTCAGATGTGCGCCATCCGGGAACATCGCTTTCCCTTCCTCCATAAGGTGGGGGCCTGGAATCGCTTTAACCGCTATTCCGGGGGCACGCTGGTGGAGAAGTGCTGTCACTTTTTCGATCTGATGAACCTCATGGTGCCCTCGACGCCGCGACGCGTGATGGCGTCCGGGGGCCAAAACGTCAACCACCTGCAGGAGCGCTATGACGGCGAAGTCCCGGATATCCTCGATAATGCTTACGTCATCGTTGAATACGAAGGGGGGCAGCGGGCCATGCTCGATTTGTGCATGTTCGCGGAGGGGGGCCGCCAGGAACAGCACATCGTTGTTACGGGCGATCGGGGTCAGGTTGAGGCGACCGTGCCGGGGACGGAGGTTTTTCTCAGCGATCGTGCTGCGCGCACCCATCACGCTATCCCAGCGCCGCTGAGCCCCCAGGTCCGGGAGGTCGGTTTCCACCATGGGGCCAGCTATCTCGAGCACCTGGCGTTTCTTGAGGCGTTGGAACGCGGAGCGCCCGCGCGGGTGACGGTCGAGGACGGGCGCCTGGCCGTCGCCATCGGCCTCGCGGCGCAGCAGTCCATCGCCAGCGGCCGCCCCGTTAATCTTTCAGAAGTGGAGGGCTTTTTAGCATGACCACGCAAACACCGGTCCCCATACCGCCCCTGGGCTTTGGGCTTTGGAAGCTGGCGCCGGAGGCCTGTGCTGATGCTGTTTACGAAGCCGTTAAGGCGGGCTATCGGCACTTTGATGCGGCCTGCGATTATGGCAATGAAGCGGCCGTGGGAGAGGGCTTGGCCCGAGCCCTGGGGGACGGCCTTTGCCGTCGGGAGGACCTCTGGATTACGTCGAAGCTCTGGAATACCTACCACGATCCTGAGCACGTTCCCCTCGCCCTGGAACGAACGCTCGCAGACCTCCGCCTAGACACGCTCGACCTCTACTTGATTCATTTCCCCATCGCCCTGGCTTACGTACCGTTTGAAACCCGCTACCCGCCGGAGTGGATTTTCGATCCGGAGACTCAGGAACCGGCGATGGTTCGCGCGCCCATATCCCTGCAGGCCACCTGGGCGGCCATGGAGCAGCTTCAGGCAGCGGGCAAGGTTCGCCATCTCGGGGTGGCCAATTACAACTCGGGCCTGCTGCACGATCTCATGGCCTATGCCCAGCGTTCCCCTTCGGTCCTGCAAATCGAGGCCCACCCCTACCTAACGCAGGATCGCCTGATCCGCTTGGCGAAGGACTATGGCTTAGCCGTCACCGCTTTCTCGCCCCTGGGCGCGGGATCCTACCTGGAGCTCGGCATGGCCGAGGCAGGGGAGCAGGTACTTGAAGACCCCACGGTGCTGGCCATCGCCGAGCGCCATGGCCGAACCCCGGCGCAGGTGGTGCTGCGCTGGGCCCTGCAACGGGGCACTTCCGTGGTGGTGAAGAGCACTTCGCCGACGCGCATGGCGGAGAACCTGGCCGCTCGCGACTTCACGCTGGATGAGGACGCCATGGCGGCCCTCAGCGGGCTGAACCGCAATCGCCGCTTCAATGATCCGGGCGCCTTCTGTGAAGAGGCCTTCGGCACCTTTCATCCCATTTATGAGTGAGCCAACCTTTCCCCCGATGGTTGAGGCGCCGGCGGCGTTGGCGACGGTGGACAATGCTTGCGAGTGGCTGGGGCAGCACCGGAGTGCGCTGCTCGGGGCGCTGGCGCAGGAGGGGGCCCTGCTGCTTAGCGGCTTTCCCCTTCGGTCTGCGGAAGATTTTGACCTCTTCTCCGGGGCTTTTGGATTCACGCCCTTTACCTATGAGGAGTCCCTTTCGAACGCGGTGCGGATTAACAAGACCCCGCGGGTGTTTACGGCCAACGAAGCACCGCCGGAGGTGAACATCCCACTGCACCACGAGATGGCGCAGACGCCGTTTCCACCGGAGAAGCTCTTTTTCTTCTGTCAAAGCGCGGCCGAGCATGGGGGCGAGACCCCCCTTTGCCGGTCCGACGTGCTCTATCGCCGCCTGGGTGAAGTCGATGCGATTGGGGCGGCGGCTTTCGAGGCCAAGGGCGTGCGCTACACCACGCGCATGCCAGGGCAGAACGAAGCGGCGTCGGGGCAAGGTCGGAGTTGGGGGAGCACGCTTCGAGCCGATTCCCAAGCTGAGGCGGAGCAACGCTTAGAAGGCCTCGGTTATGACTACCAGTGGTTAGGAGACGATGCCCTCCTCGCCACGTCCCCAGTGTTGCCTGCCGTGGACACCCTGCCCGATGGGCGAAAAACCTTTTTTAATCAGGTGATCGCCGCCGGCCGGGGCTGGAAGGCTGTGGGCCCGGGGAAGCCTCCGCCGGTGAGCTTTGGGGATGGCAGTTTGATCCCCGACGCGCTTCTGGAGACGGTGGTCAGGCTGGCGCAGGAACTGACCGTTCCCCTGCGCTGGCAGGATGGGGACCTGGCCTTAATCGACAACCGCCGGGTCATGCACGGGCGCTTTCCCTACGCTGGCGCGCGCAAGCGCGAAGTGCTGGTGGCTCTAACGAAGGACTAGCGTTCCCTCGGCAAAAACGGAAGCGGTGCCACCGATATGCACCGCAAGTCCCTCCTCTGGGGTAGTCCAGCGCGCCCAAACCTTGCCTCGTCGTCCCAGCTCCACGCCCTGTTCGGCCTCATAGGCGCCTTCGGACTGACCGCTACCCTGAGCGAGGTAAGCGCAGACCGCCCCGTGGCCGGAGCCGCACACGGGATCCTCTCCGATGCCTTCCCCCGGGGCGAAGGTGCGCAGGCGGTAGGCGGCGTCCTGTCCGGGAGGCAGGGTACAAAAGAGCGTCACCCCCAGTGCTCCGAGCCCTTGGCATAGGGGAGCCAGGCGGTAGGGATCGGGCGCCAGGGCTTCCATTGCCGCGGGCCCGTCGAGCTCCGCCAGAAGCCAGGGCACGCCTGTGGATACCACCGCGGGTGGCCGGGCCGTTAGGACGTCCGCAGCGCAACCGAGGGCTTCCGCTAGAAGTTGCCGATCGAGCGTAGGCACAACAACGCTCGGTACCCCCTGGGTCATTTCGATAAACCAGCGTTCTGGACCCTTGGTCTGCACGGTGAGGGGAATAAGGCCCAGGGCGCAGGACTGGGTCAGCTGGGGTCCGCTTAGGCCGCCGCGCAGAAGCATGGCGTGGGCCGTGGCAAGGGTGGGATGGCCGGCAAAGGGCAACTCCCTTCGCGGGGTAAAGATTCGCGCTCGGTAGTCAGCCTCGGGGTGATCGGTGGGCAGCACGAAGACCGTTTCGGACAGATTGATCTCCTGGGCGATGCGCTGCATGTCCCGAGCGTCGAGGCCGTCGCCTCCAAAAACCACGGCGGCGGGATTACCCCGAAGGGGTTGGTCGCTAAAGGCATCGATGACGAGATAGGACAGCACGGGCATCCCCTTTTGTTCCGGCGAAAAAAACGCCCGGCACGAGGCCGGGCGCCTTAACGGTCCGAAGGCCTTAGCCGCCGGCAGGGGCGCTATCGCTTTGACTTTGTTCCGCCAGCAGGCGGCGCTCTTCGATGGCGTCGTGGCCGCGCTTAATCAGATAGGCATGGATGGCCTCAGCCCCCTCGCTATCGAGTACGTGGGAGAAGCTCACCATGCCCTTCTCCTTGTAGGCGCCGCCAAGAACGATGCCTTGGAAGATCTGGTGCGTTTGCTCATCCATGTAGCGCAGATCCGGGAGTACGCCGGAGGACACAGCCCCCCCGCCGTGGCAGACGCTGCAGTTCTGGTGATAGAGAAGCTCGCCCTGGTCTACCGTATCCGCCGAGGCGGTCATGGGCGGGGGCGTTGGCAGCGCCTCAGGCATGGGCGGCGTGGGCAGGGACCCGGTGGCGCCCAGCTTGTAGGTCAGGATGCGGCCCCCGCGAATAACATTGCCATCCTGAGCCGGGATGCCCGAGGCCACACCGAAGGCGCCACCCCAACCCGCGACGACGGTCACATATTGCTCCCCGTCTACCGCCCAGGTCACCGGAGCGGCAATAATTCCCGTGTGGACCGGCGTCTCCCAAAGGAGGGCTCCGGTGCTCGCCTGGTAGGCCGCGAACACGCCGTCGGCACGGCCCTGGAAGAGGAGATCGCCAGAGGTGGACAGGAGGCCGCCGTTCCAGGAGCCCGAGTGCTGAACCCGCCACACCTCCCGCTGGGCGACCGGATCCCAGGCGGCGAGGTGGCCCTTTACCATAGCCCGCAGCGCCACTTCTTCCGTGATGGAATCCGGTGGGATCGTGAGGGCGAATTCAACCCCCGTATTCCAGGTGGCCGGGTTATAGCGGAAGGCGTTGTCCTGCCCATACATGAAGGGCAAGTCGAGGGCCGGGATGTAGACTAGATTCGTGCTCGGCGAATAGGTCATGGGATGCCAGTTATGGCCGCCATAGGGCGCCGGCATGGTCAGCGCGGGCTTCTCCGCGTAGTCGGCCCCGGGGTTCTCCACTGGGCGCCCCGTTTCCGGATCTACATGGCTCGCCCAGGTAATGGGAACGTAAGCTTCAGCAGAAAGGAATTCCCCCGTCTCTCGGTCGAGCACATAGAAGAAACCGTTCTTGGGCGCCTGCATGATGACCTTACGTTGCTCACCCTTGACTTCAAGTTCCGTGAGGATCATGTGCTGCGTAGCGGTGTAATCCCAGTTGTCTCCTGGTGTCGTCTGGTAATGCCAGGCCATGCTTCCGTCGTCGGGATTGATTGCGACGATGGAGGACAGATACAGGTTATCGCCGCCGCCGGGGCTCCGGATGTGGCGATTCCAAGGAGCGCCATTACCGACTCCGATGTAAAGAAGGTTGAGTTCTGGGTCGTAGGCCATGGAGTCCCAGACCGTGCCGCCGCCGCCGACTTTCCACCATTCTCCGCCGCGCCAGGAACTCATGGCAGCCTGGAGGTGCTCGCCTTCGATGGGATCGTCAGGGTTGCCCGGGACCGTATAGAAGCGCCAGGCTTGATCCCCCGTTTCCGCGTCATAAGCGGTGATAAAGCCCCGGACGCCGTACTCGCTTCCGCCGTTACCGATGACGACCTTGCCATCGACTACCCGCGGTGCGCCGGTAATGGTGTAGGGACGATCCTTCGGCGTGGTTTGAACGGACCAGTCTGGTTTTCCCGTTCCCGAATCTAGGGCGACGAGGCGACCATCGAGAGTCCCCACGTAGATGCGCCCCTTCCATGCGGCCACGCCGCGGTTGACGACGTCACAGCAGGCATAGACGCCCCACTCGCGGGGTACTTCCGGATCATACTTCCACAGCAGCTCTCCGGTGCGAGCGTCATGCGCATATACGGTGGACCAGGATCCGGTGTTGAACATCACCCCGTCCACCACGATGGGCGTGGACTCTAGGCCCCGGGTCGTCCCCGTGTCCCAGTACCAGGCCAGACCGAGTTCGCCCACGTTATCGGCGTTGATTTGCGCCAACGGGCTGTGGCGCTGCTCGTCGTAGGTGCGGCCGTGGGCCAGCCAATTGTTCGGGTCGGCGGCGATAATAGCCGCTTCATCCACCGTGGCCACCTTGGCGCGGATCGCGTCGGCGCTGAGCTTGCTGGTGCTGGCGGAGGCTTCCGCCGGTGCGCTGTTGCTCGCCTCCTGGCCGCAGCCGGCCAGCAAGGCTGCGCCAAGCAGCGCAAGGGCCCAGCGCGCGGGCGCGTTCTGTCTTGTTGTCATCCCCAATGCTCCCCTTTGGATACCCGTGTGGACCCCGCGATGGTACCCAGAGCGGCGCGGTCCTGCACCTGCTCTTTGCGCCCTATAGGGTGGTGGTCCAGCCCCCGGCGAGCGGAAAGATCTGCCCGGGCATGAACTGGGCTTCCGTTGCCAGGAACAGGGCCAGATCGGCGGTCGCGCTGGGGTCGCCGATGTGCTGCGCCGGGACCACCTCTCGCATGCGGGACAGGAAGCGCTCGTCCTTCAGGAGCTCCGGAGGGTAGTAGGTGTCGTTCTCGATGTAGTTCTGGGCAATGGCCGCCACGGAGATGTGGTCCCGGGCCAGCTCCAGTCCTGCGGCACGGAGGAAGGCGTTTTGGGCCCCCCGGGCTGCGCAGTAGGCCCCATTCTTCGGAATGCCTCGGAGCGGTGCGGCGCTGGTCACCGCGATAATCCTGCCCCCGCCGGCCGCCTTCATGCGCTTGGCGGCGCCCCGCACGAGCCCCATGAGGGGATGTACCAAGTGGTCGAAGAGGGCGTGCCAGTCCGCGTCTTCAATGGCATCGACCAAGGCGGGCTGGGGCGGGAAGGCGAGGTTGGCCACCAGCACATCAAGACTTTCGACGTCACGAAGTAGCGCCTCCCCGGCCTCGGCGCTTTGGGGCCGCGCCGTGCTGACCTGCACGCGCGCACTCTCCGCCTCAAAGCGCGTGCG
Organism: Pseudomonadales bacterium; assembly: GCA_016779385.1. Taxonomy (GTDB): domain Bacteria; phylum Pseudomonadota; class Gammaproteobacteria; order Pseudomonadales; family Azotimanducaceae; genus Salivita. The sequence continues at coordinate 18,070 of JADHNT010000037.1, forward strand.
GATGGCCGGCCCCATGTAGCGATCGGCGTGGGTAAGGAAGACGGTTTTACCAGCAAGGCGTTGGCTCATGGCTGCGCTCCGAAGCAGAAAGTTGACCTGAGCTAACCTGCCACGGGGCGTGGCTCCCGTATACTGGGGGCCGAGGGAGGGAGACGATCATGGGCAAGCAAGAAACGCTGGGTCGGCAGGAAGAACCCGCTTGGGCGGAGGAAGTGCAAGAGTGGCTTGATGCGCTGGCGGCGGTCCTTCGCTTTCAGGGCGATGAACAGGCCGGAGAGCTCCTGCGGCGCCTTCAGCAGTTTGCCTCTCAAGCCGGGCTGGTCATGCCCGAGGCCGCCTTGAACACGCCCTACCTGAATACCATCCCCCCCCACCTCGAGCCCCGCTATCCCGGGCAGGCCGCCCTGGAAGGGCGCTTAGAAAACCTCCTGCGCTGGAATGCCGCGGCCATGGTGCTCAAGGCCTTCGATACGGGGGAAGGCGTTGGGGGGCACATCGCCACCTATCTATCGGCGGCCACGCTCATGGAGGTGGGCTTTAACCACTTCTTCCGTGGACGCAGTGCCGACTACGGCGGTGATCAGCTCCTTTTTCAGGCCCACGCGGCGCCGGGGGTCTATGCCCGCGCCTTCCTCGAGGGGCGTTTTGAAGAAGGGCGGCTGCGGGCTTTCCGCCGGGAGCTCACCCCCGGGGGCGGCCTGTCCTCCTATCCCCACCCTCGGCGCATGCCCGATTTCTGGACCCTGCCCACGGCGTCCATGGGCCTCTCCACTCCCTCGGCCATTTACCAGGCGCGCTTTGCCAAGTACCTCGAGCACCGGGGCCTCAAGCCTGCCAATGGCGGCAAGGTGTGGTGTTTCCTTGGGGACGGGGAGAGCGACGAGCCGGAGGTGTTGGGCACCATCAACATGGCCAGTCGGGAGGGGCTCGATAACCTCATCTTGGTCATCAACTGCAATTTGCAGCGCCTTGATGGGCCCGTGCGCGGCAACGGGAAAATCATTCAGGAGCTCGAGCGGAGCTTCCGGGGCGCCGATTGGCACGTGGTTAAGGTGATTTGGGGCTCGGGGTGGGATCCGCTTCTGGCCCGGGATACGGCGGGGCATCTGGCGAAGCGCATGGAAGAGGCGCTGGACGGGGACTATCAGATGTACTCCGTCTCCCCCGGGGCCCTCCAACGGGAACATTGGGTGGAGCAGACCCCGGCCCTGAAGGCCCTCATGGACTCCCTTTCCGACGAAGAGATCTCCACCATCAAGCGCGGCGGCCAAGATGTGAAGAAGCTCTACGCCGCCTACGCTGAAGCCGTGGGCTCCGTGGGTAAGCCCGTCGTGATTCTCGCGAAAACCGTGAAGGGCGACGGCATGGGAGCGGGGTCCCAGGGTCGTAATACGGTGCACCAGAAGAAGAATCTGAGCCCTGAGGAACGGGTCGATTTCGCCCGGCGCCTCGGCATTCCTTTGCCCCGGGAGGCTGCGGAGGCTGCTGATTTTTATCGCCCGGAGGAGACGGCGCCGGAGCTCACCTACCTGCGGGAGCGGCGCGAGGCCCTCGGCGGGTCCTTGCCCCAGCGGGAAGTGAACTGCGAAGCCCTCACCGTGCCGCCCTTAAGTGCCTTCGAAACGTTTTTGAAGGGGTCCGGGGAACGGGAGCTCTCCACCACCATGGCCGTGGTGCGCTTGCTGGGCACGCTGCTGAAAGATCCGGTCCTTGGTCGCTATGTGGTGCCCATCGTGCCGGACGAGGCCCGCACCTTTGGTATGGATGGGCTCTTTGGGCAGGCGGGAATCTATGCGCCGGCGGGACAGCACTACAAGCCCGTGGACGCCGACACTCTAGCGCCTTACCGAGAAGCCTCGGATGGGCAAATCCTCCAGGAAGGCATTTGCGAAACCGGCGCCATGGCCAGCTTCCTAGCAGCCGGGACGGCCTACGCCAACTTTGCCGTGCCTACCATTCCCTTCTACATTTTCTACTCCATCTTCGGCTTCCAGCGCGTCGGGGACATGATCTGGGCCGCCGGAGACGCTATGGCTCGGGGCTTCCTGCTTGGGGGCACCTCCGGGCGTACCACGCTGAACGGCGAAGGGCTGCAGCACCAGGACGGCCATTCCCAGCTCCTGGCCCTCACCGTGCCGAATCTGAAAGCCTACGACCCGGCCTTCGCCTTCGAGCTGACCGTCATCATTCGCGATGGCATCGAGCGCATGTATGGCCAGGGTGAGGATGTCTTCTACTACATTACGGTCACCAATCAGAATGAAGTCATGCCCGTCCTACCCGGGCTGGGGACCGGCGAGGAAGGAGCGGTCGTTGAGGGAATCCTCCGGGGTCTCTATGCCTTCGAACAGCGCTTGCCGAAAGCAGGGGCATCGGTTCCGGTGGCGAACTTGCTGGGCAGCGGCGCGATCATGAAGGAGGTGCGGGCGGCGGCGGGGCTGCTGCTGGCGGAAGGGGTCGCAGTCACGGTCTGGAGCGTCACCAGCTACGGCGAGCTGGCCCGGAACGGGCGAGCCGCGGAGCGGGCGAAGCGCCTTGACCCGCAGTCGACGCGTCGACCCTACGTGGCGGAAGCTTTTGAAAACGCCGAAGGCGTGTTTGTGTCCGCCAGCGATTACATGAGCGCCCTCGGGGAGCTGATCAGTCGCTGGGTGCCGGGCCCCTACGCGGTGTTGGGCACGGACGGCTATGGCTTATCCGAATCCCGGGATGCGCTCCGCGATCACTTCGAGGTCTCTGCGGCTTGGATCGCCCACGCGGCGCTGGGGCTCTTGGAGGGCGAGGGCGCCGTTTCCTCAGGCACGGCTGTGGCCTTTGCGAAGGCCCAGGGCCTGAACCTGGCGAAGGGGGATTCGGCGACCTACTGAGCATCGCGCCTAGCCGCCTAGGGCGGCCAAGTCACCGTTCTTATCGAGGGGCCTCAAGGCGTCAAGGGAGACGGGCTGCCGGCTTCGGCGCTCCAGGGTTCGAGCGGCATCTTCCGTGAGCACGACGATACTGATTCGGCGATTAACCGGGGAGTAGGGATCTTCGGGGACGAAAAGCACCGAATCCCCAAAACCGACCACCTGCTGAACCTTGCCCATGGCAAGCCCACCATCGCTCAGGGCGCGGCGTGCGGCGTTTGCTCGATCCGTTGACAGTTCCCAATTCGTGTAGTTTTCCCGATTCAGGAATTGGTAGGCATCGGTGTGCCCGGTGATGCTGATTTTATTGGGGACGGCGTTAATGACCTGGGTGATCTCTCGCAAAATGGAAACGGTATATTCCTTCAGGGCCGCCGACCCGCTCCCGAACATGGGTCGGTTTTCCTTATCAATAATTTGAATGCGAAGGCCCTGGGGAGTGATGTCCAGGAGAAGCTGATCTTTAAAGGGACGAAGCGCTTGGCTCCGTTCCGTAGCTTCCCGAAGGGATTCCAGTAGGCTTTCAAGGCGCTCTCGATCGAGGCCCCGAGCAACCTCTTCCCGAGAGGTCATGCGATCCTCAAAGGGTGAGGCATCTTTTGGCTCCGAGGCTTTAGCGGAGGAAGGGGCCTCGAGATTGATCAGCGTTGGCGAACTCCCGCCCTCTCCCAGGAGGGGACTTGGGGATGGAGCTGGGCTCTGGCCGAAGACTGGGCTTGGGTTGTTGAAGTACTCGCTGATTGCTCCCCGTTGTTCCGGCGTCGTTGTGTTCATGATCCAAAGGAGAAGAAAAAACGCCATCATCGCCGTGGCGAAGTCAGCAAAGGCCACCTTCCACGAGCCGCCGTGGTGACCGTCGCCCTTCTTGATCACCCGCTTGACGATAATGGGCGCTGGCTTACTCATGCCTCACCCCGAAGAAACTCTTCAAGTTCGGAAAAAGAGGGGCGGAGTTGGCTCGCCATGATTTTGCGTCCAAACTCCACGGCAATTTGCGGGTTATAACCCTGCTGCTGGGCAAGAATGCAGGCCTTAATGCACTCCAGGGCCTGTCCCCCTTCTTCGGCGCGCTGCCCGACGGCATGGGCGAGGGGGGAAACAACGCCGTAGGCCAGCAAGATACCGAGAAAGGTTCCTACCAGCGCCGCGGCGACGTGTCCGCCGATAGCTGCAGAGTCGGTATTCGGATCCCCGAGCATTCCCATGGTGATAACAATGCCGAGTACTGCAGCGACGATCCCGAAGCCGGGCAGGGCGTCGGCTACCTGCTGGAGGGCGTGAGAGGGGGCGTGGGCTTCCTTTTCGTGGGTGTCGAGTTCGGCCGTCATGAGGTTATCGAGCTCAAAGGGACTGATACCCCCGCTGACCACCATGCGGAGGTAGTCGCAAAGAAACTCGAGAACATGGTGATCGTTTCTGATGCGCTCGTAGCGTCCGAAAAGCTCGCTCTCCTTCGGGTCCTCAACGTCTTCCTCGATCGCCATAAGCCCTTCCTTTC
>JADHNT010000038.1 GCA_016779385.1 Pseudomonadales bacterium
CTATGCTCCGCGCGCGTCTGGGCGTAGCTCAGCCTGGTAGAGCACGGGCTTTGGGTGCCCGGGGTCGCAGGTTCGAATCCTGCCGCCCAGACCAATGGTCCAGCCCGGCCCCTCGGGAGGCCGGGCGTAGGACCCTCCCGCCTTAAAGATCGCTCTTTTCGAGGACGTGAATCGCGCAGGCGGAGCCGAGCCCAATCACATGGGTCAGGCCGATGCGCGCATCCTTGACCTGGCGCCGACCGGCCTCCCTACGTAAGTGGGTGCTGACTTCGTAGATGTTGGCAATGCCCGTGGCCCCCAGCGGGTGGCCCTTCGATAGCAAGCCCCCGGAGACGTTCACGGGAATGCGGCCCCCGAGGGCCGTTTCCCCGTCATCGATGAGTCGCCCCGCCTCCCCGTCGCCGCACAGCCCCAGGTTTTCGTAGTGCAAAAGCTCCGCGGTAGCGAAGCAGTCGTGGAGTTCCACGAGGTCGAGGTCCTCTGGGCCAAGCCCCGCGAGGGAGAAGGCCTTTTCCGCCGCGAGGCGCGTGCAGCTGTTTACGTCGGGCATGACCAAATCCCGTTCCTGCCAAGGGTCGGAGGTGAGGGCGGAGGCGCGCACCTTGACCGCGCGCTTACCGAGCCCCAGCTCCCGTACCTTCTTGCCGCTGGCCAGCACGGCGGCGGCCGCGCCGTCGACGTTCACTGAGCACATCAGCTTCGTGTTGGGATAGCTAATCATTTCCGCGTTCATCACCATCTCCAGGGGCGTTTCCATCTGGTAGGCCGCCTTGGGATTCATGGTGCTGTGATGATGGTTCTTCACCGAGACCTTTGCGAATTGCTCGAAGGTCGTGCCGTAGCGGTGGCTGTGTTCCATGCCGGCTTCGGCGAATACCGTGGGCATGGTGCCGCCGCCAAAGAGCCCCTCCTTCGGGATTCCCGTGCCCGCCCCACCGCCCCCGAGAAGGCCCTTGCCCATCTGCTCGACCCCCACGGCGAGGGCGAGATCGCAGGCCCCGGCTTTCACGGCCATCCAGGCTTCCCGGAAGGCCGTGGCCCCGGTAGCGCAGGCGTTGGCGCAGTTCACCACGGGAATGCCTGTTTGGCCGATCTCCTGGAGGATGCGCTGCCCCACCATGGCGTTCGCCTGGTAGAGGTTGCCGCAGTAAAGCGCTTCCACGGCGCTGATTTCGAGCCCCGCGTCATCCAAGGCCAGGAGGGCCGCCTGGGCCCCAAGCTGGGGCACGGTGCGGTCCGGGAAGCGGCCGAACTTCAGCATGTCGACCCCAATGATGTAGACGTCATCGCTCATGCGCTGGGCTCCTCGTCAGGTTCAAAGAAATAGGCAAGGTAGGCATTGCCGTCCTTGTCCCGGCGCCCGAGGGCGTCGTCAATTACGACCTTCACCGCCATGCCTAGGCGAACGGCCTCGGGGGTCGCCTCGATGCCGCGGAGGTTGCCCTTCAGCGTGCCGCCCCCTTCGAGATCAACGATAGCCGAAACAAAGGGTGTCTCCACCCCGGGAAAGGAGCGGTGGACGATGGCAAAGCTGTAGAGGGTCCCGCGCTCAGCGAGGCGCTGGGGGTGTAGGTCATCGCGCTTGCCGCAGCGGCTACAGGCCATCCGCGGCGTGAGATAGAGCGCGTTGCAGGCGCCACAGCGCTGCGCTTCCAGATAGGGGGCTTCCCCTTCGGGAATGCGCAGGCACGGCGCGGCCGGCAAGAGTGCTTGGGCGGTATTCATCATGGTGCTCTCCCCTAGTGTCCCGGGAGCATACGGCGAGGGCTTCCGCCCCTGCAACGCGTGGGCGAGGCGGGTTTAGGATCGGGGATTAGAGGGCAAGGTCAGGAAGCGGTGCCAAAGAAGCCAGCGCTCCGGGGCTTGGATAAGCCAGCGCTGAAAAAAACCCGCTGCCGCGCCCAGGGCCTTTGCCCCGGGGGCGAGGGCCCGGCCGGGGAAGAGGCAAAGGCCGCCTTCGGCGCCCTGCCGCGGCAGAAAGGCCAGGGGCATTAGCGCATAGGGCCCCCGGGTGGCGAGGCGAAAGGGACCGGTGCTGAAGGGGAGGGGGCGCCCGAGCACGGGCTGCAATGTCACCGGGCCATCATGCATGCCTGGGAGGGCGTCGCCGAGGAGAACCGCAACCGCGCCGCGCCGAAGGGCGCGGAGGAGCGCCCGGCTTTGCCCCGGCCCCTCGAGCACGGTCAGCGTTAGGCCCAGGGCCCGGGCCGAGGCCTCGAGAGTAGCCCGTTCCTGGGGCTGGCGCCGGGCTCGAAGCACCGTGACTTGCCGGTCGGCGCCGAGGGCGGCCCCGAGGCCGAGGAGGAGGCGTAGATAGTTCGCTTCGTGGAGCATCCAAAGGAGCACGCCCCGGCGTTCCCCGGCCAGGGCATCGCGGAAGCTCGCGCCTTCCGTGGGGCATAGGGGTGCCGGAGATAGAAGCTGGCCCCTTCGGAGCTGGGCAAGATCGTCCTGTAAGGCCCGTTGCCCCCGTTCGACTTCCAGAAGCACGCGCTGGCAGTTGCGGTTAGAGCGCGCGAGGCAGGACGCCAGCGCCGGGGCCAGGGGATGCTTTAAAAGCATGGAATAGTCCTTGGGCAAAGGGCTCAGGCTGCGGGGGTAAGCATGCGAGCGCTAGCGGCAGGGGCTCTTGCCGTCGCGGGAAAAATGCTTGCGAAGGGGTGGGAAGGCGCGTAATTCTCCAAGGCCGCCCACAGGTCTGGGCACTGACGAAGGGCTGCGCCATGAAAGCCGTAACCGTTAGCGAATATATGACCCGCCAGCTGGTGACCTTTACCCCAGAGACGAGCCTCTACGAGGCCATGGGCGTGATGCTCGAGCGCCGCGTGTCCGGCGCGCCGGTGGTCGATGACGCCGGCACCATCCTGGGCGTGATTTCGGAGATCGACTTCCTCGATGCGATGCTCAAGGGGGCCTACTACGGGGAGCTCGAGGGAGCGGTAGGGGATTATATGACCCACGGGGCGGAAACCATCGATGCCCAGGTGGATCTCTACGAGGCCGCCAAGCTGTTTATCGGCGCCCGACGCCGGCGCCTTCCCGTGATGGACGGGGGGCGCCTTGTGGGGCAGCTCAGCCGCCGCGACTTGTTGCGCGCCATTCGGGATTGGAGTACGACGGGGAGCTAGCCCTCCCCCGGTTCTCCTAGGGCCGCCTTCAGCAGCGCGTTAAGCTGTTGAGGGTTCGCCTTGCCGCCGCTCGCTTTCATGAGCTGGCCCACGAAAAAGCCCAGCACCTTACCCTTTCCGGCCCGGTATTGTTCGACCTGCCCGGGGTTTGCTTCGATGACCTCTGCCACCAGGGATTCTAGGGCGCCGCTATCGGAGACCTGCTTTAGTCCTTCCCGCTCGATGATGACGTCCGCGTCCTCGCGGGTCTCCAGCATGCGTTCGAAAACCGTCTTCGCCAGCTTCGACGACAAGGTGCCGTCGTCGACGCGCGCCAGAAGCCCCGCCAGCTGCGCCGGCGTGATCGGGAAGGCGTCGAGGGATTCGCCGCTGCGATTGAGCTGGGCCGCAATTTCCCCCGCAAGCCAGTTGGCTGCGCCCTTCGGCGCTGCCCCGGCGGTTAGGGCCGCTTCAAAGTAGGCCGCCGTGCTCCGCTCCGAGGCGAGCAACCGGGCTTCGCTCGCGGTCAGCCCAAGGTCCGTTTCATAGCGAGCCCGCTTGGCCGCGGGTAGCTCGGGCAGGGACGCCCGGGCTGCGGCGTGATCGTCGGCAGTGAGCAGAATCGGGAGCAGGTCCGGATCCGGGAAGTAGCGGTAATCCTCCGCTTCTTCCTTGCTGCGCATGGGGCGCGTTTCGTCCCGGTCCGGGTCGTAAAGACGGGTCTCTTGCACCACCGCGCCGCCGCCTTCAAGAACGAGCTGCTGCCGCTCAATCTCGTAGGTGATGGCGCGCTCGAGGAAGCGAAAGGAGTTCAGGTTCTTGATCTCCGTGCGCGTGCCCAAGGTCTCCGAGCCCGCGGGCTTTAGGGAGACGTTGGCATCGCAGCGGAGGGATCCTTCGTTCATGTTGCCGTCGCAGATTTCCAGGGTGCGCACGAGGTTGTGCAGCTCCCGGAGATAGGCCACGGCCTCCTGGGCGCTGTGCAATTCGGGCTCGGAGACGATCTCCAGGAGCGGCGTGCCGGCCCGGTTCAGGTCGATGGCCGTGCGGTCGCTGTAGGCGTCGTGTACCGACTTCCCAGCGTCTTCCTCGAGGTGAGCCCGGGTAATGCCGATGGCCTTGGTCGCGCCGTCGGGCATCACCACGCTCAGCGAGCCCCGGCCTACGATGGGCGCATCGAGCTGGCTGATTTGATAGCCCTTCGGAAGGTCGGGGTAGAAGTAGTTCTTCCGGGCAAAGATCGTTTCCGTGGCCAGCGCGGCGTCGATAGCGGCGCCAAAGCGTAGGGCGAGGCGGATGGCCTCCGCATTGGGGACAGGCAGCGTCCCCGGCAGCCCGAGCTCCACGGCGCTGGCCGTTTCATTCGGCGTGGCCCCGGCGGCATTGGGGGCCGGGGAAAAGAGCTTGCTGGCCGTTTGCAGCTGGGCGTGCACTTCCAGGCCAATCACGACATCCCAATTCATTAGGCTGCTCCCCTCGCCATCGGCCGCTGCTGGTGGTGATCCGTCACCTGCTGAAAGGCGTGGGCCAGGCTCAGGATGCGCCCCTCTTCAAAGTGCGGCGCGATCAGCTGCCCGCCCACCGGCAGACCGTTGCTGAAGCCTACGGGAAGGGACAGGGCGGGGAGGCCGGCCAGGTTGGCCGGAATGGTGAAGCGGTCCTCTTCGTAGAGCGCGATGGGATCATGGCGCTTTTCCCCCAGTTTGAAGGCCGTGGTGGGGGTGGTGGGGAGGAAAAGGGCGTCCACGGACTGGAAGGCTTCCGTGAAGCTTCCCAGGATGCGGCGCCGCACGCGCTGGGCCTGGCGGTAGTAGGCGTCGTAGTAACCCACGGACAGGGCATAGGTACCGGTCAGAATGCGTCGCTTCACCTCCGGGCCAAAGCCCTCGCCCCGGCTGCGACGGTAGAGATCGTCGAGATCCACGGGGTTTTCGCAGCGATGGCCAAAGCGCACGCCGTCGTAGCGTGAGAGGTTTGTGGAGGCTTCGGCGGGGGCCAGCACGTAGTAGGCGGGCACGGCGTCGCCGGCGAAGGGCAGTTCAATGGCCTTCAGTCGTACCCCGAGGGCTTCAAACTGTGCCCGGGCCTCGGCCAGGGGGCCCTGGAGCGCGCTATCCACGGCCTCAAAAAAGGCCTCTGGCACGCCGAGGGTGAGGCCCGCGACGGGGGCGCTGAGCAGGGCGCCAGGCGGGGCAATGGTGCCCGGGGCGCTCGTGGCATCCCGCGCATCGTGGCCGCCGATCACGGAAAACACCTCGGCCACATCCTCTGCACTCCAGGCCAGGGCGCCGCCCTGATCCAAGGAAGAGGCGAAGGCGATCATGCCCCAGCGGGACACTCGGCCGTAGGTCGGCTTTAAGCCCGTGAGACCGCAGAAGGCCGCGGGCTGGCGAATAGAGCCCCCCGTATCGGTGCCGAGGGTGGCGGGAACAATGCCCGCGGCCACGGCGGCGGCGGAGCCGGAGGAGGAGCCCCCAGGGACTCGGGTGCGGTCCCAGGGGTTCAGGGTGGGGCCGAAGGCGCTGTTTTCGCCGGAGGCGCCCATGGCGAACTCGTCTAGGTTGAGCTTGCCCAGGAGCACGGCGCCAGCGTCCCTTAAGCGAGCTACGGCGGTGGCATCGTAGGGCGCCCGCCAGTTCGCAAGCATCTTCGACGCGGCGGTCGTTGGGTCGCCCTCGCTGCAGAAAATATCTTTTACGGCCAAAGGAATACCGGTTAGGGCGCTGCCCTCGCCGGCCTGGCGCCGGGCGTCCGCGGCCTCTGCCGCGGCCCGGGCCTTAGCGGTGTCCAGGTGAAGAAAGGCGTTGAGATCTCCGTTGGCCTCCGCCGCCGCGAGAGCCTGTTCCGTGAGGGCGACGGCCGTGGTTTGGCCAGCCTCAAGGGCCCGGCGCATGGCGCTGAGCGTATCGAGGCTCATGACAGCACCTGGGGCACGAGGAAGAAGCCGCTGTCCGTAGCAGGCGCCCCCGCCTGGAGGGCCTCGCGGTTGGTTACGGGGCTAGCCTCGTCAGGCCGCAGGGCCTGAGGTAGGGCCAGGGGGCTCGCCAGGGGGGCGGCATCGCCCACGGGTAGGCCCTGCAGGCGGTCGAGGACCGTCAAGATTTCCGAAAGAGATTCGCTATAGCCTGCAACTTCGTCGTCCGTTAGGGCAAGCCGGGACAGGGTCGCGAGGCGGCGGATGGCGTCAGGGTCCAGGGCCATGGGTGCGTTCCAACGATTCAGTCTTTGGGGGTGGGCGGGCTTCGCCCGAGCGGAGCGTAAGCTACCACGTTTTTCCTTGTTCAGCAGGGTGGGCGTTGCTAGAGTGACAAACTGTACCCCTGCGTCCTGAGCCGGTCTTAAAATACAAAAATGTTCAAAAACATCAGAGGGTTATTTTCTCGAGATCTCTCTATCGACCTTGGGACGGCGAATACGCTGATCTACGTCCGGGACGAGGGGATCGTCCTCAATGAACCCTCCGTGGTAGCAATCCGGCAACATAACAACCAAAAGTCCGTGGCCGCCGTGGGGGTCGATGCCAAGCGCATGCTCGGTCGCACCCCGGGGAACATCACGGCCATTCGCCCCCTGAAGGATGGCGTCATCGCCGATTTCCAGGTCACGGAGCGCATGCTCAAGCACTTCATCGCGAAGGTGCACCAGAATTCCATGATCCGCCCCAGTCCGCGGGTGCTCATTTGCGTCCCCGGGAAGGCGACGGCGGTGGAGCGCAAGGCCATCAAGGAGTCGGCTCTGTCCGCCGGGGCCCGGGATGTCTGGCTGATCGACGAGCCCATGGCGGCAGCAATCGGCGCCGGGCTTCCGGTTCACGAGGCCGTCGGCACCATGGTGGTCGACATCGGCGGGGGGACCACGGAGATCGCCGTGATCTCTCTGAATGGCATTGTCTACTCTGAATCGGTGCGGGTCGGGGGCGATCGTTTCGACGAGGCCATTGTGGCCTATGTGCGGCGTACCCAGGGCAGCCTCATCGGCGACACCACAGCGGAGCGCATCAAGCAGGAAATCGGCTCCGCTTACCCCAGCGATGAAATTCGGGAAATCGACGTCCGCGGCCGAAACCTGGCGGCCGGCGTACCGCGAGGCTTCACCCTTACCAATCGGGAGGTGCTCGAAGCGCTGCAGGAGCCCCTCTCCATGATCGTGCAGGCGGTCAAGAGTGCCCTGGAGCAAACACCCCCGGAGCTGGCCTCGGATATTGCCGAGGTCGGCATGGTGCTCACTGGGGGCGGCTCCATGCTCCGAGACCTGGATCTGCTACTCTCAGAGGAAACGGGCCTGCCCGTGCTCATCGCCGAAGATCCCCTCACCTGCGTGGCTCGAGGCGGCGGCAAGGCTCTGGAACTCATGGATGCGGCTGGCACCCTCGATCTGCTCGCCAGCGAATAGCGAGGGTGCGCTTGGGCGGCCCCGGGGCCGCTGCTGAGGAGGGAGCCCGATTAAGGCGCTGTTCGTAGAGAGATCCTTCACCGGCTATCGCGCGCTCGGTTTGGCGGTACTCTCCCTTGCCATTGTGATTGCCGATCACCGCACCACGGCCCTCGACACGGTCCGCACGGTTATTGCCACCGCCGTGAGCCCCCTGATCTATACCGCGCATCTGCCCTACGCGGGGCTCGCGGTCTTCAGCGAGTGGCGCGCCACCTCGGAAGACAACGCCCGCCTTTCCCAGGAACTGTCCCGTCAAGCCATCGCCCTGCAGCGCCTTTCCGCCCTTGAAGCGGAGAACAGCCGGCTTCGGGCCCTTTTGGGATCGGCGGAACGGGTGGTGGGGCGGGAGCGCTTCGCCGCGGTGATTGGCGTCACCCCTGATCCCCGGCGTAGCCAGCTGATTTTGGATCGGGGCGACGGGCAGGGCATCGGCCTAGGTGACGCGGTGCTCGGCGCCGAGGGCCTCGTCGGACAGATCATCGAGACCGGGGCGCTCTCGGCGAGGGTCCTCCTTATTGATGATCTGGCCCATAGCACCCCTGTGGTGGTGCTCCGTAATGGGCTCCGGGCGCTGGCTGAGGGGCAGGGTCCGGGGGCGCCCCTGAGCGTGCCCTACCTCTCGAGCCAGGACGATATCCGCTTGGGGGATGTGCTCGTGACCTCGGGGCTGGGAGGACGCTTTCCTCCGGGCTATCCCGTGGCTCGGGTGGTATCCGTGGAAGGCTCCATGAGCGACGCCTTTTTAGCGGTTCGCGCCGAGCCCCTGGCCCCCCTACGGCGCCTTCAGGACGTGGTCGTGCTCTCCGTCGCCGGGGGCAAGCGTCCCCCCTGGGATCGGCCCCTGGCCCCGGCGCCCCGGGCGCCCGACGCATGATGGCGCGGCCGCTCCTCGCCTTTTGGCTCACCCTTGGGGTGGCTCTGGTGCTGACCGTAGTGGCCCTGCCGCCCCTCGCGCCACCGGCCCTTGGGTGGTTCCGTCCCCAGTGGGCCGTGCTCGTATTGCTCTTTTGGGTCATGACCGCCCCGGAGGCTGTGGGTATGGTGAGCGCTTGGATCGCCGGGCTTCTGGTGGATAGCGTGACCGGAAGCTTGCTCGGGCAGCACGCCCTGACCTATGTGCTGATCGCCTGGGCGGGACTGTCGCTACACCAGCGCCTGCGCATGTACTCCATGGTGCAGCAGGCGCTCATTGTTTTTCTGACCGTGCTTGGGGCCGAGGTAATGGCGGCGCTGCTGCTCCGCCTGGCTCGGGGGCAGGCCTTTGGCTTTGCCCTGCTTTGGGCGTCGGTGGTGACCGCACTGTGCTGGCCCCTGGTTTACAGTGCGTTGGCGCCACTCCGGCGCTGGCTGGGGCCCAGCCTATGACTCAGCCCGGGATCTCACCCATCATTTTGGCTTCCCAGTCCCCGCGCCGCGTGGAGCTGCTCGCCCAGCTGGGCCTGAGTTGCGAAGCCCTGCCCGCGGACATTGACGAGACTCCGGCCCCCGGGGAAAAGCCAGAGGTGCTGGTGCGCCGCCTTGCCCTAGAAAAAGGGGCCGCCATTCGCGTGCGGGAGGTGGAGGACCCCCGTCCGGTGCTCGCCGCCGATACGATCGTAGCGCTCGACGGAGCAGTGCTGGGAAAGCCCCGGGATCGGGCCGATGCGCTGGCGATGCTACAGCACCTGTCGGGGCGTACCCATGAAGTGCTCACGGCCGTAGCGTTGCTCCCCACGGGCAGGGCGCCCCGATCCGTGGTGGATCGAAGCTTGGTGACCTTTCGGACCCTTCGCGCCGGAGAAGCGGAAGCCTATTGGGAGACCGGGGAGCCGCAGGATAAGGCGGGCGCCTACGGGATCCAGGGCCGAGCGGGCATCTTCGTAACCCGCCTCGAGGGCAGCTACACCGGAGTGATGGGTTTACCCCTGGCGCCCACGGCACAGCTGCTGGCGGAGCTAGGTCTGCCGCTGTGGGAGCCGCTCTCGTGAGTCGCACCCTGCTTCTGGATGTCGGCCGCGAGCTGACCCGGGTGGCCTTGCTTGATAACGGCCGCCCCGAGGCCTTCGATCTCACGCGTCACGAAGGCTCTCGGCTCGTGGGCCAGCTTTTCCTGGGCGTGGTGTCACGGGTGGTGCCGGGCCTGCAGGCGGCCTTCGTGGATTTGGGCCTAGACCGGGCGGGTTTTCTGCACAGCAAGGACGTGCGGGGCCCCGCCTTTCCCGCTATGGCTGAGGCCCGAGGGCGCGGTGCGGGGCTACCGCCCCTCGAAACTCAGCTGAAAGCCGGGGATCGAATTCTCGTGCAGGTGGTGAAGGATCCCCTGGGCTCCAAAGGCCCCCGGCTTCGAACCGCGCCAACCGTACCCTCCCGGCTGCTGGTGCTCATGCCCGGCGCGGAGCATGTGGGCGTCTCCCAGCGCATCGAAACGGAGTCGGAGCGCGCCCGGCTCGCAGCCATTCTTCAAGCGCTGCAAGGGGGAGAAGGCCCGGGCCTGGTGGCTCGCACCGTCGCGGAAGGGGCCTCGGCGGCGGCACTCGCCGCCGATCGGCGGCGCCTTTTGAGCCTGTGGAGCCGTTTGGAGGCGGCGCGGGCCACGGCCGCCGCGCCGAGCTGCCTTTACGAGGACCTGCCTCCCGCCCTTGCCGCTCTGCGCGATTGGGCGGCGCCGGACGTCACCCGCATCATCATTAACGATCCGGCCCTCGGAGCCGCGGCGAAGCGCTATCTCGAAGCCGTGGATCCCCCCCTCGCGGAGCGCGTTGAGCCCTGGCCCGGTCCCCAGGGCCTGCTCACGGCCTTCGGTGTCGATGCGGCTCTGGAAGCGGCGCGGCAGCCGCGCGTACCCCTGCCCGGGGGTGCCTATCTGGTGGTGGAGGAGACGGAGGCGCTCACCGCCATTGATGTGAATACGGGGGGCTTTGTCGGCGGCCGAGACGCCGCGGAGACGCTCCTCGCGACCAATTTAGCAGCAGCGGAGGCCATTCCGTCCGTGCTTCGCTTCCGCAATCTAGGGGGCATCATCGTCGTCGATTTTATCGATATGGAACGCCCCGAACATCGCGCCCAGGTCTGGGCCCGGCTGGCGGAAGGCTGCGCCGGAGATGGGGCGACGGTGCGCCTTTCCCCCTTCTCTCCCCTGGGGCTGGTGGAGCTGAGCCGGAAACGGGTGCGTCCAAGCCTTCGCGCCCAGCTGGCCGAACCCTGCAGTCACTGTGACGGCCTAGGATGGCGGCCCGCCGCAGCCCTGGCGGCGGCCGAGGCTCGGGATGCGGTGGCCCGGGCTGCCGCGGCCCTTGCGCCGGGGGCGCAGCTTCAGCTGACCGTCGGCTCGGCCCTGGCGGAACAGTTGCGACGCCAAGGGCCGCCCTTGCCCTCGGAAATTGACCTCATCCTGGAAGAGAGCGCCGGCCTCGATCCGGAGCAGTTTGCGCTCTTCACGCCCCGGGGGGCGCGCAGCGGCGAGGCCGAAGATCATGACTGAGCCCCGCGCCAGCAGCACGCGTTGGGTTTGGCCCTGGCTGCTGCTCTTTGCTGTCCTCGCGCTCTACGGCGGGCTTGGACGTGTAGCCCTGGGGTCCCTCGAGGGGCAGCGCACCCAACTTCTTGAGGCCCTTGAAGCCCGGCTCGGCGTCCCGGTTGCTGCGACGGCCCTGCGCGGGCGCTTCTCGGGCTTTACCCCTGTACTGGAACTGGAGGGGCTTCGCCTGGGCGCTCCTGGAGCCCCGGCGGTGACGGCGGAGGCTCTCGCCCTTGAGCTCGATGTGCTGGAAAGCTTGTATCGCCGCTTACCCATTGCTCGGCGTTTGGCGCTTCGGGGCGTGGCGATTGTTTTGGAAAAGGATAAGGCGGGCCTTCGCCTTCGCGGCTTCCCCGTTGCGCCGGCCGATGCGGCGCTGCCGGCCCAGGTGCTCCGGGCCGTCTACCATTCCGATGCGGTCAGCCTAGAAAACGTTTCCCTGGCCTTAGGAAACACCCAGCGCTGGCGCCTTACTGGTGAGCTTCGGGATGGCTGGTTCTGGCACCGGGGCGCCCTCGCCCTGAGCCAGGAGGACGGGGCGCCGGGCGCTTCGGGCACCTTGAGCTATGAGCTACGGGGCGACCCGCTGCTCGAGGGTGATCGGGAAGGTCGAATTCTGGGGCGCCTTTCGCGCCTCGACCGCGCGCTGCTGACCCCCTGGATTCCTGAGGCGGCCCGACTGCCCGCTGGGTCCCTGGAGGCGCTGGCGCTCGAGGGCACCTTTAATCGTGAGGCGGGTTTTCAGTTTCGCCTTCGCGCCGAGGCCCCGGCGCTCCAGTTTAGCGACCAGCTAGGGGCCGAAGCCCTGTCCCTCGAGCTTCTGGGCAAGCGCCTGACCCGGGAGAGCGGTGCCCTGTGGCTCCGCACCCTTCAGGGCCGGCTGGCGGGGGTGCCCGTTTCCTTCTCCGATGCGGCGCTAGCCTGGCGCGGGGGCGTGGATCCAGAGCTTCGGATTTACCTGCCACGCCTGTCCCTGCGTACGGCGTCGGAGCTGGCCGCAGCCTGGCCTCGCCGCCCGGAGACCGTTGATACTTGGCTGCGGCGCCTCGCCCTGGATGGGCAGCTGACCGATTTGCGCTTGCGCTTAAATCCTGAGGAACCCCTCGAAAGCGTGGCCTTTGCGGCTAGCCTTGCCGATCTCCGGGCCACGGCCTATCGGGGCATGCCTACGGTGCGAGGCCTCGATGGGCGGCTTCAGGCCACGGCCCGGGGCGCTACCTTCGAGTTGGATAGCGGCCCCTTTTACCTGCACTTCCCCCGTATTTTTGCGGCGGGTTGGCAGTATGACGCGGGCGCGGGGGTGCTAGCGCTCCAGTGGTCCGAGGCTGGGCTCGAAATGGAAGGCTGGGACCTCGCGCTGCGGGGGGAGGCTGCCCAGGCCCAGGGGGCCTTCTCCCTTCGCCTGACTCCGGAGGAGGCGAATCGGCGCTTTGCCTTGGACGTCGACCTTACCCAGGCCGACGCCCTTTTCCTTGGCGCTTATCTTCCGGAGAAGCTCGAGCCCGGGCTTAGAAGCTGGCTGCTGGAGGCGGTACGGGGTGGCCGTATCGAGCGGGGGCAATTCGTACTTTATGGCCCCATGAAGCCGGAGCGAAAGGCAGCGCGGAGCACCTCCCTTGCCCTGGCGGTGCGGGAGGGGCGACTTCGCCCGGCCCCACGCTGGCCGGAGCTTGCGCAGCTTGAGAGCACCCTTTGGCTTGAGCCTGAGGCCGTCTACGGTACGGTCGTGGGCGCGAGCCTCCTCGGTCTTAGCCTTCGGGAAGGGCGTTTTATCTTACCGGCGGAGCAAGAACCCCGGCGCCTAGCGCTCACGGCGAAGGGGGAAGGCTCCGGTGACGCGCTGCTGGACTTCCTGCGCACGGCGCCCCTCGGGCCGGGCCTTGAGTTCTTGAACGAGGAATGGGAGGCCGCAGGCCCCCTCACGCTGGACCTGGACCTCGGCATGGTGCTTGGACAGGCTCCGGATCATTTGGCCGTCGCCACTACATTCGAGGGGGTTGCGCTGGCCGTCGGCCGTTCCCGCCTCACCCTTGAAGATCTCCGCGGCACCGTGACCTATGCCTATCCCAGCGCCCTGAGCGCCCAGGAGCTCACGGGGACGCTCTTTGATGGCCCCTTCCGGGCCGCCATTACGGGGAGCCTCGAGGACGGGGGATTGGCTTTTGCCTCGGAAGGAGACTTGCGGGGAGAAGCACTGACGCGCTGGCTGCGCATTCCCTACCTTGATGGCTTGGCCGGGGCCATGCGCTACACCGCCGATCTTCGGATTGAGCGTTCCGGCACCCTGGAGCTTTCTGCGCGCTCCGAGGCCGTCGATCTGCGCACCGGCTTGCCCGCGCCTCTCGATGCCCGGGACTCCATCCTCGATCTTCGCTATCAGCAGACGGACCTCGGAGAAACGCCCGAAGCCAAGCTTCAGCTGGCCTGGGGCGGGCTAGCAGCTCGGGCTAGCTTTGAAGCGGGAGCCCTGCGCTCTGCGGCCCTTGGCCTGGATGCGCCCTTGCCCCCCGAGCCCGCCTACGGAGTCACGGTGCAGGGTCGCGTCAGCCGCTTTGAACTGGACCCTTGGCTGGCCCGGGTAGCGACCTTCCCCGCGGCGGCAGGGGAAGGAGGGGCGGGAGCCCTGCCCCTCGCGGCATCCCTGCGCCTTGAGGAAGCCCTTTGGGGCGAGGCGCCCTTTGGCGCGGGCCAGCTGGTGATGGCGGGGCAGGTCAGTGCTCCCTATTTTGTCTTCTCCTTTCCCAGTGTCACGGGATCCCTGGCGGTGCTAGAGGACCGAAGCCTTGATCTGCGTTTGGCCTCCCTGCAGTTCCCTCCGGCGGGGATCGCCGTGGCGGAGGCGGCCCCGCTGCTGCTCGAGGTGGCGGTGGATCACGGCATGGGGACCACCCCTGCCCCCGAAGAGGACCCCTTCTCGCTGGAGGCCCTCGAGGATTTGGAACCGGCGAGCTGGCCAGCGCTCCGCTTTCGAGTCGATCAGCTTGAGCTTTTCGGCGAGGCGTACGAGAGGGTGGCCTTTGATCTCTCAGCAGATGAAACGGCGCTCACCCTTGAAGATCTGGTGGCCTCGGGGCGTGGGCTGACTCTCGGTGCGGATGAAAGCGGCGACCATCGCCTGACCCTCACCTACGCGCCGGACCTTCGGTCTCACTATCGCGGCCGCGTGGGGGGAGACAATGTGGCCGAGGCCCTCGAGGCTTTCGGTTTCTTGCCTACGGTGGAGTCGGAAAACTTCGCCTTCGACGTGGACCTCGCTTGGCCCGGGGGACCGGAAGATTTGACTCTCCCGAGCGCCCACGGGTCCGTGATTTTTGATATTGACCGGGGGCGCTTTATTCAGATCGATGCGGCGGGTGCGCCCATGCGGGTCCTTGGACTCCTAAACTTCAGCGCCCTTGCCCGACGCCTGCGCTTTGATTTCTCCGATGTGTACAAGCGCGGGCTGGTCTTTGACGAAATTGAAGGGGGCTTTGCCCTCGCCGAGGGTCGGCTTAAGACCGAGGGCCCGGTGGTGGTGCAGGGGCCTTCGAGCCGCTTCCAACTCTTTGCCGAGGTGGACCTCGAAAGCTACGCCCTGGCTGGGGACCTGGTGGTCACCCTTCCCGTAGGGAACAATCTGCCTTGGGCTGCGGCCTACGCAGCGCTGCTGGCCAATCCCATTGCCGGCGCTGGGGTGCTGGTGGCCGAGCGTATCTTTCGCGATCAGATCGATCGCTTTTCCAGCGCGCGTTACCTCCTCGGAGGACAGGTCGATGCGCCGGAGCTGATCTTTGATTCAATCTTTGAGGTTGAAAGTGCTCAGCCCGCGGCGGCGTCCCCGGGACCGGATTCCGCTTCGGAAACCGCTTCGGATCCGGCCAGTGAGTCGGCGCCCGAGCCCAATTAAGGAGACAGGAAAATGAGCGAAGCCTTGGCCGCGGCGGAAGCGCGCTTTCTAGCACCCGCGAACCTCACCGAGGGGCAGCTGGCGACCCAGCTGGGTGCCATGCTCCGAGGGGATATCGATTTTGCCGATCTCTACTTCCAGCACGCCGAGCAACAGGCTTTTGTGCTCGAGGATGGGCGGGTACGGGATGCCAGCTTCTCCATTGATCACGGGGTCGGGCTGCGCGCCGTGGCCGGGGCCAAAACGGGCTTTGCCTACGCCAACGGTATCGATGCGGCGGCGCTCAAGGCTTCGGCCAACGCCGCCAGCGCTATCGCTGATGGGCGCGGTGCGACGGGGCAAGCGGTGGCCTTCACAGCCGCTGCGGGGGTGCCGTCGCTCTACGCCGGGGACAATGCCCTCGCCTCCGTTTCCGACGAGGCCAAGACCGCGCGGCTCCGGGCCCTCGACGCCCTCGCCCGCACCCTTGATGCGCGGGTCTCTCAGGTGAGCGCTAGCCTGGTAGGCCGGCAGGAGACGGTCATGGTGCTCGCGAGCGACGGGACGCGCTGCGCCGACGAGCGCCCCTTGGTGCGCTTCTCCGTGAGCGTCGTCGTGGAACAGAATGGCCGCCGGGAGCGGGGTAGCGCCGGCGGGGGCGGGCGCATCAGCTTTGCCGAGCTGCTCGAAGGCGATCGCCTTGAAGACTGGGTCCGGGAGGCGGTACGCATTGCGCTGGTAAACCTAGACGCGGTGGATGCGCCCGCGGGCAGCATACCCGTGGTGCTTGGCCCGGGCTGGCCTGGGGTGCTGCTGCATGAGGCCGTAGGTCATGGCCTCGAGGGGGACTTCAACCGTCGCGGCACGTCGACCTTTTCCAATCGCGTGGGGGAGGCCGTAGCCAGTGCCCTTTGCACCGTTGTCGATCAGGGCAACCTGCCGCAGCGTCGCGGCTCCCTCACGGTTGACGATGAGGGGACGGCGACGGGGGAAACGGTGCTTATCGAGAATGGCGTGCTCCGGGGCTATTTGCAGGATAAAACCAATGCTCGGCTCATGAATGTGACCCCCACGGGTAACGGGCGCCGGGAAAGCTATGCCCACCTCCCCATGCCGCGCATGACCAACACCTTTCTACGGGCGGGTCAGGACGACCCCGAGGATATTCTTCGAAGCGTGCAGCGGGGTCTGTACGCCGTGAACTTTGGGGGTGGGTCCGTTGATATCACCTCGGGGAAATTCGTCTTTTCCACTACCGAGGCTTACCTCATCGAGGAGGGTCGCATCACGGCCCCGGTGAAGGGCGCGACGCTCATCGGGCAGGGTCCGGAGGTGATGAACCGCATCACCGCCGTGGGCCACGATCTCGCCCTTGATTCCGGGGTCGGGGTGTGCGGCAAGGACGGCCAGTCCGTCCCCGTGGGGGTGGGCCAACCGACCCTTAAGGTGTCGTCGATGACGGTGGGGGGGACAGGGGCTTAGGGTCCGCACCATGAGCGTCCCGGAGCAGGCGAAAGAGCGACCGGTAGGCCGTGGGGTCCCCGGTTCCGCGATGGCGCGAGGCCTTGGCCTTGCGCAGCGTATCCCGCAGCTTGGCTCGATCCGTTTGGGGGAAGAGGTCGAGCCAGAGGGTCAGGGCGTTGCCGTCTTCCAGCAGGGCTTCGCGCCAGGCCTCCAAAGCGTGGTGCGCCCGGGTGGCCTCGGCCGTGCCTTGCGTATGCAGGGCGAGGGCCGCTTCGATGGCGTCGCTGTCCTCATCCCGCATGAGCTTGCCCAGAAAGGAAAGATGGCGACGCTTCGCTTCCCGGGCTTTCAGGCGATCGAATTCCGTGAGCCCTCGGTGAAGGGCGTCGCTCAGGGGCAGGGCTGCTCGCTGATTTTTGCCCAGCACTGTGATGCGCTCAGCAAGGTCGCGGAGCGCATGCATTTCCCGTTTACGCTGGCTTTTCGACGGCGGCGCGTCGTCGAAGGCCGCATCGTCAAGGGCGTCCGGGTCGTTGAAGTCGTCCATAGCAAGGGATCACGGCCGGCGAAGGAAGGGCGCATATTACCGAATTGTAGAACCAGGAGGGGTCATGGCTGACAAGCAGGGGGCGGCGCTCAGCGCTGGGCGCCTTGGGGTCGATGAGGCAGGACGAGGCGCCCTGGCAGACCGCGCGGCGCTGCTGTTGGCCCGGGCCAAGGCCCGGGGAGCCACGGCGGCGGAGGTAAGCCTTTCCAAGCGCCAGAATCTCGAGCTGACGGTGCGCCAGGGCGCGCTGGAAACGCTGGAGCAAACGGAGGGGCAGGATCTGTCCCTAACGGTGTTCCGAGGTCAGCGCTCGGCGACGGTCTCCAGCAGCGATCTATCCCCGGAGGCCTGTGAGACGCTGGTGGAGAAGGCCCTGTTTCTGGCGGATCAGGCAGAGGAGGATCCCCACGCTGGACTTGCGCCGCCGGAGCTTGCCCCGGCCGTGTTGCCGAATCTCGATCTCTTTCATCCCTGGGCCCTGTCCCTAGAGGAGGCTCGAGCTCTCGCTGCCGCCTGCGAAGCCGCAGCGCTTGCGGTGAGTCCGGAGCTGCGAAATTCTGAAGGGGCGACGGTGGCCAGCGCCCTGGGGCTCAGCTGCTATGCGAATAGCCAAGGGTTCCAGGCCGTTGAGCCGCGGAGTCGCCACGGGCTCTACGCCGCGGTGATTGCGGGGGAGGGGAGCCGGATGCAGCGCGATGGCTGGGGGGTCACGCGCCGCTGCGCCGAAGCAGGACTGGATGCGCAGGCCGTGGGGCGTCGCGCCGGAGAGCGCGCCCTCGCACGGCTCGATGCCCGCCCCGTACCTACGGGCCGCTATCCCGTGGTGTTTGACAGCACCGTGGCCAGCTCGTTGCTGGGCCACTTCGTGGGGGCCATTAGCGGCGGGGCGCTCTATCGGCGCGCGTCTTTCCTCCTCGACGCTCTCGGGGAAATGCTCTTTCCCGCCCGCTACAGCATCACGGAAGACCCGCTACGGTCTCAGGGCCTCGCCAGCGCGAGCTTCGACGATGATGCGGTAGCCACGGCCCCCAAGGCCTTCGTAGCCGAGGGGCGGCTGGAGAGCTACGCCCTTTCCGTCTACGCGGGTCGCCGCCTTGGCCTCGCCCCGACGGGCAACGGCGGGGGCGTGCACAACCTGGCGATGAATCACGATGGCTTAAGCCGCGAGGCGCTGCTCCAGGAGCTGGGTACGGGGCTTTGGATCACGGAACTGATGGGCCAGGGGGTTAACGGCGTGACCGGTGACTATAGCCGTGGCGCCGCGGGCCTCTGGGTGGAGAACGGGCAAATCGCCTACCCCGTACAGGAGATTACGGTGGCTGGACAGCTCCGAGACATCTATCGCAACATCCGCGCCGTGGCTGACGATGGGGAACGGCCCCGGGCGGTGGAGGTGGGAAGCCTGCTCGTCGATGGCATGACCATCGCCGGAGCCTAGGGCCTGGCCTTCTAGTCCGGTTCTCCAAAGCGATCCTGGATGAGGGTGGCCAGCGCTTCCGCGGCGGCTTCCGCGTCCGGGCCCTCGCAGGTGACCTCGAGGGTGGTTCCATAGGGCGCTGCGAGCATCATCACGCCCATGATGCTTTTTCCGTCGGCAGTTTTTTCCCTATCCTCGTGGGTGACCGTAACGGTCGCCTCAAAGCGACTGGCCGTTTGCACAAAGGCCGAGGACGCTCGAGCGTGAAGCCCTAGCCGATTAATCAAGGTAAGCGGCAGGTGGACTTTCATAGGGCGCTTCCGGCCGGGCCGACCTGCCCAAAAGTTTGGAGTTCGCGATGGGCGAGGAGCACCTGACCGAAATTCGATGTCAGGGCCTGAGCCAGACGCTCCACCAGGTACACGCTGCGATGCTGGCCCCCGGTGCAGCCAATGGCTGCGGTGAGGTAGGCCCGGCCGCTGGTCTCTAGCCGGGACTGCCAATGCCGAAGGGTCTCCACCAGCTCCGCCTCAAAAGTGCTGACCTCAGCCTGGGCCGCGAGCCAATGGATGACCGCTGGGTCCCGTCCCGTCAGGGGTCGCAGGGCTGTCTCCCAGTGCGGGTTGGGCAGGAAGCGCACATCAAAGACCAAATCCGCATCCTGGGGCACCCCGTGCTTGAAGCCGAAGGAGCGCAGCATCAGCGTGGTGCGCCGTGCCCGATGACGCCCCACATGTAGCTGGATTTGGTCCCGAAGGCTATGCACGTTCGTTCTCGTAGTATCGATCAACAGGTCTGCCTGAGCACGGATATCGGCAAGGAGCGCATTTTCCCGAGCCAGAGCATCGGTCAGCAGAAGCCCCTGGCCCGTAAGGGGGTGGGGCCGGCGCGTTTCTCCGAAGCGGCGATGAAGCGTCGAGGTCTCCGCGTCGAGATAGAGGACTTCGATAAATAGAGACGGGTGTGCCTTGCGAAGAAGGTCCAGTCGGGCCGGGAGGCTCTGGAGTTCGCCGGGAAGGCTCCGAGCGTCAATGGAGACCGCGAAGTCCCCCGGTCGCTGCTCCGCTTCCGCTTGCGTGAGAAGGGCCTCGAGCAGGCTGGCAGGCAGATTATCGATGCAGTGAAAGCCAAGATCCTCGAGGGCCCCGAGGGCAATTGATTTCCCCGAGCCCGAACGACCGCTGAGGATCAGTAGCTTCATGAGAGCCTTCCGCAAAATCCTTAGGTAAAAAAGGCTACGCAATTCTAGCGCGATCGCCTAGGCCCTAGGTCCAAGTCCGTCCTAGCGGGCGCACAGTCCCGTGAGAACCTCCGCCAGTGCGGTTGCGCTGCTGGCTTGGCGCAGGGCCGCCCGGCTGGCTTCCGGCTCCAGCAGCTGGGCGAGGGCACCGAGAAGCTTCAGGTGCGCGTCCGTTGCACCTTCAGGCACCAGCAAAACGGCCAGAAGATCTACCGGCGCCCCATCCATGCTCTCAAAATCGACGGGTGCCTTGAGGCGAAAGAACCCCACGGCAGGTTGGGAAAGCGTCGCTAGGCGGCAATGGGGGAACGCGAGGCCCTGGCCGAGGCCCGTGGAGCCCAGGCGCTCTCGGGCCAGCAGGCCATCGAAAATCGCGTCCGTGGTCGTGTCCCCCCCCAGGGCGTTCGCCAGTTGGGCGCTGACCACTTCGAGCGCCCGTTTTCGGCTGGCAGCACAGATGTCCACTGCCATGAGTTCGGGGCGCAAACAGCTTGCTAGGGTCACCTTTTTATCCTGGCCGCTTTGACGGCGCGGAGTCTATCGGAGCAGGCCGGGGGCGCCCAGGGTTTTTCCTTAGTTTCGACTCAGCCCTCGATGCGCCCGATCGACGGTCTTCTCCTTTTTCTTGAGCAGCTGGCGGTCGAGCTTATCCACAAGCTTGTCGATCGCGATGTAGAGATCCTCTTCCTCTGCGTCGGCGAAGAGCTCGGCGCCCCCGAGGTGCACCTTGGCTTCGGCCTTCTGCCGATTTTTCTCAAGCTCAAGGATGACGTGGATGTTGATGATCTGATCGGAGTGCCGCTCTAGGCGGGCAAATTTTTCATGGACGTGATTGCGAATGGCGTCGGTGATGTCGAGGTGGTGACCGCTTAGGTTGATTTGCATGGTGTCATGCTCCTTCGCCGGTTTAGGGGCGGCTAGATCAGCCGCTTTCGTTCATTTGAAGGCGGTATCGCTAGGGATTCGCGGTACTTCGCAATGGTTCGCCGCGCGACTTCAATATTTTGCTCTGCCAAGACTTTCGCGATCTTGGCGTCAGACAGAGGCTTTTTCGGGTTCTCTTCATCCGTCAGTTTCTTAATCAGGGCGCGAATGGCCGTGGAGGACACCTCGCCCCCGGTAGAGGTGCCGACGTGAGAGGAGAAGAAGTATTTGAGCTCAAAA
Organism: Pseudomonadales bacterium; assembly: GCA_016779385.1. Classification (GTDB taxonomy): domain Bacteria; phylum Pseudomonadota; class Gammaproteobacteria; order Pseudomonadales; family Azotimanducaceae; genus Salivita. The sequence continues at coordinate 20,735 of JADHNT010000038.1, forward strand.
ACGCCTCGCGGCGTATGCATGTACTTCCGGGTGGTCACCCGGGAGATGGTGGACTCGTGCATGCCGATGGCGTCGGCGATCTCCGCGAGCACCAGGGGCTTCATCGCCTCCGGCCCGAATTCCAGAAAGCCCCGCTGGTGTTCCACGATACGCTGGGAGACCTTGAGGAGCGTTTCATTTCGGCTCTGTAGGCTTTTTAGGAACCACCGTGCTTCCTGCAGATGATCCTTTAAAAATTGGTTGTCGGCGCTGCTGTCCGCCCTGCGCACGAGCCCTGCGTAGCCGCTGTGGATCCGCAGCTTGGGCGTAGCGTCGGGGTTTAGCTCCACCACCCAGCGCCGATGATGACGGCGCACCAGCACATCGGGGACCACGTATTCCGTCTCCGCCGGGGCCAGCTGGGCCGCCGGGCGGGGATTTAAGCTCTGGATGAGGCGAAGCGCTTCCCCGAGCGCGGTCTCGGAAAGGCGGCTGCGGCGCATCAAGGTGGCGTAGTCCCGGTTTCCAAGGAGATCAAGGTAGTGCTCAAGGACCAGCCGGGCATCGGCGAGGTGGGGCGTGTCGTCAGAGAACTCTCGAAGCTGGAGTAGGAGGCTTTCCCCGAGGTTTCGGGCAAACATGCCCGCGGGATCGAACTGCTGCAGCCGGTGCAGCACGGCGATGACTTCGTCTTCTTCGATGTCCAGGGAAGGTTCAAAACCCTCCAACAGCTCCTCGACGCTTTGGGTTAGAAAGCCGTCGCCGTTCAAAGCGTCGATCAGCGCTTCTGCGATCAAAAGGTCACGTTCGGATAGGCGGGTGAGGTTCAGCTGCCAGCGAAGCTGATCGGTGAGGCTTTCGCTGGCCTCGTTCCGGCTGTCGAAATCGAAGTCATCGTCACTGGAGGCCGGACCCGGGCCCGCGGGGGCGCTGTAGACCTCATCCCAGCTTGCGTCTACGGGCAGATCCTCTGGTATGGCCTCGCTCCATTCCGAATCGGGGCTCGCTTCCGCGGGGTCGTAGTCCGGCTCCGGCGCCTGGACGAGGTCCGCCTCAAAGTCCTGAGCAGCGCTATCGCCGTCGAAGTCGCCGCCACTTGAGTCGCGGTCGAAATCGCCGTCGGGGGTCCCGTCGAAGTCGCTGTCAGCCCCGCTGTCGAAATCACTTTCCGTGCGCGCATCGCCGTCGAATTCGCCGCCCTCGTCGCCGCCATCCTCGTGCTCATCCTCGAGTTCGAGCATGGGGTTGCTGTCTAGGGCCTCCTGGATTTCCTGCTGCATTTCGAGCGAGGAAAGCTGCAGCAAGCGGATGGCTTGCTGAAGCTGGGGGGTCATGGTGAGCGACTGACCCAGTTTAAGCTGGAGGGCCTGTTTCATCGCCTGATCATACTGAG
>JADHNT010000039.1 GCA_016779385.1 Pseudomonadales bacterium
TTCTCGATGGCTTGCACGTCCGTTTCTAAGCGGAGGTCGATGCCAAACTTTCGGAGCTCCTCCATCACAAAGCCCCGCACGTCGGCGTCAAAGCCCCGGAGGATCAGCGGGCCCCGGTAAATCAGCGTGGTGTCCACGCCGAGGCCCTGGAGAATGCTGGCGAACTCCACGGCGATGTAGCCCCCGCCGAGGACCACGGCGCGCTTGGGTAAGGCATCGAGGTAGAACATTTCGAAGCTGGTCACCACGTGCTCGACGCCGGGGAAGGTGGGTAGGGAGGGCGTACTGCCGGTGGCGATGAGGATTCGTTCGGCGCTGTAGCGCGCCTCCCCTACGGCCACCTCATGAGCGCCTAGCACCCGAGCGTGGCCGTGGAGCACGGTGACCCCGGCCTGGCTTAAGAGATTGCCGTAAACCCCGTTGAGACGCTCAATTTCCCGGGTTTTGTTGTCCCGGAGCGTGTCCCAGGAGAAGCGCGGGGGCGCGACCTCAAAGCCATAGCCCTTGGCGTCCTCGAAGGCTTCCGGGAAGTGGGAACCGTAGACGAAGAGCTTCTTTGGTACGCAGCCCACGTTGACGCAGGTGCCCCCGAGGGGGCCGGCCTCCACCACGGCCACCCGGGCGCCGCTTTGCGCCGCCATGCGGCCGGCGCGCACGCCGCCGGAGCCGGCACCAATCACCAGTAGGTCGTAGTCGAAGCCGCTCACGCCCTACCCCTTGTAGCTCAGCACGGCGCGGCCGCGAATTTGCCCCGCCTTGAGCCCTGCCAGGATGGCGCCCGCCTCTTCTGGTTGGCGGCTGTCGATGGCCACCGGCGGAATGCGGCCCTCCCGGACCAGGGCTATAAGTTCGTCCATGTCCTGGAGGCTACCTACGTAGTTGCCTTCGATGGTGCGGGCTTGCATGGGCAGGAAGGGCAAGGGGAAGCGGAGCTCGCCGCCGTACATGCCCACCACGATGAGCTTACCGCCCTTGCGGAGGCTCGCCAGCGCCAGCGCGCTGCTCGGTTCCGAGCCCACGAAATCGATCACCGCGAGGGCACCGCCCCCCGTGAGCCCCTTCAACGTCTTCGCAGCGTCGGCGTCCGTGGCGTTGACCGCTTCCGCGGCGCCGGCAGCTTTGGCGGCGTCCAGCTTGTCGTCGTCCACATCGACCATGATGGGAGTGATGCCGAAGGCGGCCTGCGCAATGGCGAGGGCCATCATGCCCAGGCCCCCGGCGCCGACGAGCACCAGATGGTCGCCCTCAAGAAGTTTCGGTACGCGCTTTAGGGCGGCGTAGGTGGTCAGACCCGAGCAGGCGTAGGTGGCGGCGAGCTTGGGATCGGTGGTGCCTGGGTCAAAGAGATAGCGGCTATGGGGTACGACCACGTGATCCCCAAAGCCCCCGGCCTTCTGGATCCCAAGGTTCGCCGGGGCCAGGCACAGCTGTTCATCGCCGCGCTGACAGGTGGCGCAGGTCCCGCAGCCGATCCAGGGGTAGGCCACGCGCAGATCCCCTAGGGCTACCCCTTCGGCTTCGGGGCCCAGGGCCACTACCTCGCCAATAATCTCGTGGCCGAGGGTCATGCCTTCCCGGGCCACGGGTAGGGCTTTACCGCCCCCCAGATCGAAAACCCCATCGTGCAGGTGCACATCGGAATGGCAGACGCCGCAGGCGACGGTGCGCAAAAGGACTTCGGCGCCCGTCGGCTCTGGCGTGGGTCCTTCTACCCAGGCCAGGGGGGTGCCAGCACCGGTGGTTTGCAATTGCTTCATGGGGGTCTCCGCCTCCAGAAAATTGAGCGAGAAAGTGTACCCGGAGTAGCCCTGGGCTACACTCATGGACTTCAGCAACGGGGGAGAACGCAACATGAATGGGGCGCAAAGCTTGGTTCAAACGCTGGTCGATGCGGGGGTCACGGTGTGCTTCACCAACCCAGGCACCAGCGAGATGCATTTCGTCGCGGCGCTTGACGACAACCCGGAGATGCGTTGTGTCCTGGGACTCTTCGAGGGCGTGGTGAGCGGCGCCGCCGACGGCTATGCGCGGATGGCCGATCGCCCCGCCGCCACCCTTCTCCACCTTGGCCCGGGCCTCGGCAACGCCTTGGCCAATCTGCACAACGCCAAGCGGGCCCATACGCCCATGGTGAATATCGTGGGGGATCACGCGACCTACCACAGCCATTTCGATGCGCCCCTGACTTCCGATGTCGAGGGGGTGGCCCGTCCTATGTCCCACTGGCTTCGCCGCTCCCGCTACGCCGCGGAGGTGGCTCGGGATGGGGCCGAAGCCGTACGCGCCGCCATGAGTGCGCCAGGGCAAATCGCCACCCTCGTACTCCCCGCGGACACGGCCTGGGATGAGGCCCCGGGGCCCGCAGCGCCCCTTCCCATTCCGGCTCGGGCAACCCCTCAGCCGGAAGCCATCGAGGCGGCCCGGGCGGCCCTGGCCAGCGGTGAGCCCTGCCTGCTCCTCATGAACGGTCAGGCCCTGCGGGCCCCAGCGCTCGCCCAGGCGGCGCGGGTGGCGGAGGCCTCCGGGGCGCGGCTTTTCCACGACACCTTCGTTTCCCGCCTCACCCGGGGGCCTGGGTTGCCGGCCCCGGAGCGCCTCCCCTATTTCGGGGAGCAGGCGCTCGAGGCCCTTGAGGGAACGGCGCATCTGATTTTGGTCGGGACCCGGCCCCCCGTGTCCTTCTTTGCCTATCCGGATAAGCCCAGCTCCCTCGTGCCCGAGGGCTGCATCGTGCATAGCCTGGTGGGCGTGGAAGGCGATGCTCTCGCTGCCCTCACGACGCTGGCTGATGCCCTTAATGCGCCGGGGGTGGTGAGCCCAGCGCAGCCCCCGCGGCCCGAGGCCCCCGGTGCGGGGCCCCTGACGCCGGCCACCATCGCGGCCTCCCTAGGAGTGCTCATGCCGGAAAACGCCATTGTGGTGGATGAAGCCGCGACCTCGGGCTTCGCGCTGCCGGGGGCCACCGCAGGAAGCCCCACTCATGATTGGCTAGCGCTCACCGGTGGCGCTATTGGTCAGGGGTTACCTACGGCCGTGGGCGCTGCCGTGGCCTGCCCGGATCGCAGGGTGCTGTGCATGCAGGCCGATGGCTCGGCCATGTACACGGTGCAGGCCCTGTGGACCATGGCCCGGGAAAAGCTCGACGTGGTGACGGTGATTTTCTCAAACCGGAAGTACGCCATTCTCCAGGTTGAATTCATGCGCGTGGGGGCCCACAACCCGGGGCCCAAGGCCATGAGCATGCTCGATCTGTCGAACCCGGATATCGATTGGGTGGCCATGGCAAACGCCATGGGCGTGGGAGCGGAGCGCGTGGACGAGGCTACGGCCTTTCATGAGGCGCTGGCTCGGGCCATCGCGACCCCGGGACCGCGTCTCATCGAAGCGGTGATCTAGGGCTTCAGCGCCTCGATATCCTCTAGGATGCGCGCGCAGCGGGTCTCGAGGGCTTCCCGCCCGGCTTCATTGCCGGGATCCTGCGCGGCCAGCACGGTCGCGAGACCCTCGAACAGCACCCGATAGCCCGCGAGGGTGGCGCCGTAGCTCCGGTGATTCGGCACCTCGAAATTAAGGAGCGCCCGCCGGGGCTCGTCTTCCATGAGCAGGAGATCGAAAATGCCCGCTAGCATGCGTCCCCGCATGCCCTGATCCATGTGTGTAGTGGCCTGGTCGGAAGGGTCGTAGGCCGCCACCATGGCGGCCCAGAGCTGCGGCTCGAGGTCCGGGTCCGAGGCCTGCTCTAGGAGGCCCCAGAAAGCGTCGGCGCTCATCATGCGGCCCGGTGGAAGCCTTCGTAGCCCGCGGCCCTCACCGCGTCGCACTTCTCGCAGTAGGCCGGGAAACCCAGGTAAGGCATAAAGACCCTGGGCTTGCCGGGAATATTAGCGCCCACATACCAGGAGTTACAGGTCGGGTAGATGGTAGCGTCTCCCACCTCATTGACGTGCCCCACCCAAGCCTCCTGGGCCTCCGGTTCCGCTTCTATGGTGGCGTAGCCCTCCGCTTGCAGATCGGCGATGGTATCCCCGATAAAGCGCACGTGCTGCTCGATGGAGGGCAGCATGTTCGTGAGCACGGAGGGCGAGCCCGGCCCGGTCACCGTAAAGAGGTTCGGGAAGCCCACGACCTGCAGTCCCAGGTAGCTCTTTGGTCCCTCGACCCAGGCCTCCGTAAGTGCCTGGCCGCTCCGGCCCCGGATGTCGATGCGGGCCAGGGCGCCGGTCATGGCGTCGAAGCCCGTGGCAAAGACTACGGCGTCCACCTCATAGCGCGCCTCGTCCGTCTCCACGCCGTCAGCGTAAAGTCCCTTGAGCGGTGTTTCCCGAAGATCCACGAGCGTTACATGGGGTTCGTTGAAGGTTTCGAAGTAACCCGAATCGGCGCAGAGGCGCTTACAGCCCACGGCCGTATCGGGAAGGAGCTTCCGCGCGGTCTTCGGGTCTTTCACCTTTTCCTTGATTTTGCCGCGAATGAATTCCGCGGCGTACTCATTAGCTTCCGTGCTGAGCCCCGTATCGCCGAAGGCCCGCATAAAGAGGAGCCCTCCGAGCTGCCAGTGGTATTCGAACTGTGCTTGGCGCTCCTCCGGGGAGGCCTCGAGCACTGAGCCCTGATTGGTGGGATGGCGCGCCCCGAAACCGACCAGCTCCTGCGCGTTGCGGGCCCGAAGATCGGCGTAGTTGGCCTTAACGGCTTTTTCCAGGGTCGGATCGAGGGGTCTGTTTTGCGCGGGTACGGAATGGTTCGGGGTGCGCTGGAAAACCGTCAGGCTTTTCGCCTGCTTCGCGATGAGGGGGATGGACTGAATCGCCGAGGACCCCGTGCCGATCACGGCCACCCGCTTCCCGGTGAAGTCCACCCCTTCCTTAGGCCATCGCCCGGTGTGGTAGATCGGACCTGTGTAAGCGTCGGCGCCAGCGACATCTGGCACGTTGGGCATGGATAGGCAGCCCGTGGCCATGACGGCAAATTGAGCGTCCCAGCGACGACCGTCCTCGGCGGTAATGGCCCAGCACCGGGCCCCTTCGTCAAAGTGGGCCGAGGCAACCCGGGTGTTAAATTCCATGTCCCGTCGCAGATCAAAGCGCTCCGCCACATGCTGGCAGTAAGCCAGAATCTCCGGCTGCGGCGAGTAGCGCTGGCTCCACTGCCACTCTTGCTGCAGCGCTTCGTCAAACTGGTAGGAATACTCGAGGGACTCCACATCGCAGCGGGCGCCGGGGTAGCGATTCCAATACCAGGTGCCGCCGACGTCGCTGCCGGCCTCGAGGACCTTCGCGGTCAAGCCCTGCTGTCGGGCGCGGTGAAGCATGTACATGCCTGCGAATCCCGCCCCCACGATGATGAGGTCAAGCTTTTGCGTATTATCTGTCATGTCCTGTCCTCCCCAGGTTCACGATATTCCTAAAACGTTGATGATGACCGATGGCCTAGCCCCTGGCTACGGATCCCTACGCCTTAGGGCTTCGAGCTCGGCCCAGGGGCCGGGGAAAGAGCACGGGAGTACGCTCGAGGTAGGCCTGATAGGCCGGATCGTTACCCCAGCGCCTCTTGCCCCGGGAGGCCAGTAGCGGAATGCCGCTGATGCGCGTGAGCAGGACGTAGACAAACACCGGGGACAGTAAGGTGAGCTGCTGCCAGCCGCTGAGCACGGGCACGGCCACGAGGGCAACGCCGAGCCAAAGGAGAATCTCCCCGAGGTAGTTCGGGTGGCGGCACAGGGCCCAGAGGCCACTTTGAATAAAGGCACCCTCGTTGTTCGGGTCTCGACGAAAGGCCCGCTTCTGCCCATCCGCTATCACTTCGAGGATGAAGCCGAGGAGCCACAGCGCCCCTCCGGCCATGGCAAAGGGCCCGAGGGGCACGCTTTGATCGCTGGCCATGGCGGCGAGGGCTGCGCCGATGGTGATGAGCACCCAAAGCCCCTGGAGGGTCCAGGTCATAAAGAAGCGAGGAAAGGACACCTTCAGCGCATCGAAGCGCCCATCCCGACCATCGGCGCGCACTCGCGCGAACAGGAACGAGCCCAGGCGTAGAGCCCAGAGCACTACCATTGCGGCCAGGAGGAGCGCCCGGGGATCGGAAGCTCCGGTGAGCAGGAGCGTCCCTAGGGCCAGGGTTAGGTAGGTCAGGGAGCCCGTGGCGTCAAAATAATGTTCCGTATGGGCGACAAAGGAGGGAACAAAAACTGCCCAATTGAGGGCAAAGGCCCACAGCGCCGCGAGGGCGAAGAGTGGATAGCCTGCCACCTCCTGGGTCCCTTGGCTTCCGGCCCAGGCCCATAGGGCTCCAAGGGCCATGGCGATCATCGCCCCGAGCAGTGCCCCACGTTCCGCCTTACTCATGGTGTTTTCCTCCCTCTGCATTCCTACCTACCCGTGCATCATCGGCTAGGGCGACGCGGGTGCCCGTGCTAGGCTCCGGCCTCCGTTTTAATCCCTTGGAGGCTCCGTGCGTAACCCTGCTCTGCGCCTTTATACCGCCCTTTTCCTCCTCTGCGCAGCCCTCGGTGCTGGCGCTTCGGACGAATCGTCCTTCGAGGCCTGTGTTGCCGACCTCGGCGCCCGGGCCGAGGCCGAGGGTATTCAGGAGCCAATCTGGCGCGAGGCCGTGGCTGTCACCTCGCCGGTGCCCCGGGTGCTTGAGCTGGATCGGCGCCAGCCGGAATTCACCACACCCTTCAGCCGCTACTTCGGTCTCCGGGTAAGCTCGGGAAGAATCGAATCGGGGCGTCAGCGGTTTAAGGATCGTCGCGCGTTGCTGCGGCGGGTACAGCAGGCCAGCGGCGTACCGGGTCACTATCTGGTGGCCTTCTGGGGTTTGGAAACGAACTTTGGCTCCTATCTTGGGAAGATGCCCCTCCTGGGCTCTCTCGCCACCCTCGCCTGCGATCCCCGCCGGGCGGACTTCTTTGCGGCGCAATGGCTCGACGCCGTGCGCCTGCTGGATCGGGGCGATCTCACCTTCGATCGCCTCGAAAGCAGCTGGGCCGGCGCCCTGGGGCACGTGCAATTCATGCCTTCGGTTTATCTTCGTTACGCCCAGGATGGCAATGGGGATGGCCGGGTGGATCTGTTTGGTAGCGTGGACGATGCCATGGTCAGCGCCGGGGCCTTTCTTCAGGGTTTGGGGTGGGCGCGGGGAGAGCGCTGGGGCCGGGAAGTGGCGCTCCCCGACGGCTTTGATTATGGCCTCGCGGGCCGGCAAAACCGTCGCTCCCTAGAGGCCTGGGGCGCCCTCGGGGTGCGCCAAGCCGATGGGGCTCCGCTGCCCACTGCGGAGCTTGAGGCAGCGCTCCTTGTGCCCTCGGGTCATGCGGGTCCAGCATTTCTGGTGTATCGCAACTTCGACGTGATCATGGGATGGAACCGAAGCGAGTTCTACGCCCTGAGCGTGGGCATCCTCGCCGATGCGATCGCCGGCGGCGCCGGGCTTTCTACCCTGCCCCCCGCTAACGAACTGCGCCTGTCCATGGACCAAGTTTCGGCGCTTCAGCAAGTCCTCGTTGAGGGCGGCCATCTTGCTGGGGCCGTCGATGGGCTTTTAGGCCCCGCGACCCGGGCGGCCCTCGCTCGGGCCGAGGCTACCCTTGGGCTCATCGCCGACGGCCACCCCGACGCCCGTACCCTGGCCGCCCTGGGCCTTGATCTTTCCTCAAAGCCGTAAGGAATACCTCACCGTGCAAGTCCCAGCAGAAGCGTTTTTAGGCCTTCAGCGCGTCTCCAAGACGCGCTTTTCCCTTCCTCTGCGCCCTGCCCTAAGCGGTGGCGGCGGCAGCCTCTTTGGCGGCGTGGGGCTGGCGGCGGGCATGGCCGCGCTGGCCCAGGCGGCGGAAAAGCCGCCGGTCTGGAGCACGGGGCAATTTCTTTCCCTGACCCAGGGCATGGAAGCCTTGACGGTGGAGGTCAGCCTCCCAGCCGTGGGGCGGCATGTGACCCAGGGCCAGGTGCAGGGGCGCCATGGCGATCAGCCAATCTTTACCGTGCTGGGGGCCCTGGGGCAGCGCCCCGAGGCCGGTCCGGGCATCTGGGTTACGCGCCCCGAGGCACCGGCGCCGGAGTCCTGCCCCCGCATCGATCGCGAGCACAAGGAGGAAACCCTGCATCGGGCCATCGAGCTTCGCCGGGCCAAGGGCATGTTTGGCTTTTCCCAGGAGGGGGCGCCGAGCGGCTGCGGGCGAAACCTCCTCTGGGCCCGCATGCCTGGCTACACCGTGGACTCGGTGGCCTTGGCGATCATTGCGGACTACATGCCCTCCGTGCTCGGTGATGCACTGGAAAGCCAGATCTTTTGCACGAGCCTCGACAACACCCTTCGCCTAGGCCTTCCTCGGCCGACGGAGTGGGTCCTTTGTGATAACCGCATGACCTATACGGAAGGTGGCTTTGGCTATGGAACGGGGTATCTTTGGAGCGAAAGCGGCCATCTGCTGGCCACCGCGACTCAATCGATGATTGTCCGTCGCCCCCCCGTCGCCGCCGTGGCCGCAGGCTAGGACAGGAGAACGCTGATGGCCTACCGACAGCCTCGCTTCAGCCGCCCCCCGGGAGCCACGGAGCTTTTGCTGGTTCGCCATGGGGAGTCCCGCGCCGCGGACCCCGCGCATCCCTTTCCCCTGGTGGATGGGCAAGGGGATCCGGAGCTCCATCCCGCCGGGCGGGCCCAGGCCGAGGCGGTGGCGGCGCGGCTGAAGCATCTTCCCCTCGCTGCCCTCTACGCCACCAAGCTTCAACGCACTCGGGAGACGGCCGCCCCTACGGCAGCAGCCCTGGGCTGCGACGTGGAGGTGGACCCGGATCTGCACGAGGTCCATCTGGGTACCTGGGAAGGCGGGCTCTTCCGCCAGAAGGTGGCTGAGCTGGACCCGGTCTATCTAGAGATGCAGCGCCAACAGCGCTGGGATGTCATTCCCGGCGGGGAGAGCCCCGAGGCGCTCGATGCGCGCCTCAGCAGAGCCCTTACGCGTCTTCATCGCACCCATCCAGACACCATGATCGCCGCCTTTGTACACGGCGGCGTCATTGCCCATGTGCTCCATATGGCCACGGGCAGCCAGCGGTTTGCCTTTACCGGCGCGGAGAATGGCTCCATCAGCCAACTGCTCCTCACCCCGGAGGGGATCAAGGTACGAAGTTTCAACGACGTCAGCCACCTGGCTCATCTCGAGGCGGGGGACGGACGCATGACCTAGGGAGGAACTATGAGCCTTCGCTTTATCGATCCCCGGGCCCCGGCGGGCCCCGAAGACACCCCTTACACCGCCGCGCTTGCGGTGGACCCCGCGGGGCCCGTGCGCATTGGCCTGCTGGCCAACGGCTTCCCCGACTCCGTGCCCTTCCTCGAAGCGGTGGGAAGGGCCCTGGAAGCGGCCTTCCCCCAGCTCACCACCCAGCTGTGGAATAAGGGCAACGCGTCCATCACGGCCCCCGATGCCCTGGTGCAAGAGATTTGCGCGGCCAGCGATGGGGTTATCGCCGCCTACGGGCATTGAGGCAGCTGCACCACCGGCACCGTGCGTGACGGCATTGCAGTGGCCAAGCAGGGGCTTCCGGCGGTGGCTCTGGTCACGACGCTTTTTGAACCCCAGGGGCGCTTTGTGGCGAAGGCTTCGGGCATGAGCGCCATTCCCCAGGTGCTCCTCCCCCATCCTGTGGCGGGCTCCGGCGCGGAGGCTATGGCTACCCTCGCCGCGGCGCTTGCGCCCAGGCTTTGGGAGAGGCTTCAGGGGCGGGGACGGGACGGGTCCTCATGAGCTTTCTAGAGGCCCGAGACGAAGCGGACGCCCAGGAACAGCTGTACGCCCTGGGCTGCACCGATGGCCTTCCCGTGATCATTCCTACGGAAGCGCGCGTCGCCCGCCTGGTGCTGGCCAGCGGGCTCGATGGCAGCTTGGTTCTGGGCGCCATGGGACCCGCCGGAGGCGCGGCGAGCGTCGAGGCCCTGGCCACCGCCGCGGTGATGGCGGGATGTCCCCCGGAGCTTATGCCCGTGTTCTGCGCCGTGGCTGAAGCGGTGCTTGATCCCGCCTTTGATTTGACGGAAATGCAGGCGACTACGCATTGCACGGCGCCGCTTATATTGCTGTCCGGGCCCGTCGTCGAGGCCCTAGGTTTCGCCTCGGGCTTTGGGGCCCTGGGCCCAGGGCATCGGGCGAATGCGACCCTAGGTCGAGCCCTGCGCCTCGCCATGATCAATATCGGCGGCGGCCGGCCCGGGGAATCGGATATGGCCCTTTTGGGTCATCCTGGGAAATTTACCTACTGCCTTGCGGAGGCCGCGGAGGCGTCCCCCTTCCCAAGCCTGGGCGTCAGCCTGGGTTTTGACCCGGAGGATAGCGTGGTGACGGTGATAGGCGCGGAGGCGCCGCAGTCCCTGATCTTTAGCGCTACGGGGGATCTGGCGCAGGATCGGGAGGGTCTCCTTGCCGTCTTGGCGGCGGGGCTCGCTGGCCCCGGCAGCAACAACGCAGTGCTGACCGGGGGCCAAGCCGTACTGGTGCTCAATCCCGACCATGCGGCCCTGTTGGCGGGGGCAGGTCTCGATCGTCCGGCGCTTCAGGCAGAGCTCCAGACTCGCTGCGAGGTTCCGGGCGCACTCCCGAGCCAGGGCAGTTTCCAGCGCGAAGGCCGGCGTCAGGCCTTTAGGGCGCCGGAGGACATTCTCGTGCTGGTAGCCGGGGGCAGCGGCCTCTATTCCGTGGCTATGCCCAGCTGGTGCGCTGGGCCCCATCAAAATCGCGGCGTCAGCCGGCGCGTGGATTTGAATCCCGCCTGTGAGGTGCCCTTCTAAACGAAGGGCAAGGCGGATTAGGTAAAGTTTGGCAACGGCGCCTTTCGAAGTCGGAAGGTGGCCAACCCCATGAGCAGGAGTACGGGTAAGGTGCTCAGGAGCATGGGCATCCAGCCGAAGGACATGAGCAAGGTGCCCGCGAGGAGGCTCCCCGTGGCGGAGGTGCCAAAGACCGCCGCCTCGTTCACGGCCTGGGCCCGGTAGCGCTCGCTAGGCTGGTAGCTCTTAACGAGTAGCGTAGTGCCCCCGACAAACAGGAAGTTCCACCCCACCCCAAGCAGCACCAGGGCGCCGGTGTAATGCATTACTGCGTGGCCGCTCAGGCCAAAGGCTAGGGTCGCCAGCAGGGCCGCCACGCCCCAGAGCATGAGGGTGCGTTCCCCAAAGCGGGCAATCAAAAGCCCGGACACGAGGGACGGGATATACATCGCCAGCACATGGGCGCGGATGACCCCCGCCGTGGTAGCAAGATCATGCCCGTCCATAACGTGCATAGAGACGGGGGTGGCGGTCATGATGAAAACCATAACGCCCTGCCCCACGACGCCTGCGGCCACGGCCAGGCGAAAGAGTGGCGCCTGAAGAATTTCGCCGAGGGGCCGGGCTTCTCCGGCGGCGGCGCCCCCTTCCGTGGCCTCGGTGCGGCGGATGGCGAGAAGCAATGCCACGGCGACGAGGAAGAGTACGAAGGCCCCCTGCACGGCGCCAAGAAACGCATTGCCTTCCACGATGCGATCGCCACTCGCCACCAGCTCCGGGCCGACGAAGGCCCCGCCGATGCTCCCCAGAAGGATAAAGGAGATGGCCTGCCCGGCCCGCTCGGGCGCCACGCTTTCCGCTGCGGCAAAACGAAACTGCTGAGAAAATGCCAGGGTCGCACCGGTCATGGCCGTACTTAAGCAGTAGAGCGCGAAGTGCTCGCTCCTAAGGGCGAGCGCAGCCACCTGCACGGCGCCGGCGGCCAGGGCCGCCGCGAAGGCGAAGCCAAGCCGGCGGCCGAAGCGCTGCATGAGTAGGGACGCGGGTACCGTACCCAGAGCCGTCCCGAGCACCATCAGGGATAGGGGTAAGGTGGCGAGGGACGGGGATGGGGCCAGGCGGGACCCGACGATCCCACCCATGGTGACGGTCATGGAGGAGCCCGCCACGAAGACCAGCTGTGCCCCAAGGAGCAGGAGCACATTGCGCTGGAGTAAGGCCTTCACGCGTCTTGGCTGACCTGTGAGCTTGCCTGCCGACGGGCCTCCCGGCGACGCATGATGTCGTTCCACAGATCCAGGGAGAACACGTGGGCAAAAATGCCCGCGAGGCTGCCGTCATTGCGCAGGGAGGTGAAGTCCTCCGCGCTCAGGCCCGAAAGCTTTTCCGGGTTCACTGCGCCGTAGCGGGCGATGTCTTCCGAGCTTTCATTCTGATTCCAGGCGACCTGCTGGGAGGCCAGGAGATCGAGCGCCTTAAGGCGTTCGCAGAACTGCTTGGTGTGCGTGATCTCCGCGTCATAGGCCTGCACCAAATCCAGACGTGGTTTCATGGCTTCTGATAATTCACCATTTTCGAAGAAGGGAATTTCAGGGTTCTCCTGCACGATCTTGGAGGCCCGGTCGATAACGACGGCGAAGCGATCATCCCCGGTGTTGGCGAGGGCCAGAGGGTGAATACGGAGGTAGGCAGGAATATAGACCCCGGGCTCCCACTGCCCCGCCGCATCGACGAAGTAGTTTTCCCCATCCGTGCCTAGCACTGCCAGGGGGCTCGGCAGCTCGTTGCCGGCAAAAATGATCGGGTAGTGGCGCTGTACGCTGCGGAATTCGCTCATGGCAATGGGCACGGCCTGGGCCTTGGCGGCGAAGGCGTACGGTGCCTCGATGGGGCTCAGCCCCAGGGTCCTATGGGCCTCTACGGTCAAAAGCTCCGGCGCCTCGTAGAGAAAGCGCTTACCTTCAACGTCCCCAGCCGGGGTCCCTTGATCACTCATAAAACCAACCTTTTACCAGATGTGAAGTGCGGGCTTTTTGGGGTCTTCCCCCGCCGTGCGGCGCAGCATAGGCTGGGCACGCAGGCGGAGCAACATGGATCCGTGCACCGCTGCTCAGCTAATCAAGGAACAGGTCATGGACGACGAACCCCCGGCCGCCTTTGCGCGCCAACCCATTGTCGACGCACAGGGTGGCATTAAGGCTTACGAAATCCTCGAGCGTGGGCCCCAGGCATCGCCGGAAAGGCGTACCGCTAGCGCCCTGCTCTTCTCCCTGGTGGATCGCCCGGGCATCGTCCCCGCGGGCATCCCCCGCTTTATCAATGTTCCCCCCACCCTGCTTTTGGAGCCCCTCCCCCCGGCGGAGGGGCCAGTGGTGTTGGAGGTGCTAGAAGAGGCGGTGCCCTCTCCGGCCCTTGCCGAGGCTCTAGCAGCCCAGCGTGCCCAGGGCTACGCCCTGGCGCTCGACGACTACGCCCTGGCCCCGGGGTGGACGCCTTACTTCGAAGAGTTCAGCTATCTGAAGCTTGAGGTCCCTCGCCTTCGCCTGCAGCAGGCCTGGGCCCTGCCCCCCCTCCCCCTGGGCACCCAGTGGATTGGGGAAAAGGTTGAAACGGTCGCCACCGTGCGCGCTCTCGAAGCGCGCGGAGTCAACCTATTTCAGGGCTATTTCTTCGCCTTTCCAGAGCTCACGCGTCCCGAACCCTTGCCCCGGTGGTCCAGCACCGTATTGCAGCTGCTGGGGGCGTTGGAACGTCCGGAGGTCGACTTTCGTGCCCTGGCTCGCATTGCCGGCGCGGATCCGACGCTCACGGTTCGCCTCCTTCGGGCCGCCGGCGCCGTGGCCTACGGTCCGCCCGTACGCAGTCTGACGCTCCCCGATGCGGTTGCGCGCCTGGGCCTCAGAGCCCTCAAGCGTTGGCTTCAGCTGATGCTGCTCGCCGACGCAGGGACCTTCAGTGAAGTGAAACTACGGTGGGCCTTGGAACGGGCGTGTCTCGCGGCGGCCCTGGGGCCGCGGGAGGGGCTTGGCACCGATGAAGCCTACCTTCTGGGATTGCTGAGCAGCGCCGATACGCTTTTTAACCGACCTTTGCCTGCCGTGCTCGCTGGCCTGCCCCTGGAGATCGACGCCATCCTAGCGGCGCGAGCAGGGCAAGGTCCGGGGGGTGTGCTTCTGGCGACCGTGTCGCGCCTTCAGGAAGCGGCGCCACTGCGTTCCGAGGAGCAAGCCGCTTACGGCGCCGGCTGCGCGGAAGCCGACGCCCTCTACCAGGTACTTAAGGCTGAGGGGGCTCCCCGGTAAGCCACCCAACCTGCGCCGCTGGTGGAGCCCCTTCCTTCTCTGCGGAGATTTCCCAGGCGCCTGCCGCTGTCGCCAGGGGCACGGGCAGGGTGAGGAGTTCGCCCCGCCGGCCTAGGGTCAGGGGCACTGTCTCTTGAGGGGTATGGCGGCGAAGGAGCGGTTCAAGATCCTTGCTACGCACCAGGGAGCCGGCGACGGCGAGAAGTTCGTCTTCCGCCTGCAACCCTGCGGCAAAGGCCGGGGCGCGACGGTCTACGTCGCGAATGCTCACCCGTCCCCCCTCCTCCCGAAGGCGGGCGCCGAGCGCTGCCGTGGCTGCGCCCTCCTTCAGGGCCTTGCGGGAAAGGGAGAGGCCCACCGTAGCAAGGGCTTTCCCAACGGGCAGAGGCTCCCGCCCGTAGACCCACCTTTCGAAGGCCTCGGCGAGCTCGGCGCCGGCAAGGGCCTGTACGCGTGCCTTCATGGCGAGGAAGTCATAGCCCGGTCCGCCGAGGGGGAAATCTTCGTAGAGCATGGTCATCAAGGTGTCGAGGCTAGCGACGCCCGCCGTCGCCTCCCGAAGCTTAAGGTCCAAGACGAGGCCTAGGACTCCGCCCTGGGCATAAAAGGAAATGGTTTCATTGTGCTTATCTGGGGTCCGATCCCGGCCCCGGTGGTAGCCCTTAATCCAGGCTTCCTCACTGGCCTCCGCCAGGCTTTGACGCCCGTAGCCAGGATGATCGAGCACGTCGTCGACCATCTCCCCGAGCATTTCTAGGAACCGCTTGTCATCGACCAGCTTCGCTCGCCGTAGCAGCAGCAGGTCGTAGTAGCTGGTGAGTCCCTCCGCAGCCCAGAGGAGATCTACGATGGCAGGCTGTTCGTAGTCGTAGCGCGCGATGGGCGCGGGGCGGAAGCGCTTAACGTTCCAAGTGTGGAAGTACTCGTGGGCAAAGAGGGACAGCAGGCCTTCGTAGCGCTTTTTATCCCAGAACGCCTTAGGGTCCGTGTGCACCACGGTGCTGTTGTAGTACTCCGTACCCCCGCCAAGCCCCTCTCCGCTGTGGAGCAGGAATAGGTAGCGGTCCGTGGGAAGGGGCGCGGCCCCAAATACGTCCGCCGCAGCGGTCATGAGGGCGGCCACGTCCGCTGTTAGGCGCTCGGCGTTGCCGTCCCAGGGACCATCGATAGCGATGGTGGTCTGAACAGGACCGGCGGCAAACTCCACCGCGGCAAAGGTGCCGGCTTCCAGGGGGCTATCCACCAGGCGATCGTAGGTGGGGGCCACCACGCAGTCGGGGCCGCAGCCGTCGAGCCCGGAGATCAACGCCCAGCTTTCGGGCAGGTCCAGCTGCACGTGAACGGGGGCGTCGCGGAGAGCCTCGACGTAGGGAAACACCGCTCCCGGGTTCAGGAACGCGTGATTCGCGTCAATGTCTCGGGTGCGATCCTCCAGGGAATTGGCATAAACGCGATAGCGAATGTGCAGTTGGCCACTCGGGGGCACCGTGCCCTCCCAGCGACTGGTGCCGCTACGCGCAAGCGTAAGGGCCAGGCCCTCTCCGTCCTCGAAGGTGAGCTGGCTCACCGTTCCAGCGGGATCAATCACGCGGTAGAGGCCGGTGCGCCATATGGGAAAGCTAAGGGCCAAGGTTGCTCCCGGGGTCAGGCCCTCGAAGCGGCCCTCGATCCAGGCGATCTGGCTCGCGCGCTGAGAAAGATCTACTTCAAAGGTACTGGCGGGGCTGTCCGCCCGGGCCATGGGGGCAGTGCTCAAGGCGCTTAAGGCGCCCAGCAGCGCGAGGGAGTGCATGGGGTTCTTCATTCCGAGTCCTCTTCCGAATCGATTTCCGATTCCCTTTCCGGTGCTGGGGTGGCCAGCGGGTTGGATTCCGCGCCCGCCCCCAGAGCCACAAATTGCCGTGCCTGGCTCAGCACGCTTCCGCGACCCGTGGCGAGGCGGCGCATGGCCACCTCCCAGGTGCGCTCGAGGGTGGCGATCTGCCGCCCCACCTTTTCCATTTCCGAGGCCGTTGCCTGAATTTTATCGTGGAGGGATCCGGCGCGGCGGGCCACCTCTTCGGCCTTTTGATGTTGCCGTTCTCTGCGCCAGCTCATCTCGATAACCCGCAAAGCAAGAAGAAGCGTTGTGGGACCCACAATCATGACCCGTTGCTCAAAGCCCTTCGCCAGCAGCGTCGGGTCCGTTTCCAGGGCGGCCGCGAGGGCGGCCTCTACGGGAACGAAGAGGAGCACGAAGTCTGGCGAGGTGAGCCCCTCAAGCTCCGCGTAGCCTTGCGTCGCAAGGCGCTGAAGCTGGGCTCGAAGGTCCTGGGCATGGCGCTCAAGGCAGGAAGCCTGCTCCGCTGGGGATTCAGCCCCACGAGCCGCCTCCCAGGCCACGAGGGTGACCTTGGCGTCGATCACCACGGCCCGATTCTCCGGTAGCCGAACGATGACGTCCGGCCGCTTAATCCGTCCGCTCTCGTCCCGGAGCGTGGCCTGCTTTTCGTATTCGTACCCTGCTCGCAGGCCCGAAGCCTCCAGGACCCGGTCGAGGATGAGCTCCCCCCAATTACCCTGAAGCTTTTTATCGCCGCGAAGGGCCTCGGTGAGCTGCCGGGCCTCGGTATTCATGCCCTGGGTGGCCTGCTGGAGCGCGCGTAGCTCCGTTAGCAGCGAGGCCTTATCCTTGGCGTCGGCCAACTGCACCTCTTCAACCTTTTGCCGAAAACTCGTCAGCTGCTCCCGAAGGGGGCCGAGCAAAGCCCCCAAGCTCTCCTGCTGGCGCTTTTCTAGGGTTTCGCTGCGATCACTCAGAAGCTTTTGCGCAATGGCATCGAACTGCTGCGTTAACCGGGCTTCCGAATCCCGTAGCCAGGCTTCCCGGGCTGCCAGGGTATCGCGCTCGCTGCGCAGGGCGGCGCTGTCTGCCGCCGCGGCGAGCAATTGGGATTCTAGCTTCTCGAGACGCCCCCGGTCCTGCTGCAGCTGGGCGGCCTGTGCTTCGCGCTGGGCCTCGCTTTTCGCCAATGCCAGCTTCGTGTCCGCACTACGGCGAAGCGCTCGGCGCCAAGCCCAGGAAAGTAGCCCCAGGGGTAGGGTGAGCGCGGCAAGGAATAGCCAAAAAATTAGATCGGTCATGGGGCTACTGTGACCGAAGCGGCGGAGGCTCGCCAGCCTTCGGAGGGGGCCGTACACTGCTTCAGCTCTGAGGGGGAGAACGCGCATGAACGATACGCAAGGCAGCTCGGTTCGGGCGCCACTTTTGGCGGGGCTTAAGGTCCTCGACGTGGGTACCTGGATTGCAGGCCCGGCGGCGGCCACGGTAATGGCGGATTTTGGCGCTGAGGTCATTAAGCTCGAGAGCCTCGAGGGGGACCCTCTGCGTCAGCTGGCCCAGGGCCCCACCTCACCGCCCTGTGACCACAACTACTTCTGGGTTCTTGATGGGCGCAACAAGCGCTCCATTGCCCTCGATCTAAAGGATCCCGCCGCGGCGCCGGCGCGCGATGCCCTCCTCCGTTGGGCCGATGTGCTGGTTACCAATTTCCGGCCCGATTTGGCGGAGCGCCTAGCCCTAGACTGGGCGCGGGCAAAGACCCTCAATCCCAAGCTCATTTACGCTCACATCACCGGTTACGGCGATGCGGGGCCGGAAGCCGGTAAGCCAGGCTACGATACGACGGCCTGGTGGTCGCGCTCTGGACTTGCCGATTGGGTCCGCCTCCCCGGGGCCCGGCCGGTAATGTCGGCGCCGGGTATGGGCGATCACGCCACGGCCATGGCGCTCTATGGCGCCATTATGACCGCCCTTTGGGCCCGGGATCGCACCGGGGAGGGACGGCGCGTGACCACTTCCCTGCTGGCAAATGGCTTCTGGTCCAATGGCATGATGGCCTCCATGACCCTATGCGGTGCCCCGCTCCCGGAACGGGACCCGGCGCGCCCCGTAGCCAACGCCCTTGCCGCTCAGTACGAGACGAAGGACCAACGTTGGCTTCAGCTAACGCTTCTCAATGAAGCCCGGGAATGGCCGAAGCTCCTGGGCGCTTTGGGGGCTGGGGCCTTGCAAGAAGACTCTCGCTTCGTCGATGGCGATGCCCGGCGCGCCGATCCCGAGGGGCTTTACCAAGCCCTTGCCATCTACTTCCATCGAATGACCCTTGAAGAAGCTAAGGCGGTACTCACGGAAGCCGGCATCCCCGCCGCCATTTTGACGGCGGTGGGTGAGCTTGCGGAGGATCCGCAGGCCCTTGCGGCCGATATCTTGACGCCGGTGGCGGAACCCCAGCCCGGCTGGACCCACACGGTGAATAGTCCTATTGCCATCGAAGGGGCCGAGAAGGTCGCGCCGCGTTATGCCCCCGCGCTCGGCGAGCACAGCGCTGCGATTCTTGAGGAACTGGGCTTCGATGCGGCTACGGTTTCAGCCCTGCAGGCCCAGGGCGTGCTTGGCGGCGCCTAGGCCCCGCGGGGTGGCTTGAGGCGGTGGAAGATAAAGCTGCCGACGGCCTCCGCAAGCCCCTGGGTGAACAGGCCCGCGGGGCTTCGGGCTCCGGCAATGGGCGTGATGTCGAAGGGCGAGAGCACGGTGAGAACGGTGGCGAGCACTGCAATGAAGCCGGCGTTGCTGTAGCCCGAAGGGTTGGCCCGTGGCAACCTTCGGCATCGACTATAACGGTGCCCGCATCTCCCCCTATTAGCGCTACCCCGGGATGCTAGATAGCGCCTGGCACTGGACGCCCTCCATTGGGCCATCGGGGCTCGCCTACATCCCCACTCCCGACGCAGAGGTCGAGGGGACCCCCTAGCTCGGCGGCTTGGCGATTCCACGCCTCTATGCGGCGGAACGAAAGGGTAACCAAATCTTCGCCGTGAAACGGCGCTTCCCCGAGCTCACGGAGCGCGTCCGAGACGTTCGCCTCGCGAGCGACGGGACCCTTCTGGTCTTGCCGGACGGTGAGAAGGGCCGACGGTTGCGGCTCAACTCTTGGCGGGGATAACCGCATCAACATCGATGCATGCGCAAAAAGCGGCGCATTTTCGGGTTGACCTTCTTACCCAGGGGGCGCACGGTTATCCTCTGCGCCCCTCGGGGCTGAACCATTAAAAGAAGCCGCCTATGTTTCAGTCGCGTTTTCCCGACCAGAAACCCAATGCAGCCTTTACCTTTGGTACCAACCTCAATCGCGCCAGCCGACTCTGGCGCACCATTTTCCGAGCCATCGCGGGTCTCCACGCCCGGCCCAGCCCCTATATTGCCGTGCTGAGTTACCTGATAACGGGTGCTGAAGGGGCTACTCAAAAGGAGTTGGCCAGCCTTATGGGCGCGGATGCCCCTACGGTGGTCAGGGTGCTCGATGTGCTCGAGCAGCAAGGCTATGTAGAACGGCGCAGACGGGAAGCGGACCGCCGGTCAAAAACCGTGCACTTCACGGAGACGGGGGCTGCCTTCGCCGAAGAGTTTCGCCGGGCCGGAGAACAAACCAGTGCGCAACTTCTTGCCGGTTGCGATGCCGCCGACATTGAGGCGGCGATCCGCGTGTTTCGTCGCATCTCTGAGAACGCGGAATGCGTCAGAATTCCAGATAAAGCCGTGACCTAACACTGCGGCAGGACATCGGGAGGGGAGCCCGAGCTATGTCTGAAGTACCATCCGCGGCGGACGGGGGGAGGTCTCCGGCGCAGAAGAATCGCCTCGCCCTTGCGTTGGCCGCCGTGTCCGTTTTGGCCCTCGGTGCCTGGCTAGCCGATCGCCTTACCCATATCTACATCACCGATGCGCGTATCAGCGCGACCATGGTGGCGCTTTCTGCGCGGGTTCCGGGTTGGGTTCGGGATGTCCCCGTGGAGGAAGGTGCCGGAGTGGCAGAAGGCGCAGCCCTCCTACAGCTCGACGATGAGATGGCGGCGCTGATTCACGCCGGCCTGCTCCAGAAGGTAGAAGCCCTCGAAGCGGAATGCGAGTCCCTCGCGCGTCAGCGCACCATGGCCGAACGGCAGACGGCCTCCCGCCATGCGGGGCAGGCGGCGGAGCTCCGGGCCGCAGAGGCTAAGGCCCAGGCCTACGCCCACGACCTAGACCAAGCGGAGGCCGCCTACCATCGCGGAGAGCAGCTGCTCACGAAGGGTTCCCTTTCCCCCCAGGCTTTTGAGCAGCTAGAAAGCCGTTTCCTCCAAGCCCGGGACCAGCACGCCGCCGCCGAAGCGGCGGTGGGCGCCGAGCGCAATGCGCTGGAGGAGGAAAGCGCGGGTCGGGATCGGGTGGCCATATTACAGGCGGAGCTCGAGGCTTTGGAGGGTCGCCTCGCGGAAGCGCGTTTGGAAGCGGCTCAGGCCGCGGTGCGTCTTCGGGATCATCAGCTTCGAGCGCCCTCCTCGGGGATCGTGGACGAGATCTTTGTGGACCCCGGGGAATACGTGGCGCCGGGGCAACGGCTCGCCATGTTCCATGATCCAAGGACGCTTTGGATTTCGGCGAATGTTAAGGAAACTGACGTCGCCAAGCTGGCCCTCGGTAAGAAGGCGGAGGTGATTGTCGACGCCTTCCCGAATGCGCCCCTGGAAGCCACGCTCAGCCGCATCGGCTCGGCTGCGACGAGTCAGTTCGCCCTGCTGCCCAATCCCAATCCCAGCGGCAACTTCACCAAAATAACCCAGCGCATTGAGGTGCGTTTTGAGCTTCCGGAGACGGCCTTGGCGCTGAAGCCGGGGATGATGGTGGAGCTCAAAATTGCCGAGTGAGGCGACCCTCCCCGGACCTCACTCCGTTCCCGAGGACATTGATGCGCGGCAGCGGATTCGGGAACTCTTCTCCCGCTACGGGAGTGCCTATCGTTGGTGGGTGACCTTCGCCTCCATGCTCGGATCCTTTGCTACGCTTCTCACGGGCACCATCATTAACGTCGCCATTCCCGACGTCATGGGCGCTTTGGGTATGACCCCGGATGATGCTCAGTGGCTTGCTACGGGCTTTCTGGCGGCTACCACGGTCACCATGCTTCTTGCCGCCTGGTGCGTGGAGCGCTTCGGCATTCGCACGGCCTATCTCGCCTCCATGGTGATTTTTCTTCTGGGAAGCGTGCTTGGCGGGATTGCCGAAAGCGGCGATACGCTCATTCTGGCCCGCCTGATTCAGGGCGCAGGGTCTGGGCTCATGACCCCCGTATCCATGCTAATAATCTTTCAGGTCTTCCCCCCTCATCGCCGTGGAACGGCCATGGGCGTCTACTCCATTGGCGTCGTCCTCGCCCCGGCCCTTGGCCCCGTGCTGGGAGGGCTGCTCATTGATCATTTGAGCTGGCGCTACGTTTTTTTCGTCGCCGTCCCTTTCGCTGTCCTGTCTATCCCTTTGGCCATGGTGTTTATGCCGGAGCGGGAGCCCGACGCAGCGAGTCCTCGGTTTGATTGGGTCGGGGTCGTATTGCTTGCGATTGCCCTGCTCGCGCTGCTGGTGGCCCTTTCCGAAGGGCCAGCGGATGACTTTCAGGATCAGCTGAGCGCCCTCCTCTTCGCGGTGACGGCGCTTTCCGCGGTGGGCTTTATCGCTTGGGAGCTGCATCGCCCCGACCCCATGATTGATCTTCGGCTCTTCGCCAACGGGCGTTTTTTAGCGGCGTCGGTAGTGACCTTCATCATCGGAGCGGGGTTGTACGGGTCCACGTACCTTTTGCCCCTGTTCATGCAAACGATCGTCGGTCTGAAGGCTACGGACTCAGGCTTCCTCATGCTCCCCGCGGGGCTCATGATGGCCATCTTCTTCCCGCTCGCGGGTCGCCTATCGGACCAGATGTCTGCCCGGACTCTGATCTTCTTTGGCACCGTAGTCTTTGGCATTTCGGCGGCGCTGACGGCGCAGATCGACCTTCAGACGCCTCTTGTCACCATTGGCCTTTGGGCCTTGATCGGACGCGTGGGGTTGTCCTTCATCTTCCCCTGCTTAAATGCGGCGGCTATGCGTCCCCTGGCCATGCATCAACTGGCCCAAGGTTCCGGAATCGTGAACTTCCTGCGACAACTCGGTGGCGCCTTTGGTATTAACGGTCTGGCGATTT
>JADHNT010000040.1 GCA_016779385.1 Pseudomonadales bacterium
CGGCGCTGCGATGGTGAAGGACTTCCCGTCTTTAACGGTGGAGGCTAGCACTAGCGCCATGGGTCAGGTGTCTTCGGAAGCGGCTTCGGCCGTTGCCACGAGCGAGGCGGTTGATCGCGAAGAAGCCGAGGGGATCTAGCTCCCCTAGGGGGCGGCCCTCGGGCCGCCTTCCTTACTTGACGGGCGATCCTAAGCCCCGGGGTGTTTCTCCCCCGGGGCTTTTTTATTTGTGAAGGTCGACTTCGGAAGAAAGCTTACGTCCAGCGTTGCCACTGATCCCAGCTATGGAACGCCAGCGCCATCAGAAGGGTGGCCATAAGCGCCTCAGCTGGAGCCTCAAGCTGAGCGAGGAGGGCGGTGAGCAAAAGACTGCCGCCGGCGCCGGCGTTCGCAATCAGGCTCGCGCTCGTTGGTGCCCGGGCCAGACTGCGGCGAAGGCGGAGCAGGACCAGTAGCTCTAGGGCGAGGACTGCTAGGGCAAACTCCAGCAAAACCCCGTTAAGGGCCTGTTCTTCGAGCCAGGCCAGCATCTAAACCCCGGCACCACTTGAGGAGGGGGCATCTTTCTCTCTATCGCTCTCTGCGCTGCCGAAGCCAAATAGGTGAGCGAGATCCCGGAAGAAAATGCGGACGTGGGCGAGGGGGCGGGCTCGCACGAGCCGCTTGTGCATATAGGCCTGCCAAGTGAGGTACTGCACGTCGGGGTCAGCGCACATGCTGACAAAGCGTTCGCGACGGGCGTCCGTGCCGTACCAGAAACGCTGCATGAGACCAAGAATCCAGAACACCCGGCCGTGGTCTTTCATAAAACGTTTGCGCGCCTTTTTAAGGGGTGCGGGACTTCCTAAGGCTAGGGCTTCGGCGACGGCTTCCGCGGCCAGCTGGCCCCCGAGCATGGCGTAGTAAATCCCTTCTCCGGAAGCGGGAGCGACCACCCCGGCGGCGTCCCCGGCCAGCAGCACATTGCGGCCGTCATCCCAACGGGGCAGGGGCTTCAGAGGAATGGGCGCGCCTTCACGGCGCAGCGTTGGACCGGTAAAGCCGAGGGCCTCGCGAAAGCGGCCGACGCTATCGCGGATAGAGAAGCCCTTTTCTGCTGTGCCCGTGCCAATGCTAAGCGTAGTGCCGTGGGGAAAGATCCAGCTGTAGAAGTCCGGGGAGAGGTCGTGGCGGTAGTAAATATCGCAGCGGGTGCCATCAATGCCTCGCGGCGTTTCGATAATTTCGTGGTAAGCCGCGACGAAGCGGCCCCGGTGGGCGCCGGGGATGCGCGCTTGGGCAACCGCAGAGTTCGCGCCATCGGCGCCGATGAGATAGCGGGCGATCGCCGTTTCCTCTGACGCGTTGGTGCTTCGCTTGCCCCGGCCGGAGGCCTTAAAGGTGAGGCGGACGTTCGCCCCGTCCTGGCTTAGGCTCTTGAACGTGCCCTCCACCACCGTGGCGCCGGCGTCGCCCGCCCGGGCTCTGAGGTAGGGATCGAAGGATTCCCGATCGACCAGCGCGACATAGCCATTCTCGATGGGCATATCTACGCCATGGCCGCTGGGGGCCACAATACGGGCTGCTTGGGCCCGGGCCTTGATGATGTCGTCGTCGATCGCGAAGTCTTCGACGCAACGCGGGGGAATGGCCCCGCCGCAGGGTTTGATACGCCCCGGGCGATCGAGGAGCAGCACCCGGTAGCCCTCCCGGGCCAGCTGCTCCGCGGCCGTAGCCCCGGCCGGGCCACCCCCTACCACTGCAACGTCATAGTGTTCGGTCATAGTCCGACTCCCGTGAGAGGAAGGGCCTTGCCCTCGTTGAGGGTGCGCGCCCGCGCCACCCAGATCGTGAGGTAGGCAGCAATGAAGAAGCATCCGGCTTCGAGAGCAAAAACCAGCGCATAGGCGACGCCGGGTAGGGTGATGAGGCTGCGGGTCACGTCGATAGCTGCGGTGCCGAGGAAGCCCCCTAGGCCGAAGGCCACGGCTTGCGCAGCCCCCCAGAGCCCCATGCGTACGCCTTCCCGGCCTGCTTCGCCCTGGCCCACAAGGCCCATCATGGCGCCGATCGCGGAAACGGCGAAGACGCCGTTGGAGAAGCCGAGGGCAAAAACTGAGGCTTGGAGGGAGGCGACGGAGCCGTTGCCGACGCCTAGACCCAAGCCCGCAAGGAGAAGCAGCGCCGCCCCGGAGGCCATGCAGCCCGCGCGCGTCCATTGGTCCGCGGACCCTAGGCGATGACCGAGGAGGGCAACGAGGATCATGCCAAGCAGCACGCCACCGTTTTGGACCCCCGCAAGCTGCGTGGAGGCTCCGGGGCTCATGCCAAAAACCGTCCCGGCGAAGGGCTCGAGGATGAGGTCCTGGGCGCTATAGGCCAGCATGGAGACGAAGATAAAAAGGGTGAAGCGGCGCGCCTCCGGCTCACCCCAGACGCTGGCGAGGGCCTCCTTAAAGGGTAGCTTCTGCGTCTCTTCCTCTGGCGCACTTCCCGTGCCTTCCTCTTCAATCCCCCAAAGGGCGAGGGCGGTGACGAGCAGGGCCAGCAGGGCTACGGAACCGCTCACCACCAGAAGCCTAGAAAAGCTGAAGGGCTCGAGAGCCGCCCCCGCGGTGGCCGCGGTCAGGATGAAGCCGAAGATCATCATCATCCACACGATGGTGGCGGCTGCGGGGCGCCGCTCCGGGGCCACGCGCTTGGCAAGCAGCACGAGAAGGTTCGTGCCCGAGGCGCCCACCCCGATGCCGACCACAATGAATGCGGCAGTGGCTGCGAGAATGCCGAGAAGGGGAGCGGTGGCCATGAGCGCAGTGGCAGCGGCGGCGGCAAAGCCGCCGAGGCCGAGCACGGCCATGCCGCCAAGAATCCAGGGGGAGCGCCGTCCTCCCACGTCGGAGCCGTGGCCGAGCCGGGGCCTCAGCAGCTGAATGGCGTAGTGCAGAGCCACGAGCGCCCCGGGAATCATGGCGGGCAGGGCCAGCTCCACCACCATGATGCGATTGAGGGTAGAGGTGGTGAGGACCACGATGGCCCCAAGGGCGGTCTGCACGAGCCCAAGGCGGACAATACCAAGCCAGCTTAAGGGCTGAGGGGAAGCGCTCATGAGCCAAGACTCCTTAGGGCCAGGGCTGCGGTCAGCATGCCCAATACATATAAGGTGACCCCAACGCCGTTGTACCAGGGCGCAAAGCGCTGGGGATCGCTGAGCAGGCGGGGCATGGCGAGCAGCTGCCCGAGGAGCAAGGCAGCAATGGTGAGCGCTGCCCAGGAAAGCTTGAGCTGAAGGAGTAGGACCATCACCCCAAGCTGAGGCAAGGCCATGACTGCGCAGGCCAGCTGGGCGGCTTGGGCCGGCCCCAGTTGCACCGGAAGGCTGGCTACGCCAAGGCGCCGATCACCTTCTAGGGCTTTGAAATCATTCAAAGTCATGATCCCGTGGGCGCCCAAGCCGTAGAGAGTGGCGATGCCAACAAGGGACAAGCTATAGTCGGGCCAGGAGGTGCCGGCAATGACTGCCGCGCCCGTCAGCCAAGGTAAGGTTTCGTAGGCGAAGCCGCAGGCCGCATTGCCCAGCCAGCCGTTGTTTTTGAAGCGAAAGGGCGGTGCGCTGTAACCCCAAGCCAGGGCCAGACCGACGAGCGACGCAATAAAAACCGTGGGGCCGAGGAGGCCAGCCACGAGTAGGGAAAGGGCGCTCCAGAGGCAGGCGATGCGCAGGGCCAGCGTGCCCGGTAAGCGCCCCGAGGGGATGGGGCGCTGGGGTTCATTAATGGCATCAACGTGGCGGTCGAACCAGTCGTTGACAGCTTGGCTGGTGCCACACAGCAGCGGACCGGCGAGCACCATGCCCGCGAGCACGGTCAGCCAAGGGGTCGGGCCGGAGCCAAGGGACAGGGCGCCACAGCCGTAGGCCCACATGGGAGGAAACCAGGTGATCGGTTTTAACAGTTCAAGGCCCGCGCGAAGATTGATCGCGCTGGGCCACACCGCAACGGTCATTGGTACCCTCGGCCCCAAAAGGGAAAGACCCCACTCGAATTTCACGCTATACTTGACGCTCGCCTATGTCAATTAAAGGTGACATCCAGCGGGCCAAAGGGGCGTCGCTATCTAAGCAACCGCTCCAGGGCAATAGCGGGGGTGCGTCGGACGTGAGAATTTTCGAGACCCCAGGGGATCACCTCGGGCGCCTTTCCCCGGAGGCCCTGGCCCGGGTCCTGGCGACGGCAGCAGACTTTGCGTTGGTTCTAGATCAGGACGGGCAGATTCTCGACTTCGCAAAGGGCGTGGAGCCGGCCCCGGAAGGGCTGGAAAACTGGCCTGGGCAGAGTTTTACGAACCTTCTCACCAAGGATTCCCTCACCAAGGCGGAGCAGCTGCTCGCCGCCGCCCGGGCCGGGGCCCCGGCGACGCGTTGGAGCCAGCTCAGCCACCCGCAGGCTGAAGGGGAAGATCTCCCCGTAGCCTACCTGGCGGAAGGCCTGCCCCACGCTAGGGTTCTGCTCCTGGCCCGTAGCCTCGCGGCCACTGCTCAGCTCCAGCAGCAGTTGCTCGATGCCCAGTATGCCCTTGAGCGGGACTACTGGGATCGACGTCAGGCGGCTTCTCGTTACCGAGTATTTTTCCAGCATGCCTCCGAGGTTGCGCTTTTTGTAGACGCGCAAACTGAGCGGGTGCTGGAGGCCAACGAGGCAGCACTTCAGTGGTTTGATCTTTCCGATGCGGTCGCCACCCGGCGGCCGATCGGCTCATTCTTTGCAAGCGGCAGCCAGAGCGGGCTCCAAGGGCTCTTGGCTCGCCTTCGCCATCAGGGTGAGGGGCAGAGCCAGAAGGCGCTTGTCGCTGCTCATGGTGAGGAGCTTGGGATTGTACGGGGAGAAGTGCTCCAGCACAGCGATGGGGCGGTCTTCCTCCTCTGGGCTACCCCTGAAGCCGCAGTGCGAGAGCTCGGGAATTTCGCCGATGCACCTCTCGCGGAGGCAGCAGCAGTGCTTCGGGATGGCTTGGCCGTGGTTGACGGAGAAGGACGCATCCAGGCCGCGAACGCGGCGTTCCTAACCCTGGCCGAGCTCGCCCAGGGGGCGCTGGCGGAGGGGCAGGCCCTTGACCAGTGGCTTGGCCGGACCCCGGTCGATGTGCGCGTCCTATTGAAGAATTTGCGGCAGCACGGCGTA
The DNA here is from genome assembly GCA_016779385.1 of Pseudomonadales bacterium. Taxonomy (GTDB): domain Bacteria; phylum Pseudomonadota; class Gammaproteobacteria; order Pseudomonadales; family Azotimanducaceae; genus Salivita. The sequence goes on from JADHNT010000040.1 coordinate 5,157, forward strand.
CTTACCCCCTATGTGACCCAGTTCAGGGGTCGCTATGGGGCTACGGCAGAGGTCGAGGTGAGTGGCGCCCAGCTGCCGGGAAGCGGCGAGCCGCGGTTTGCCCTGAGCCTTCGAGATCTCACGCATCGCTCGGCGGCAGCGCCGGTGCCGGAGTCGGATTCGCCCCGTTCCATTGATCAGCTCACGGAGCTTGTGGGGCGCGTACCTCTGCGAGACGTCATCCGCGAATCCAACGACGTGATCGAACGTTTGTGTATCGAAGCGGCCCTTCAGCTCACTGGGGGTAACCGCGCCTCGGCCGCGGAAATGCTCGGCCTGTCCCGGCAAAGCCTCTATGTGAAGCTGCGACGCTACGGTCTGATGGAGCGCTCTGAGGAGAGCTAGGACCTCGCGGTAACCGCCGGAAGGCGAGCTAAAAGCGCTTCCGGAGCGCCCTGAGCAGCGGTGAATACGGCGTCCACGACCAGCGCGTTCGCGAGGTCCGGCCGTTGCTTCACCAAACCCCCGCCCACCACCACGAGAAGCCCGTGGTTCTTTGATTGCTTCCGAAAATCTTCAATCATCGTGGCTAGCGGCGCAAGGGAGCGCTCCGTGTTTAGGCTAAGCCCTAGCACGTCGAACCAATGCATGCGCAGCTGGGCACGGAGCTGGGCCGCGCTCAGTCCAGGGCCGCCCTCCACGACCCAGCCCGCCTCATGAAAGGTACTGGCCACGAGGGAAAGGCCTAGGCTGTGCTGCTCCCCGGGGACGGTGGCGAGCAGAATTCGCCGGGCGGGGCGATCTCGGTGAGCGTTTGCGATGCGATCCCCCTGGCCGCGGTGCCAGCGTTGAAGCCGGGCCGTGGCCATGGTGACCTCGGAGAAATTGAGTTCGTCCTGCTCCCAGAAGGCCCCAAGCGCGACTGCCGTTGAGCCGAGTACGTCTTCAACGGGATGACCGCGTTGGAGTTCGGCGGCCAGCGCTGCCTGAAGGACGGGCTCCTTTCCTCGCGCGGCCAGGAGAGCGAGGGATTCCGGTGAGGAGGCTCGAGTATCCGCAGCAAAGCGATCACCCTCGGCAATAAGGGAGGGGATCACGCGCTGGGTAACTAGGTGGTCGATGATGGTGGTGGCGTGCGGCGACCCAGTCTCGCGGGACCAGCGATGGTCCTGCCCTGGGCGATCTCCCGGTGCGTTCTTGGCCATGCTGTTCTCCCTTGCTGGCTGTTTTAATAGCCAGTATCTCCCCTTGAATTGTTAGGCTGCGCCTCTCCCCGTAGAGGGTCAATCTTTTTCCCCATTCTCCGTCGCGGGATCTTGTCCCTTGAGGGCCAGGGGGAACGTCACAAAAATCTGACGTTAAATCAAGTTGACACTTCCGTGGCCTGTCCCTAGATTGCAGGTAAGGACGACGGAGGAAGTGCCCCATGGGCCCAGGAAACCCGGCGGTCCCAACGCCAATGCCCTCGCTATACACGGCCGCTGAGCGCGCGCGCCGGGATCAATCGCGCTGGACCCTAGTGCAAGGCATCCTTGCGCCGCTGCAATTTTTTGTCTTCGTCGTTTCCCTGCTGCTGGTACTGCGCACCATGGCAACAGGGGAGGGCTACGGGGTGGCCCAGGTTTCGATCCTTCTCAAGACCGCGCTGCTCTATCTCATCATGGTTACCGGTGCCTGCTGGGAAAAAGTCGTCTTCGGCCGCTACCTCTTCGCCGGCCCGTTCTTCTGGGAGGATGTGGTGAGCATGGGGGTGATCGTGCTCCACACCGCTGTGCTCGTAGCCATGTTCTGGCCCTTAAGCGTGCACGCCCAGCTTTATCTCACACTCTTGGCCTATGCCGCCTACTTGGTGAATGCCGCGCAATTTCTTTGGAAGTTCCGTCTTGCTCGGCAAGACGGAGAGGGGAGGGGATCCCATGAATAGCCACGGCGCTGCGCCGCTTATCGTTCGGGAGCGGGGCCAGCGGGAAGTGTTTTGTGGCCTCACGGGTATCGTGTGGTTGCACCGAAAGATACAGGACGCCTTCTTCCTCGTAGTGGGATCCCGCACCTGCGCCCATCTTCTCCAGTCGGCCGCCGGGGTGATGATTTTCGCCGAGCCGCGCTTTGCCACGGCGATTATCGATGAGCGGGACCTAGCGGGCCTCGCCGATGTGCATGAATCGCTGAACGAGGTGGTCGATCAGCTTCTGGCCCGCCGCCCCAATTTGCGTACGCTCTTTCTCGTAGGATCTTGTCCGTCGGAGGTGATCAAGCTTGATCTGGACCGCGCTGCGGAGCGCCTGGGGCAGCGCCATGGCCCTGGGCTTCGGGTACTGAATTATTCCGGCAGTGGTATCGAGACCACCTTCACGGAGGGGGAGGATCGGGCCCTCACGGCCCTCGTGCCCGCCATGCCCAACCCGTCCACCGCTGGCGAGGCACCGGATTTCCTGATCGTGGGCGCCTTAGCAGATGTGGTGGAGGACCAGTTCCGCCGCCTCTTCGCCGGCCTCGGTATTGAGCGGGTGGCTTTCTTCCCCGGCAACCGCAGCGATGCGTTGCCGGGGATGGGGCCGGATACTCGGATTGTGCTCGCCCAGCCCTTCCTTTCAGCCACCCTGAAGGCCTTGGAGGATCGGGGCGGCCGACATCTTCCCGCACCCTTTCCCTTGGGCGCCGAGGGCACTACGGCGTGGCTGTGGGCCATTGCCGAGGAAGCCGGGGTCGCGCCCGCGCGCTTTGAGGCGGTCACCGCTGCTGGTCGCGCTCGAGCGAAGAAAGCCATGAGCCGCTCGCGGGATACGCTGGACGGTCGGCAGGTGTTTTTCTTCCCGGACTCCCAGCTCGAGCTACCCCTTGCGCGCTTCCTGTCTGAAGAGCTGGGCATGCAGTTAACGGAGGTGGGCACGCCCTACGTGCACCGAGCCATCATCGATCCGGAACTGGATCGCCTCCCCGCGGACCTTCGCGTGGTGGAGGGGCAGGACGTCGATGCTCAGCTGGCTCGGGTGCGGTCCGTCCAGCCGGATCTCACCGTCTGTGGCCTCGGGCTGGCCAATCCCCTCGAGGCGGAAGGGCTGCGTACGAAGTGGGCCATTGAACTCGTCTTTACCCCCATTCAGGGCTATGAGCAGGCCGGCGATCTCGCCGAGCTTTTTGCCAGGCCCCTGCGGCGCAAGGCTCGCTTGGAGGCGCTCGCATGAAGTTGACCCTGTGGTCCTACGAAGGTCCGCCTCACGTTGGGGCCATGCGCGTAGCTGCGTCCTTGAAGGACATCCACTATGTGCTGCACGCGCCCCAGGGAGATACCTACGCCGATCTTCTGTTCACCATGATCGAGCGCCGGGCCAGTCGCCCCCCCGTGAGCTACAGCACCTTCCAGGCTCGGGATCTGGGTAGCGATACGGCCACGCTCTTTAAGGATACGGTGGCCCGGGCCGTGGAGACCTTTCAGCCCAAGGCGCTGCTAGTGGGAGCTTCCTGCACGGCCGAGTTGATCCAGGACGACCCTGGCGGCTTGGCGCAGGCGCTGAACCTTTCCATTCCAATTGTTCCTCTGGAGCTTCCGGCGTATCAAAAGAAAGAAGACTGGGGCGCAAGCGAAACCCTCTATCAGCTGGTGCGCCAGCTGGCGGGGCGGGTCACGCCGGAGGCGGCGGCGGAAGCGAGGGCGGCCCTGCCCGGCCCCAGCTGCAACATCTTGGGGCCTATGAGCCTGGGCTTCCGCCACCGCGATGACCTGGAAGAGGTCCGGTCCTTGCTCGATGCCTTGGGTATTCGGGTCAATGCCGTTGCGCCCCTGGGGGCTGATCCCGAGGCCATCGCCCACCTTGGGGACGCGCACTTCAATATTGTGTTGTATCCCGAACTTGCGCGCCCCGCTGGGGAGTGGCTGAGGCGTCGCTTTGGTCAGCCCATGGTAGAAACGGTGCCCCTGGGGGTGAGCGCAACCCGCGAATTCATTGCTGAGGTTGCAGCCTGTGCCGGCGTTGACTCTGCCCCGGCTCTGGCGCTCGAGCGGCGCCTCCGCATGCCCTGGTACAGCCTGTCCGTGGACTCCAATTACCTTACGGATAAGCGCGTTTTCATCTTTGGTGATGGCACCCACGCCCTTGCCGCCGCGCGCATCGCCCAGGAAGAGATGGGCTTTGAGGTCGTGGGGCTAGGAAGCTATAGCCGCGTCATGGCTCGTCCCCTTCGGGTCGCCGCTGAGGCTCTCGGCCTAGAGGCGCTAATCACCGACGATTACCTTGAGGTGGAGGCGGCAATTGAAGCCGCGGCCCCGGAGCTCATTCTCGGGACGCAGATGGAGCGGCATATCGCCAAGCGCTTAGGCATTGGTTGTGCGGTCATTTCCGCCCCTGTACATGTTCAGGACTTCCCCGCGCGTTATGCCCCACAGATGGGCTACGAGGGCGCGAACGTAATCTTTGATAGCTGGATTCACCCCCTCACCATGGGCCTGGAGGAGCATCTCCTCGGCATGTTTAGCGAGGACTTCGAATTCTCCAACGACGCGGCACCCTCGCACCTTGGGCATGCCAGTCATCTAGCGCCCGTACCCTCCCCGGTGAGCTCACCCCGGAGGGCTGAGGGAGCGGTTGATCCCTCTCCGCGGGCCGCGGAGGTCGGGGAGTCCTCCCTGTCCTGGGCACCTCAGGCGGAAGCCGAGCTGAAGAAAATCCCTTTCTTTGTGCGTAAGAAGGCTCGCCGTAACACGGAGCAATTTGCCCTTGATCATGGGCTCTGGGTGATAACGGTGGAGACGCTTTACGATGCAAAAGCGCACTTTGCCCGTTAAGGCCCCGCCGGTGCGAGTGGTCATCGTGACCCTCGACCAACACCTGGCCGGGGCGGTGCATCGCGCGGAGGAGCGGCTGCATAAGGCGTTGCCAGGGCTGACGCTGCGGCATCACGCGGCGGCCGACTGGGACCACGACGATCTCGCCTTCGAGCGCTGCCGCAGCGACTGCGAAAGCGCCGATATCATCGTAGCGACCATGCTCTTCATGGATGCCCACGTACAGCGCATTCTCCCTGTGCTGGCGGCTCAACGGAATCGGTGCGACGCGCTCGTATGTTGCCTCGCGGCGCCGGAGATCACCAAGCTCACGCGTTGCGGTGGTCTGGAAATGGATGGGAAGGAAAGTCCCGCGCTTGCGCTACTCAAGCGCTTCAAACCCAAGAGCACGGGGGGCGCCAGCGCCGGGGCCCAGCAGATGAGCCTCCTTCGTCGCCTCCCCCAAATTCTTAAGTTCATTCCTGGGAAAGCCCAGGATCTTCGCGCCTACTTTCTCACGCTCTCCTATTGGCTGGCGGGCTCGGAAAGCAACGTCGAGCAGATGGTTCGCATGCTGGTCGATCGCTACGCCAGCGGTCCCCGGGCAGCGCTTCGGGGCACCGTCCCTGCGGAGGCGCCGGTGATCTACCCAGACGTCGGGCTCTATCACCCGGACCTTCCTGGCGGCTTCAGCGAAGACCTCAAGGCCTTGCCCCGGGGCCAGGGCCCGAGGGTGGGCGTCCTGCTCATGCGCTCCTACCTGCTGGCAGGGAATACGGCGCACTACGATGGCGTGATTCGCGCCCTCGAAGCCCGGGGCCTATCCCCCGTTCCCGTCTTTGCAGGCGGCCTAGATGCCCGGCCGGCGATTGATCGCTTCTTCCTCGAGGCCGAGGCGCCTCCTATCGAGGTGCTTCTATCTCTGACGGGCTTTTCCCTCGTAGGAGGGCCGGCCTACAACGACTCGGACGCTGCGGAGGCGGTGCTTAAGCGTCTCGACGTGCCCTACCTGGCGGCCCACGCCTTAGAGTTTCAGCCCATCGATCAGTGGGAGGGGAGTGCCCAGGGCCTCGCCCCGGTGGAGGCCACCATCATGGTGTCCATCCCTGAGCTCGACGGCGCGACAGCCCCGACGGTCTTCGGGGGCCGACCGCAAGGCGGCGACGGTGAAACGGACATGCAGCCCATCGAGGATCGCGTCACACGCCTCGCTGATCGGGTGGCGGCCCTTGCCGCCTTGCGGCGCACGGCGCGAGCGGAGCGCCGGGTAGGGGTAGTACTCTTTAATTTTCCGCCCCAGGGCGGCGCCGTGGGCACGGCTGCGCACCTATCGGTGTGGCGCTCCCTGGCCCACACGCTGGCCAGCATGAAGCGCGCGGGCTATACCGTGGACGCACCGGAAGATCCGGACGTATTGCGCCGGGCCGTGCTGCAGGGCAACGCTGCCCGCTACGGCACGGACGCCAACGTGCTCGCGACCATTCCCGTGAACCGCTACGTGGAGGAGGAACCCCACCTCGAAGCCCTAGAGGCGGCCTGGGGGCCGGCTCCGGGGCAGCACCTGACCAATGGCGCAGAGCTCTTTGTCCTTGGGGCGAACTTCGGCAACGTTTCCGTACTGATTCAGCCGGGCTTCGGCTACGAAGGCGATCCCATGCGCTTGCTCTTCGAGGGCAGCTTTGCGCCCACGCACGCCTTCTCCGCCTTCTATCGCTACCTCCGGGAGGAGATGGCAGCCCATGCGGTGCTCCACTTTGGCACCCATGGGGCCTTGGAATTTATGCCCGGCAAGCAGGTGGGGCTCTCCGGAGCGTGCTGGCCTGAACGGCTTCTCGGAGCCCTCCCCAACTTTTACCTCTATGCCGCGAACAACCCTTCTGAGGGCGCCCTCGCGAAGCGCCGGGGGGCGGCTACGCTGATCAGCTACCTGACCCCGACCCTCGCGCGGGCCGGGCTCCATGGAGCGCTTAGCAGTCTCCGGGAGCAGGTCGACAGGTGGCGCGAAGCACTGGCCCAGGACAAGCGTGACGACACCACGGAGCGCAATCTCGCCCGGCTTCAGGCCGAGGCGGCGGCCCTGGACCTCTGCGATGCCGAGCCCCCGTGGGCTCGGAGCGCTGCGGAGGACGTGCTTCAGGATCTTCAGCATCGGCTGCTGGAGCTCGAGGACACACTCATTCCCGAGGGCCTCCACGTGGTGGGGGAGCCCCTGGGGGAAGCAGGGCAGGGGGAGCTTCTTGGGGCGGTGAACCTCTCCCTGGGCGAGGCGGCCCTGCCTGAGGCGGCCCTGGAGGCGCTACTTCGCCATCGGCGGATTCCCGCATTAAAGGAGGCGCAGCAGGAAAGCTGGAAAGCCCTCCAGCGCATGCGCACGCTCCTGTCCGAGGACCACGAGCTTCCCGCCTTGCTGGCGGCGCTTGATGGACGCTTTATCGCGCCCGCTCCTGGGGGCGATTTGCTCCGAAATCCCGAGGTCCTTCCCGCGGGGCGAAATATTCATGGCTTTGATCCTTTCCGGCTGCCGAGCGCAGCAGCGATGGCGGCTGGGTGGCGCCAGGCGGAGCAGCTTCTCGCCCATCATCAACAGGCTACGGGGGCCCTGCCCGAATGCGTAGCGCTGGTGCTTTGGGGCACGGATACGCTGAAGACGGAAGGGGGTCCCCTAGGGCAAGCCCTGGCCCTCCTTGGCGCTGTGCCCCGCTTTGATAGCTATGGACGCCTCGCGGGGGCGACGCTTCTGCCGCTAGAACAGTTGGGCCGGCCCCGCATCGACGTCATCATGACCTTGTCGGGAATTTTCCGAGACCTCTTGCCCCTTCAGACGAAGCTGCTGGCCGAGGCTTCATGTCTGGCGGCATTGGCCCCGGAGGCCGACGAGGATAATTATCTTCGTAAGCACGCCCGGGTCTACGCGGCGGAGACGGGGTGCTCCCTGGAAGACGCCGCGCTGCGAGTCTTCTCCAATGCGGAAGGCGCCTACGGCTCCAACGTCAATCACATGCTGGAAAGCGGCGCTTGGGAGAGCGAAGGGGAGCTTGCTTCGACTTACAAAAGCCGTAAGGGCTTTGCCTACAGCGCAACGGGCGTGGCTTCGGCCCAGCCGGAGCTTTTAAGCGCCATTCTCGGAAAGGTCGATTTGGCCTACCAAAACCTTGAGTCCCTCGAGCTTGGGGTCACCACCATCGATCACTATTTCGACACCCTCGGCGGCATCAGCCTTGCGGCCGGAACGGCCAAGGGGGAGGCGGTACCCGTCTACATCGGGGATCAAACCCGTGGCACGGAGCAAATCCGCACCCTGAAGGAGCAGGTGGCGCTAGAGAGCCATACCCGGCTCCTAAACCCGAAATGGTTCGAGGGGCTCCTCAGCCATGGGTATGAGGGGGTTCGGCAAATCGAAAGTCATGTCACCAATACGCTGGGCTGGTCCGCCACCACGGGGGCCGTGGATAAGTGGGTCTATGACCAGCTGTCGGAAACCTATGTTCTGAACGATGCGCTGCGGGAACGCCTGGCTGCCCTCAACCCTGCGGCAGCGCTGCGCTTAGCGGATCGCTTGCTGGAAGCAAATGAACGGTCCTACTGGGAGGCCGATGAAGCCACCCTGGAGGCCCTGCAGGCGGCGCGGGAAGCGCTGGAAGATCGGCTAGAGGGGCTCGACGGGGATGGCGCTGCGGCGGCCTAACCGACATCAGATACTTTGAGGAGTACAACCATGAACAGCATTCCCGTACGAATGGTACAGCCCGATGGGGAGGGCAGCCTACAGGTGCACCAAGACCCATCCCTTCAAATTGAGGGCGCGAAGGTCTTTGCCGTTTATGGAAAGGGGGGCATTGGCAAAAGCACCACCTCCTCAAATCTATCGGTAGCCTTCTCGAAGCTCGGCAAGCGGGTGCTCCAGATCGGCTGCGACCCAAAACACGACTCGACCTTCACGCTCACCAAGCAGCTGATGCCCACGGTGATTGACGTCATGGAAGAGGTCGACTTTCACACCGAGGAGCTTCGGGTCGAGGACTTCGTCTACGAGGGCTATAACGGGGTGATGTGCGTCGAGGCTGGGGGCCCCCCAGCAGGCACGGGTTGTGGTGGCTATGTGGTGGGGCAGACCGTCAAGCTGTTGAAGGAGCACCACCTGCTTGAGGATACGGACGTGGTGATCTTCGATGTGCTCGGCGATGTGGTCTGCGGCGGCTTCGCTGCCCCCCTGCAGCACGCCGATCGCGCACTTATTGTCACCGCCAACGACTTCGATTCCATCTTTGCAATGAATAGAATAGTTCAAGCTATCGGTGCTAAGTCAAAGAATTATAAGGTTAAGCTTGCTGGAGCAATCGCCAATCGAAGCGCGGCTACGGACCAAATCGAGCGCTTCAACAGCAAGGCATCGATGAAGACCCTTGCCCACTTCCCCGATCTTGACGAGATCCGCAAAAGCCGGCTCATGAAGCAAACCCTCTTCGAGATGGCACCCTCGCCAGAGATTGAGGCGGTGCGGAGCGAATATCTCCGTCTGGCCGCCTCTCTTTGGGACGGAGTGACGCCCTGCGACGAGGCACGATCCCTCAAGGATCGAGAGATTTTTGACTTGCTCGGCTACGACTGAGCGAGCGGCGGACGAATGTCAATCAAAGTTGACGTTAAAAGCATTTGACATTCTTGGCCCCGGGGCGAAAACTGGCGCTAAATAACTGGGAGGCTGGCGCCATGACCATCATGACCGGTGATTACCAAGCGCGGCGGGGCGAAATCGAGAGTTATTTTGATCGCACGGCGCTCGAGGCTTGGGCGCGCCTGACTTCGGACGTGCCCGTGGGGCGGATCCGAGAAACGGTCCGCGCAGGCCGCGATCGCATGCGCGATACCCTTTTGGCTTGGTTGCCCCAGGATCTCTCCGGGGCGCGCCTGCTCGATGCGGGCTGCGGAACCGGGGCCCTATCTGTGGAAGCGGCCCTCCGCGGCGCCGACGTAGTGGGCGTGGATATTTCCCCCTCGCTCGTGGATATCGCCCGGGTCCGGGGGGCCGAAGTGGCGCCAGAGGGTAAGCTCACCTTCCTTTCGGGAGACATGCTCGATCCTTCCCTGGGAGAGTTCGATTACGTGGTGGCCATGGATTCCCTTATCCACTACGACTGTGGTGATGTGGTCGGCAGTCTGGCTCAGCTTGGCGCCCGGACGCGCCACGGCATGCTCTTCACCTTTGCACCCTGGACGCCGCTCCTGGGCCTGGCCCATAGCGCGGGTCGCTTCTTTCCTCGAAGTGATCGGGCACCGGCCATCGAGCCCGTAGCCGAACCGCGCCTGCGTCGTCTCATCTCCGCCCATTCCGAACTGCGCGGTTGGCAAACCCGAGGCTGCCAACGGATTACCCAAGGCTTCTACACTTCCCAGGCGATGGAGCTCATTGCTAACCCGACGCGGCGGCGCTTCTCGCCATGACCACACGAGGGGCTCGGCTTTTTAGCTCGGTGCTGAATCGCCTCGGCCCTGGTTGGCTGCCCTTTGCGGATGCCGCCTCTGCCACGCTTCCCCTCGGGCGTTTGCTTCGCCTGTCCCTTTTCCAGTTCTCCGTCGGCATGGCCTTGGTGCTGCTTAATGGCACGCTCAATCGCGTCATGATCGTCGAGCTCTCCGTTCCGGCCTGGCTGGTCGCCACCATGGTTTCCGTGCCGCTTCTTATCGCGCCGCTCCGAGCGCTCATTGGGCACCGCTCTGATAGCTACCGTTCAGTCTTGGGGTGGCGCCGGGTGCCCTTCATTGGCCTTGGCACCATGCTGCAGTATGCAGGGCTGGGGATGATGCCCTTCGCCTTGCTCGTGCTGTCTGAAGTAGGGGAGAGCACCGCAGTGGCCTACGCCCTGAGTGGGTTGGCTTTCTTGCTCGTGGGCAGCGGTTTGCACATCACCCAAACGGCGGGCCTTGCCCTCGCCACCGATCTGGCCTCGGAGGCCAGTCGCCCGCGCGTCGTGGCCTTTCTCTATGTCATGTTGCTTATCGGAATGGTGCTCAGTGCCTTGGCCTTCGGATCGGCCCTGGCGGACTTCAGTCAGCTCCGCCTGATCCAAGTCATACAAAGCGCAGCGGTGGTTACCCTCGTACTGAATGTAGTGGCTCTTTGGAAGCAGGAAGTCCGCCGTCCCGAACTCACTGCCGCCGATCGCCCCCGGCGCCCCTTCCGGGAAGCCTGGGGGGAGCTCGTCGCAGATCGCACGGCCCGCCGGCTCCTTCTCGCCCTGGGCCTAGGGACCGCGGCCTTCAGCATGCAGGATATCTTGCTTGAGCCCTATGGCGGCGAAGTGCTCGCCCTGAACGTAGGGCAGACCACCATTCTTACGGCGCTTCTTGCGGGCGGGTCGCTCCTGGCCTTTTTGGTGGCATCGAAACGGCTTTCCTCGGGCGAAGATCCCCATCGCTTGGCGGCCTTTGGTGCCGTTATCGGCATCTTTGCGTTTGCGCTGGTGGTCTTTTCCGGGCCCCTGGCCATGCCCGGGCTGTTCCGCCTAGGTACGTTGCTCATCGGCGTCGGCGGTGGATTCTTTGCCATTGGCACCTTAACCGCGGCCATGGCCTTGGCGGAGCATGCCGACAGCGGTCTTGCGCTCGGCGCCTGGGGCGCGGTGCAGGCCACGGCCATGGGGCTCGCCGTTGGGGCGGGCGGCGCGCTGCGCGATGGCTTTGCCAGCCTGGCGGAGGCCGGCGCCCTGGGGCCGGCGCTCACGGAGCCTGCGGTGGGCTACAGCATCGTCTACCACCTAGAGATTGCACTGCTTTTTGCGGCGCTTGCGGCCATTGGGCCGCTGGTGCGGCATGCCCGGGGGGGGATCCCCTCCGGAACACGCCTCGGATTGGCAGAATTCCCCGGCTAGCTGGGGCCTTTGGAGGAAGAACCATGGAACTAACGGGTGACATTACGGGCTATGTCGACGTGGCACAGGTGGTGCTGTACGTCTTCTGGCTCTTCTTTTTCGTGCTGATTTTCTGGCTTCACCGGGAAGGTAAGCGGGAAGGCTATCCGCTGGAGTCGGATATGGGCATCGGTGGGCTTCGAGAGGGTTTCCCCCTCATGGCGTCCCCGAAAACCTTCCTCCGCAAAGATGGGAGCAAGGTGGTGCCGGAAACGGATCGGACCGAACCGGCTTGGCATGCCAAGCGGATGGCGCCCATCCCCGGTTCTCCCTACGTTCCCGAAGGGGAGGGCATGGCGTCCGCAGCCGGTCCCGGGAGCTACGCCAATCGCGCCGACGTTCCCGATGCTACCTGGCACGGCAGCCCCGTTCTCGTTCCCCTACGCAAGCTGCCGGAGCACGGTATAAGCGATAAGGATCCGGACCCCCGCGGCATGGCGGTGGTGGGTGCGGACGGTGAGAGCGGCGGCACGGTGGTCGACGTTTGGATTGACGTCAGCGAGGCCATCATTCGCTACTACGAATTTGAGCTCCCCGACGGCGGTCGACGCCTCGTGCCGGTGAATTTCACGCGCATTCCCGGGCTGCTCGATCCCCTGAACTTCATGAACCCCGGCAAGGGTAAGCATGGTCCCGTCACCGTTGGCTCCATTCTGGGCGCGCATTTCAAGGACGTCCCAGCACTGGCTAACCCGGATCAGGTGACCAAGCTAGAAGAGGATAAGATCATGGCCTACTACGGCGGTGGCTACCTCTACGCGAAAGCGTCCCGGGCTGAGCCCTTGTTCTAATGCGGCTCTCGGAGCACGACGAAGGCGCTCATCCCGGGGCGCTGCCGGCGGCGCTCCCGGAGGGGGAGCAGTTGCTATGGCAAGGCCGGCCCTCGGCGCGAGGGCTGGCCCGCCAAAACTTCCATGTCTTCGGCGTCGCTATGTACTTTCTGGCGCTGCTGATTTGGCGCGCTCTGTCTGTGGCGGCGGAGCCAGGAAACGGACTGGCGGAGGGGCTCTCCGCCGCCTCGGTACTGGTGATGCCCTTTCTGTCGGCGGAAGCGGTGCTGTTGCTCCTGGCCTGGGGCTATGCCCGGAGCACAATCTACACCCTGACCTCGGCGCGCCTGGCGATTCGCTCTGGCCTTGCCGTGCCGGTGACGACCACCATCGCCTTTGAGCTGGTGGAAGGGGTGGCTCTAAAGCGCCATGGTGAGGGCCTTGGAGATCTATGTTTTACGGTGCGGGAAAGTGAGCGGCCCTCCTGGGCCATGCTCTGGCCGAGCGTTCGTCCCTGGCGCTGGCGCCACCCCGAGCCGAGCTTTCGCTGCGTTCCCCACGGCGAGGCGGTGGCTTTGAAGGTAAAAGCTGCGCTGGAGAAAAGCGCCCCGGCCGCGCCACCGTCGCCGTTAACCACGGCAACGTCCTCGGCGCCTCAGACCCTTACGGTGAGCCCATGAGTGCACTCCATGCCCACCAACAGGTCATCCCTCGCCCCGTTGCCTGGATGGCCGGCATGCTGGTCACCCTGTCCCTCCTCGGCGCTGGGGTGGCGCGATATACGGGATATAACGCCACAAGCCTTCCGGATACGCCGCTTCTTGGCGCAGAGGCGGTGGTGCTCCATATCAGCAGCCAGGATCGTCTCCAGGTGCGAAATTCGGTGGGCGTGCTCATGGACTTCGGTCCCGGAGAGGGCGGCTTTCTCCGCGGCGTCCATCGCGCCCTGGGTCGCACCCGCCTTCAGGCGGGCGCTGATCTTCAGGCGCCCTATCTTATCCAGCGCTGGGGAGACGGGCGCGTCTCCCTCCACGATCCCCAAACCGATTCGCACATCGAAATGATGGCCTTTGGCGAAGACAACGCCACCCTCATGACGGAGGTCTGGCTGGCCGCAGTGAAGGCGGCGGGCCAGGATCAGGAAAGGAGTTGGAAATGAATGCACAGGCGTTAGCTCCTAATGCGTCCACGGAGGCCGCGCAGCAGGAGTCATTGCTCAGCCCGCGCTTTTACACCACCGATTTTAAGGCGCTCGAGAAGCTCGACCTGTCTCCCGTGCGGGAGGCCTGGGATCGCATGATGGACGAGTACCGCAGCGACGGTAACGTCGATCATTTCAAGCGGGACGCGACCTTTGAAGAAGAGCTCCAGGAGCTCCCGGAGCCGCTCCGTTCTGAATTTATTGATTTCATGATCACCTCCGTCACCAGTGAGTACTCTGGTTGCGAGCTCTATCAGGAAATCGAAAAACGGGTGAACCATCCCGATCTCAAGGAACTCATGGCGTTCATGGCTCGGGATGAGGCGCGGCACGCCGGCTTCATCAATCGTGCCCTGAAGGATTTTGGGGTGGCCGTAGACCTTGGCTTTCTAAAGCGGGAAAAAAAGCACACCTTTTTTAAGCCGAAGTTTATTTTCTACGCGACCTACCTGTCGGAAAAAATCGGCTATGCGCGCTACATCACGATCTATCGGCACCTCGAGAAGCATCCCGAGAAGCGCTTCCACCCGATCTACCGCTGGTTTCTGCGCTGGTGCAACGATGAGTTCCGCCATGGGGAATCCTTTGCCCTCATCATGCGGGCGAATCCGGGCCTGCTGTCGGGCCTTAATCGCCTGTGGATTCGCTTCTTCCTCCTCGCGGTCTACAGCACCATGTTCGTCCGGGATCATTCCCGCACCGTGCTCCATGATGCGCTGGGTATCGATGTCGACGAGTATGACTACACCGTTTTCGATATCACGACTGAGATTTCCCGGCAGGTCTTTCCCCTTACCCTGGATACGGACGCCCCGAAATTTAGGGTGGGCCTCAGTCGGCTGGTGGAAATTAGCAAGGCGGTAGAGCGCTCTCAGGAGGCTGGGGGCCTGTTTGGGCCGCTTTATCGGCTTGGGCTTCGGGCGCGTGGCGCCCTCACCTTTGTTCAGCTTTACCTGCATCCGGTGAATGAAAACGCGCTTCCCGACGATGCGCGTATGTTGCCGGCCTGGTAGGGGAGGGTGGCGAGCCTCGCCCTTGGCGTGGGGATTGCTGTGTTGCTCTGGTGGGGCAGTACAGCCGCTCTCCTTTGGCTGGCTAATCGCCGTGGGCATCGGGGCGCAAGCCTTGGGGTGCTCAGCTTAATCTACGGGGTGGCCTGGGTGCTTGCCCTGCAGCTGGGACCGAAGGTGGGGCAAGGCCCCTGGATTGCGAGCTTTATGATGGGGCTGCTTATTTGGGGCTGGCTTGAATTTGCCTACCTCGCAGGAGCTATTGCGGGGCCCCTGGCCAGCCGTAAACCCTGTCCCCCCGGCCTTGAGGGCTGGGGGCGCTTCAAGGGTGCACTCATGACCGGGCTTTGGCATGAGCTGGCTGTGGTCGCGACCCTTGCGCTCCTGTGGCTTGGGCTTTGGGATGCGCCCAACGCGCTTGCGGCCCAGAGCTTCACGGTGCTGGCGGTGGCGCGCTGGAGCGCAAAGCTCAACGTTTATCTGGGGGTCCCGAATCTCCATGGGGAATTTTTCCCGGAGCATATGCGCTACCTCGTCAGCTGGACCCGCAAGCGCCCCATGAACAGCCTTTTCCCCTTTTCCATCACCATAGGCACGGGCTTCACCATCCTTTTGGTGGGCCAGGCCCTCACCGCGCCCATGCCTGCCCAGGCCCTAGGGACTGCGCTTCTCGGCGCGCTGGTGGCATTGGCTGTGCTCGAACACTGGTTTTTAGTAATCAATATGGACGATGGGTGGCTTTGGCGTTGGGCGCTGCCTCGGCGCGCCTCGGCCTCCGCCGCAGAAGCGGCTTCCACGGCTTGGGTCCAGGCACCTCCGAAGCCCGCAGCCCCAGCCCTTTCGTCGGTGTCATCGTCGCGCCCCTGAGCCCATGAACCGCTGCGCTTAGCTCAGAAAGGGCCTGAGGTAGGTCAGCGTATCCTCTAAATCGCACAGACGATGGCCCTGGGCCTCAAAGGCCTGGAGCTCCTCCTCCGTAGGCTTGGAAAAATACGCGCCGCTTGCCGGATCCTGGGGTGTCCCGGGAAGGGCGTCGCCCTTCTCGAGGGCGCTGAGAGCCTTCACCATCAATTGGCAACCGGGGCCATAAAGATCAATGATCTGCCCAAGAAGGGCTCGCGTGGGATCGAAGGGGAGGGTCGTGCTGGCCAGGATCGGCCCCGTGTCGATCCCCCGATCGACGATACGGTGAAGGGTGGCCGTCAGCTGGTCTTCACCCGCAGCGATTGCCCGAAAGCTCGCAAGGACGCCGCGGTAGGCGGGGAGGGCGCCGGAGTGGAGGTTCAGGATGCCGTGGCGCGCAAGGCGCACATGGTCGGCATCGAGAATGCCCCCGTAGCGCACAGAGAAGATCACGTCCGGTGCCAGGGCCGCGAGGGCTTCCCTGCTCCCCGTATCCCGTGGCTTGTCGAGGTAGGTCCCTTCGCAGCCCAGCGCCCTGGCAAGTTCGGAAAAAGCGCGGAGCCCCTGCGGCCTAGTGCGGGGCGGCAACCGGTTGAGTACCTGCCGAAGCAGCCCCTGTTCCTGCGCCTTGAGTTCGCGTAAGCCGCGGGGGGTCGGGCCAGGACGGCCTACGGAACGGGACAGGAAAAAGGTGGTTTCGTGGCGCAGCAGGCACGCATGAAGATGATTCAGCGCGTAAAGCGCGGGAAGATCTTCGTTTAAAAGCACAACAACCTTCACGGCCCACCCCTACCGTTGGCGTGAACCCAGTATAGCGCTTCCCGACTCACCAAGTGGACGCCGACACCCCGGCGCGCCGCAGGGGTTAGTTAGTCGGCGATGGTCACATTGGCGGCTTGCGGACCCTTCTGGCCCATGGTCACGTCAAAGGTGACCTGCTGGCCTTCAACGAGGGTACGGCGACCGCTTCCATTGATCGCGGTGTAGTGGACGAAGACGTCCTTATCCCCTTCCCGCTGAATGAAGCCGAAACCTTTTTCGTCGTTGAACCACTTCACAACGCCAGTCACTTGCTGATCCAAGATCGTTCCTCTTT
>JADHNT010000041.1 GCA_016779385.1 Pseudomonadales bacterium
GTATCGGCTAAGGCCCGGGGCAAGGCCTGGGGCTGGGCCGCGAGCACGCCCCCAAGGAGGCAGGCCAAAATCAAAGGATTGGTCCCCAGGGCCTTGATTACGCTCCCCAGGGTCGGCGTTGTGTTCCCCGCGCCCCAGCGCGCAAAGGCCAGCACGCAGAGCACGTTAATCAGTACGATCATCACCGCGGCGAGCCAGGCCAGTGGCGCGAGAGCCTCAGGGCCCAGAAGCCCCTCAGCCATGGCGAAGCTCAGGTAGGTGTTAAAGCGCACCCCGCCCTGGAACAGGGCAGTGTAGGTGGGACCGGACAGGCGGCGAAACGCTGGGCGCAATACGAGGAGAATGCCCGCCACGGCGAGCACGGTGATCACGGTTACCGCCGCGGCGATGGAGAGCCCCGACGGCACCCCCTGGGCGCTGATGCGGGAGACGAGCAATGCCGGGAACAGCACAAAGTAGGTGAGGCGCTCCACCGCGGGCCAGCTGCTATCGGGGGCGAGGCCACTACGACGGAGCATATCGCCCAGGGCAATGAGCAGCACCACCGGAGCAAGGGCCGTGAGCACAACGGTCATGGGGCTTCCTAGGACTTAGCCGGAAGCGCGGGAGTATAGCCCCGCCCGCTTGCGCCGCCGACCCAGGGGCGCCACTCTGGACGCCCCTTCAGCCCTCAAGGATTGCGCCATGGCTGCCCTTCGGACCCTCGTGCTTGCCACCGCGACCGCTGCCCTCTTCGGCTGCGGGCTCGGATCCTCCAGCCCTTCGCCGGCAGACCGGGCCCCGGGGCGCCTTCCCCAGGCGGAAGCAGCCATGTCCAGCGTGGCCGGCGCCAGGGCGGAAAGCCGCGCCATTGCTGAGGCCATCCTCGGCGCGAGCGATCCGGTCCTCGCTGCGACCCAGGCGGGCCAGGGGCTATGGACCGCAGCCCGGGCCTACGCCGCCGTCAGCCTCGATGACCGCCCCCTCTACTGGCTTCGCCTCGCCACAACCACGCACCTTAAGGCCGACTGCGGCGCCAAATGCCCTCCCGTGCTCGAGGCCTTTGATCGGGCCAGCCGGGGCGATGGGGATCTGGCCTTTTCCAAGGATCCGACCGCCCTGCGAATTCTGGTGACGGGCTTCGATCCCTTCTCCCTCGATCGCAACATCGACCAAAGCAACCCCTCCGGCGTCGGCGCCCTGCGCCTCGACGGAACGCGCTGGACCCTCGCGGGCCGCCCCGTGGAAGTAGAAGCCCTCCTCTTCCCCGTGCGCTTTGATGCCTTCGACGCTGGCACCGTGGAAGCACGCCTCGCCCCCCTGCTGAAAAGCGGGGCGCTGGCCCTTTTGGCAACGGTCAGCATGGGGCGGGACCATTTCGACCTTGAGCGCTTCCCGGGGCGACGCCGCTCCTCGGAAGCGCCGGACAACGCCGGCGTCCTCACGGGGGCCAGCGCAGCGAACCCCCTCGTGCCCCGGCTGGGCGCTGCGCCCCTAGAAGGACCAGAGTTCGTGGAATTCTCTCTTCCCGTGGCGGCGCTCCAGGGCGGCGCCGGTCCCTATGAAATTCGCGATAACCGGCGCGTGGCCACCCTCGAGCGGGGCACCTTCGACGCGGCGAGCCTGGCCGAGCTGGGCGGCCAAACGGCGGTACGGGGGGGTGGGGGCGGCTACCTCTCTAACGAGATCAGCTATCGCACCGTGCGCCTGGCCCAGGCGCTGGGTAGCGAGACGCCCGTTGGACACATCCATACGCCGCGGCTGGAGGGCTTCGACGAAGAAAGCCTCCGAGCGATTACGGATCAGCTGAGCGCGATGGTGGAGAGCGCCGCCCACGAGCTAGCTAGGGCGCCGTAACCCGGATATCCGCCAGAGCGTTGTCTTCAAGAGCCTCGGCGCCAGCGGGGAAGTCGTTCTCCTCGAGAATGTAGGCAAGGATGGCGGCGTACTCCTCGCCCCAAAGGCCCCCGGGATTATCCTGGGGCATGAGGCCGCTGATGATGCCGTAGGGCTGATCGAGCGTAAGGCCCTCCCACTCCTTTAGCTTCCCATCGAAGTACTTCTTCGGGTGGTGGCAGTTCTTGCAGTGCTGGGCGAAAAGCTTCTTGCCGTCCTTCGCCTGCGCCTCGGAAAACACCCCATCCTCTAGACTGCGCTCCGCCAGGGCCCCGGCGCTCAAGGCGAGCCCCAGAACCCCAAGGATCATGCTGCGCACCCGTCGTACCCTACCCATGGCCTCACTCCCTATGCGAAAAAAAGGCGGCGACCCCGAAGGACCGCCGCCCGATTTAGCATTGACCCTTAGTGGTGGTCGTCGCTGTGGTCTTCGTCGGACGGCAAGGCCAGCGCCGTCAGCTTCGAGCCCGTCTGCAGCACGATGTACTGCCTACCTTCATGCATGTAGGTCATCATGCCGTAGCGACTCCGCTCCGGTACTTCCACCCGGCCCACTTCCTTCCCCGTCGCCTTGTCAACGGCGAAGAGCATGGGCGTGCCATCCCCGGCGGTGGAGACATACATGAGCATGCTCGGGGTGACGGTCATGGGGGCCACGGTGCCGGAGCCGCCGTTCGGCAGATCCATATCCTTCAACGCCGGGTGGTTCCGGATGCGATCGGACATTTCCCCCAAGGGGATGTACCAGAGGTGCTCCCCGGTGTTCATGTCGATGGCCGTAATGCGGCTGAAGGGCGGCTTGAAGAGGGGCAGACCGTCGGGCATGCGCACCCCCATGTTCCGGAGCACGGCGTAATCGGCGATGGTCGTGCCCGTGGGCATATCGATCAGCCCATCGCGTTCCGCGCCGGGGGCCATGATGCGCGTGGTGCAGGCTTTCCGGGAGGTGACGAAGAGCACCCCGGTGGTGGGATCGGCGGCGGCGGGACCGTCGATGTTCACGCCCCCGATATCCCCCGGGCACCAGAGGGACCCAAGCTTGCCCATGTCGTTATCCCGGTGCAGGGGCGGGGTAAAGAGGGGCCCAATGTGGAACTGATCCACCAAATCGATGGCCTTCTGCCGGAGCTCCGGGGTGAAGTCGATGAGGTCATCGTGGGTGAGGCCCTGGATATCGTAGGGTGCGGGCTTCGTCGGGAAGGGCTGGGTGGCCGCGAGCTGCTCCCCGGGGATGAGCCCCGCGGGCACGGGCCGCTCCTCAATGGGCCAGAGGGGCTCGCCAGTCTCCCGGTTGAAGGCGTAGGCAAAGGACTGCTTCGTCACCTGCACGATAGCGGGAACGGTCTTGCCATTTTGCTGCACGTCCAGCAGCACCGGCGCCGTGGGCGTGTCGTAGTTCCAGATATCGTGGTGGACCATCTGGAAGTGCCACACCCGCCTGCCCGTCTTTACATCCAGCGCGATAAGGCTGGTGCTGAAGAGGTTATTCCCCGGGCGGAAGCCGCCGTAGAAATCCACGGTCGCGCCATTGGTTGGAATGTAGACGATGCCCCGCTCCTGGTCCGCGGACAGGGGCGCCCAGGAGGACACGTCGCCGGTCCATTTCCAGGCGTCGTTTTCCCAGGTTTCGTGGCCGAACTGCCCGGGGCCGGGAATGACGTCGAATTTCCAGAGGAATTCCCCGGTTTTCGCGTGGTAGGCGAGGATGTCGCCGGGGATGTTCTCGATGCGGGACTGGTTATAGCCCTGCTCCGCCGAGTTCCCCACCACGACCACATCGCCCACCACGATGGGCGGCGAGGAGGAGGTGATGTAGCCCTTCTCCAGCGGCACCCCGTAGTAGGGGTCGTAGTCGTGGCCAAGGTCCGCGAGCATGTCCACAACCCCCGTTTCCGGGAAGCCTTCCACGGGGACGGGCTTACCGAAGCCCTTCAGGGGCTCGCCGGTTTTTGCATCCAGGGCCGTGAGGAAGAAGCCCGGGGACGCGATGTAAATCACGCCCTTACCGTCCACCTCCGCGTAGGCCACGCCCTTACCGTAGTCCTTCCGCATGGAGTACTCGTAGCGGAAGGTGTGGGGCTCGCGGTAGGACCAGAGGGTCTCGCCACTCTTCGGGTCGATGGCCACCACGTGGCGCCGGGGACCGGCGACGGTATAAAGAATGCCGTCCACGTAGGTCGGCGTGGAGCGCCCGCTTTGGGCGTTAAAGCTCGCGCCGTCCCAGATCCAGGCTTCTTCGATCTCCGCCAGGTTCGACGGATTGACTTGATCCGCCGGGGTAGAGCGCGTGTGTGCCGAATCCCCGCCGATAAAGGTCCAGGCGCCGTTCTCCGTGCCCGGGGACGCGAGGGCCTGGGCCCCCATGATCAGTCCCGCGGCGAGTCCGAGGCCCCAGCGGCGCGTCGTCTCTCCGCGCCCGTTGCGTCCGATCTGCATGGTGTTCCCCTCACCTAAAGATATGCATCCCATTCTAAGCATGGATCGAGAGACGATGAAATCGTTACGCTTTGCAAACAAAAGCCGCACGGAAGTTCCGCCATGGCCCCCTCCCACCCCGACGCGAGCCCCGAGCCCTTACCCAGCGCCTTCCCCGGCTTGGCCCTCCTGGGCCCCGAGGCCTGCGCGAAGGCGCTGACCTACCCGGCCCTAATCCGAGCACTAGCAAATGGCTTTGCAGAGGGGGCCATGGTCAGCGCCCCCCGTCAGCATGTGAGCGCCGGCTCCGGCCGGGAGGCGCTGCTCGGCCTAGCCTGGCTGGAGGGCGGCGCCCTGGGCCTGAAGGCCCTCACCCTCTTCCCCGGAAACCCCGCTCAGGGCCTGTCCCAGATCCAGGGCCTCTACACGCTGTTTGACGGCGAGACCGGCTCCCCCCGGGCGATCCTCGATGCCGGGACCCTCACGGAGCGGCGCACGGCGGCCACCTCTGCCCTCGCCGCCCAGCACCTCGCCCGGAACGATGCCGCCCACCTGCTGGTGCTGGGCACGGGGCGCTTGGCTCGAGCCTTACCCGAAGCCTATGGGGCCGTGCGTCCCCTCACCCGGGTAACTGTCTGGGGTCGGCGCCCGTACGCGGTGGCCGAGACGGTACGGGACCTACGGGAGCGCTTCCCCGCCCTCACCATCGACGGCGCGGAGGACCTTGAAGCCGCCGTGGACGCCTGCGATATGGTCACCAGCGCCCTGCCCAGCAAAGCCCCCGTGCTCTCCAGCGCCTGGCTGCGCCCCGGCCAGCACGTCGATCTGATCGGCAGCTACCGCCCCACCATGGCGGAGATCGACGGCGGGGCCCTGCGCCGAGCCACCGTGTTTGTAGATACGGAGGCCGGCGCCTGGGCGGAGGCCGGGGAGCTGATTCAAGCTGAGACCGCAGGACAATTCTCCCGCGGGGAGGTGGCGGGCACTCTGAGCGATCTCGCCGGGGGGCGTCATCCGGGACGGCAAAGGCCCGAGGAGATCACCCTCTTCAAGGCCGCTGGCAGCGCCGCCGCGGACTATTTCGCCGCAGCCCTGGCCCTGCGAGGGACGGCGTCCTAGCCCGTGGGATTTACGAGCCCGCTTTGCACCACCTGCGCGACCAGCCCGTTGTCATCGAAGAACTGGCCGCTCATCACCGCCCGACCGCCCAGATCCGCGTAGTTATCCACCAGGAGCGCGAGCGCCCCCAGCGCGGGCTCGCGAAGGATGTGCAGGGAGATATCGGCGTTGATGTAGCCGTAATTTCGGTCCTCTACCACCACCCGCCGCTGACTCATCCCGTTGGCAAAATCCGCCAGTGCCGCCAGGTGGGTCATGGGGGTAAGCGGCTGCTCCGGCGTTAGGGTAAGCGGTAGGGAGAGCCAGGCTGCACCCCGGCCACCGCCCACGGCGCCGTCGAAGCCTTCCGCTAGCAGGTGGTGATGGAGCCCGTCCCCCGGCGGCAGCTTGCGCCCCACTCGGCTGGCGACGATCTCCGCGAGGGTTTCCACAACGGCGCCCTCGCCCCGGGGCAGAGGGCAAGGGGCGGGGGTCACGGCTCCCTCGGGTAGGGGCGAGGGGGCGCTGAAGAGACCAAGCGCCCGGGCGCAGGGCACGCCTTCGGCGCTGAGGGTCATCTCCGCCAGGGCGAGGCGCTTGCCCTTCCGCAGCACCGTCCCCGTCAGAGCCAGGGGTGCCAGGGGCACGGGGCGGAACATATCGAGGGTGAGGCGCGCCAGGGGAAAGGGCACGGCCACAAGATCAGTCAGGGCCTGGGCCAGAAGCGCCGCCGGCGCCCCGCCGTGGAGCGACTCACCCCAAGGCCCGCGGGCGGGATCCTGCGGAAGGTAATGGTCCCCGTCCCGGTGAAAGATAGCCTTCATGCGTCGCGCGCTCCCCTGCCCCGCGGTTACAGCGGGGAAGCATAGCGCCCCGGCTGCGCTGGTGCTCCTCCAAGAGAATTCATACACTCGGGCCCGTCATCACACACCGGAGGGGAGCCCATGGATTTCAAAGATTCACCGCAGGACGCCGAATTTCGCGCCGAGGTCCGGAAGTTCCTCGACGCCCATGCGCCCCTTCGCACCAGCAGCACGGAATCGGCCTACGCGGGCGCTGCCAGCGACGCCGATCGGGTCGCCATCGCCAAGCGCTGGCAAGCGCTCCTCGCGGAGCACGGCTGGGCCTGCATCGCCTGGCCGAAGGCCTTCGGCGGCCGAGATGCGACGCCCATCGAAAGCGTGATCTGGAACCAGGAAGTATCCCGCTACGTGACCCCCGATGGGCTCTTCATCATCGGCCAGGGCATGTGCGCCCCCACGCTCATGGCCTACGGCAACGACGCGCACAAGGCCGCGCACCTCCCGAAGATTGCCTCCGGGGAAGAGGTGTGGTGTCAGCTCTTCTCCGAGCCCGTGGCCGGCTCCGATTTGGCGGGCATCAAAACCCGCGCCGTGCGCGAGGGCGACAAGTGGATCATCAACGGCCAAAAAGTCTGGACCTCCGGGGCCCACTACTCGGACTTTGGCTTGCTCATTACGCGCACGGACCCGAGCCAGCCCAAGCACAAGGGCCTCACCATGTTCTTCCTGGACATGAGAACGCCAGGGGTAGAGGTGCGCCCGATCAAGCAGATCAACGGCAACCAAGATTTCAATGAGGTCTACTTCACGGACGTGGTGATTCCCGATAGCCAGCGCCTCGGCGGCGAAGGGGACGGCTGGAAGGTGGCTCTGGTCACCCTCATGAACGAGCGCCTCGCCGTGGGCGGCGGCCTCTCGAATTCCGTCATGGACGTCTTTAAGGCCACCCAGACCCAGGAATACGGCGACGAGCTCGCCATCGAAGATCACGCCGTGCGGGACCGGCTCGCAGACTGGTACTGCCGGGAATCGGGGCTGAAGTTCACGAGCTACCGCATGATCACGGCCCTCTCCCGGGGCCAGGACCCGGGCCCGGAAGCCTCCATCAGCAAGGTGGTGGTGGCCGCCAATAACAACCAAAGCGCGAACTTCGCCCTCGATATGCAGGACTATGGCGGCATCCTCGACGACGACGCCCTCTCCGGCTTCGGCAATCAGTTCCAGCGCCAGTTCCTGCGCTCCCCGGCGAACCGCATCGAGGGAGGCTCGGACGAGATTCTCCGCAACATCATCGCCGAGCGTGTGCTGGGCATGCCTGCGGACATGCGCCCGGATAAAAACGTGCCCTTCGCGGAAATCCCCCAGGGCAAGGGTTAAGGCCTCGTGAGCATCCCGGAGCGCACGGCCTGGCGGGTCACCCTCGACGAGGCCCTGGCCCGCTACCAGGCGCTGCCCCGGGCCGGCGGAGACGCCTGGGCCATCCTCGAAGGCAAGCTTGCTACGGCCCTGGCGCGCGAGCAGGCGGTGGAAGCGCGGTTGGCCCTCGCCGATGACACCGGGCTCCATGAAGATCTGATCGCCGTCGGCGCCCGCCTTTCCGAGGACCAAAAGCGCCGGGCAAGGGGGCGCCTTTCGGCTGAGGCCTTTGCCGCCCTCCTCGCCGCCCAGGGCGAGCGCGCGCCCGGGGGCTCAAGCTTTGATCTCCGCGCCGGCCCGGCCATCGACATCAAGATTCAGGTGAATCGCGACTCCCCCTGGCCCTTTGAGCGCTGGCGCATGACGCCGGAGTTCTCCGCCTACGAGATGGATGGGGACCGGGTGTTCTACCGGGGCCTCTGGCTCCAGCCCGGGGACTTGCTGCTACCGAACGTGAACCTCGACGGCAACTTCGTGTACAGCGCCCTCTCGGACCCCAAGGGCTTCTGTCCCCACTCGGCAATCTTCGCTCTCCTCGAATATGAGGGGCAGCGCTTCCCCGCGGTGGTGGAAACCTATGAGAAAGGCCTCCGGGCCGTGCCCCTGTGCGTCTTTCTGAACGATCGCTACATCAGCTACGCCGAGGTTTACCGCCACCGGGAATTGCTCGACGGCGCTCCGGTGGAGGCCTCCGCCCTCGCTCACGACGCCCTCGCGGAAGCCCGGGGCTACAACTTCAACACCGTCGATGACGACCGAGCCTACCTGTGCTGCACCAGCCAAGCGCGGCAGTTCTACCAGCGCCTGGGCCTCGCCGATCTCGAAGCCGTGGGCCGGGTGGTCCAGCCGGGCATTCGGGCAAACTTCGAAGCGATGAAGTACCCCCACCTCGATGCCTTCTTCACCCCCATCGATTTCATCCGCAGCGATCGCTTCGTCTTTCAGGGCAGCATCGACAACCAGCAGCCCGAGCGGCTCGTCACTCGGGAGCTCGTGGAGCGCCGCTTCCGGGAGCGCTTCGCCGCCGGGGGCCTGAATTGGGATCGCGTGCCCCTCATGGTGAAGGGCATGCACTACGGCATTAAGCAGATGCGCAAGGAAACGGCGATCGGTCGGCTCATCTCCACGGTTATGGGCTTCACGCCGATGAACCTGCCCAAGGGGCCCGATCGCGTACTGGCCATCGTCGAGCCCCTCGAGGCGGAGCTGGGCCGGGCCGTGCGGCGCCTCATGCCCGAGGTGCGGCTGAAGCTTAAGGAGACCCAGAACTTTTCCCTGCGCAGCTGGCTTGAAGATCCAACCCTCCGCCAGCGCGTGGATGACCTTCTGCCCCTGCGCTGGCTCGGCGACGGCGGCTTGGCCGGGGGCTGCACGGACGCCGGGAGCGGCGTAGACTCACGAACAGTTTAATTCATACGAATGAGGGAGACGGACGTGGCTGCACGGGAAGCTTGGATTATCGATACGGCGCGGACGCCCCGGGGCATTGGTAAGCAGGGTAAGGGCGCGCTGGCGCACCTGCACCCCCAACACCTCGGCGCAACGGTGCTGAAGGCCCTCGAGGCCCGGAATAACCTGAACACCGCTGAGGTGGACGATGTGATCTGGGGCACGAGCTCCCAGAAGGGGAAGCAGGGCGCCTGCCTCGGCCGCATGTCTCTCCTCCTCGCCGGCTGGAACACCGCCGCCAGCGGCGTCACCTTAGACCGCTTCTGCGGCTCCGGCATCACCTCCGTCAACCTCGCCGCCGCCAGCATCATGTCCGGCATGGAAGACTGCGTGGTCGCCGGGGGCACGGAGATGATGTCCTATACCGCCACCCAGGGCGGCGGGCTCCTAGACGCCGGCAACATGTCCCTTCGGGACGTGCACCCCCAGTGGCACCAGGGCATCTGCGCAGACCTTATTGCCACCCTCGAAGGCATTAGCCGGGAAGACGTAGACGGCCTGGCCTACCAGAGCCAGCAGCGCGCCAAGGTGGCCATTGAAGAGAACCGCTTCGCTAAGTCCGTGGTGCCCGTCTACAACGAAGACGGCACCCTGGCCCTGGACCATGAGGAGTTCCCCCGGCCCCAGACGACCCTCGAGGGCCTGTCCCAGCTGCCCGCGGTCTTTGAAAACTTCATGGGCATGCCTGTGGACGAAACCGGCGAGACCTTCGACCAGCTCGTGAAGCGTTCCTACCCGGACGTCAAGATCAACCACGTGCACCACGCCGGCAACTCCTCCGGCGTCGTCGACGGCTCCGCCGCCCTCCTCCTGGCCTCTCCGGAATACGCGAAGGCCCAGGGATGGACCCCGCGCGCGAAGATTCGCGCCATGGCCAACGCCGCCGGCAGCCCCCAGCTCATGCTGAACGAGCCCGTGCCCGCTGCGAAGAAGGTGCTAAAGAAGGCCGGCATGACCATAAGCGACATCGACCTCTTCGAAATCAACGAAGCCTTCTCCGTGGTGGCCTTCAAGTTCATCCGGGACCTCGGCCTCGACCCGGCCCAGGTGAACGTGAACGGGGGCGCCATGGCCCTGGGCCATCCCATCGCCGCTACGGGCTCCGTGCTCATCGGCACGATCCTCGATGAGCTCGAGCGCCAGGATAAGGCCACGGGCCTCGTCACCATGTGCGCCGCCGGCGGCATGGCCCCGGCGATCATCATCGAACGGGTGTAAGCCTCGGGATCGCGCCTCGAAAACCCCAGCCTCCGCGCTGGGGTTTTTTTTGAGCCCGTCGTAGACTCGGAACAGGCTTAATTCGAATGATTGAGGGGAAGGGACATGGCAGCTCAAGAAGCATGGATCATCGACACGGCACGGACGCCCCGGGGCATTGGCAAGCAGGGCAAGGGCGCCCTCTCCCATTTACATCCCCAGCACCTGGGCGCCACGGTGCTGAAGGCGCTGCAAGCGCGTAACGATTTGAACACCGCCGAAGTGGACGACCTGATCTGGGGCACGAGCTCCCAGAAGGGCAAGCAGGCCTCCTGCCTCGGCCGCATGTCCCTCCTCCTCGCCGGCTGGAACACCGCGGCCAGCGGCGTCACCCTAGATCGCTTCTGCGGCTCCGGGATCACCTCCGTGAACCTCGCCGCCGCCAGCATCATGTCCGGCATGGAAGACTGCGTGGTTGCCGGGGGCACGGAAATGATGTCCTACACCGCGACCCTCACCGGGGGTGGCCTCATGGACGCGGGCAACATGACCCTCCGAGACCTCCAGCCCCAGTGGCACCAGGGTATCTGCGCGGACCTCATCGCTACCCTCGAAGGCATCAGCCGGGAAGACGTGGATGGCCTCGCCTATGAAAGCCAGCAGCGCGCCAAGGCGGCCATCGCCGAGAATCGCTTCGCCCGCTCCGTGGTGCCCGTCTATAACGAAGACGGCTCCCTGGCCCTGGACCACGAGGAATTTCCCCGGCCACAGACGACCCTTGAAGGTCTCTCCCAGCTGCCGGCCGTATTCGAGAAATTCATGGACGCCCCCTTTGACGAGACCGGGGAAACCTTCGACCAACTCGTGAAGCGCGCCTACCCGGACGTGAAGATCAACCACGTGCACCACGCAGGGAACTCCTCCGGCGTCGTGGACGGCTCCGCCGCTATCCTCCTCGCCTCCCCGGCCTACGCGAGGTCCCAGGGCTGGACGCCCCGGGCCAAGATCCGCGCCATGGCCAACGCTGCCGGCAGCCCCCAGCTCATGCTGAACGAGCCCGTGCCCGCCGCGAAGAAAGTGCTGAAGAAAGCCGGCATGGCCTTAAACGACATCGACCTCTTCGAGGTGAACGAGGCCTTCTCCGTGGTGGCCTTTAAGTTCATCCGGGACCTGGGCCTCGACCCGGCGAAGGTGAACGTGAACGGCGGCGCCATGGCCCTGGGCCATCCCATTGCCGCCACGGGCTCCATGCTCATCGGCACGGTGCTGGATGAGCTTGAGCGCCAGGACAAGGCCACGGGCCTCGTGACCATGTGCGCCGGCGGTGGCATGGCCCCGGCGATCGTAATCGAGCGCGTCTAAGCGCGGCCGCCCTAGCCCCGGCCGATGCGCTTCGGTCGGGGCTTACTCCCGGGCCCAAAGGTGGGCGTGGGCATCTCCATCCGCACCAAGTGCATCTCCCCGTCTAAGCTCCACAGCACCAGGTGATCGTCCAGGGCAAGGTCCATGTCCTTCAGCACCCGGGAGGGAATGCGGATGGCCAGGCTGTTGCCCCACTTTTTGAGTTTTACGGTCGCGAATTGCATAGCTGCTAGGGGACCACGGCACCTTCGCGTTTCCTGTGCGCGCGGGCGGAGTCTCCCGTGCGCCTCCACCGCTCCATCTCGTGAGTCCAAACCGCCGTCGGGAAAGCCCTTTTTGCCGAAATTCGAGGGCTACACATTCTATGGTGGAATAGCTCCACAACAGCGCTTTATATGAGCTGATTCCGATCACAAAACCCCACTTAACAAGGCTTTTTGCAGAATTCTCAGCTTCCAGATTCCACTTTCTTCGCGTGAAATTGATACAAAACGCGCAGAAAACAGAGGACAGGGCGCCGCCTTCGGTTCAGGCTGGGGCAGCGAAAAACTTCAGCGCCCTGGGAAGGAGAAATGCGCCTCTGAGCGCTTCTGATGCACCAAAAGCGGGCCGTTTGCGTCACCCACTAACTTCGCGAAATGTAGACACATTCCAATCGGGAAAGCCTCCACTAGCTTCCCCGAAAAACCCCTTGGCTCACCTAAAAACCCCACCCAAGGCCAGAACTAAGGCATAAAAAACCCACCCTGCCCCACTTTCTCGGCGCCGAAGTGTCTACACTGAAATTCGCCGAAAACCCCTTCCCCGGACGGCTGCACCCTAGGACGCGAGCAGGAAAGACAAGCGGGTCCGCCATTGGGAAGGATCGGCCGTGCTATCCGGGCCGACCTCATAGTGCTCCGTCCGGGCGGTCCAACAGTCCCCGGACGCCCCCTCCTTCGCCCAGCGCACCCCGGCCTCCTCCCCCCAAGCGATAAACGCTGCGGTCCCCGCCTGAAGCCCCTCGTAGGGCCCTTTCACCACCCTTTCCGCGTAGCGCCCGGGCGGCAGGGTTCCGAGCCTCAAGGAAGTCTCCAGGCCGGAAGCCGAAGCCAGCGTGATGGGGTAGCCAATCTCGATCGTCATGACGCCCTCCATAGCAATCAGGCCATAGCGAACGAGCGCGGGACCGGCAGGCGCATGGCCACCCTGAGCGAGCGCGGTCCGCACCGCCAAAAGTGCCGCAGGGATGGTCTCAAGCACCAAAGGAAAGGGCCCAGAGCGAACCACCGCCCCATAGGGACGAGGCTGATCGTAGCGTTGAAACGAGCCCAAGGGGCTCAACCGTGTAGCGCGGACACAAGGGAAGACAATCGCTCCACCGCCCCGAAGGACTCCTCCGGGCGCAGCGCCTCGGAGCCGTCGCCGAAGTCGTCCTCCCCCGCCGTTTGCACCAACAGGCCATCGCGCCGGGGATAAACGGACACCTTCGCTTCGCGTGAGCGCAGGCCGTAGTTCAGCCCAGGCTCGGGCATAAGCTTCGCGGTCTGGCCACGCACCGGCGTCAGGCTTTCATCACCTAGCAGAGTCCGCGCGCCATAGCCTGTGCAGTTGATCACCGCCGGCTCATCCAAGCGGGCGAAGTCCTCGGGGCCCGCCAGCTCAGCGGTGACAATGCGGCCGCCCCGGCGCTCGAAATCCGCCAGCAGCAAACGAGAGTAAGCGCTGATGTTGAACAGCATGAGGCGTCGCTCGCGCACGTAAGGCGCTGGGAAGGGATGGCCCTCGGCCAGGGTTACGGGCGCCGGGGACAGCCCCGGAGCGAGATCCCGCGAATAGTGGGGATAGGCCGGCTCATCGCGGCTGCCATGAGCGCCCACCTCACTGAAGGGGGTCTCCGCCATTTCGAACATGGTGGTGTATTCGATGGGATAGCCAGGCAGGCCAAGAAGGGTCTGGAAGCGGCGATGGGAAGCTCGGGCCATGCGCAGCCACTGGGCCGCAAAGGGCGGGCCGTGCTCCGCCGTGGCGATGCGGGAATCGGGGGACCAGACGCCGGTGGCATAGGAGGAACGCACGTAAGGCGGGCGCTCCTTGGCGTAGATAGTCACTGCAAAGCCCTGGCGCTGGGCCAGAAGAGCCGTGGTCAAGCCGATAGCCCCGCAACCCACCACAGCCAATGCGCTCGGCGGCGCCTGGGGCACAAGAGCCAGCGCTTCCGCCGCGCTGCCCCAGGACAGGGACCAGCCGCTTCCGCCGTGGCCATAGTTGTGCACCACGGGCTTTCCCGCGAGGGTCTCGAGGGCGATGCGCGGGCCCTCCGCTCGGAAGGGTCGGGTGCATACGTTCATCGCGATGATGCGATCCGGGCTCACGCTAAACGGCTGAAGCGCCCCAAAACCTTGTACCCAAGGCCGAGGCGCCTGCGCCGGCGCGCCCATCATGGCGCGGACTAGGGGCGAAAGGGCGCCGCTGGCGAGCAGCCCCGCGCCGCCCAGGCCCTTGAGAAGAGACCGCCGTCCTAGCTGTGCATCCATGAGGCCTATGCTCCGTAACGCAAATGGGGAAAAACGAGCAAACGGCGCGCCGGGCCTAACCGAGGCGGGCGCCGTTTTGCACCGGTGTATCGGGCACGGCCAGCACCACCGCGCCATCTTCCCGGTAGAACCCGGTGATCAAGCACTCTGAACGAATCGGGCCGATCTGTTTCGGCGGAAAGTTCACCACGCCCATCACCTGGCGCCCGACGAGAACCTCGGGGGTATAGCAATCGGTGATCTGGGCGCTGGATTTCAGGACGCCGATTTCCGGACCAAAGTCCACCCAGAGTTTGATGGCCGGCCGTCGGGCTTCGGGGAAGGGCTCGGCCTGCACGATAGTGCCGGCGCGAAGCTGCACCTTTTCAAAGTCTGCCCAGCTGATTTCTTCCATTCCGCCCCTCTCCTCGGTCAATTTCGCCAACTCTCGGCGAGTCCCGCCGTATTCTTTCCTGGAGGCGGGCCCCAAATCGCCCACCAGCCAACCCCGACACCCCTCCAAAGCCCCTAAGCTTTTGAATTACCGTACTAAATCCGGAGGCTCGGAAAGCTGGCACGCCCCTTGTAACGACTCAAGCGAACTCTTTGAGCGTAAAAGGAATAAAACCATGACGTATTCCCATCGCGAGCGCACCTCCTGCGAGCATCGCGGCTTCTATCGCAATCCCTACCACGGCTGGGTCGCCGGCGTGTGCGCGGGCATCGCTGAGCGCATGGGGATCTCGCCAATCTGGCTGCGACTGCTGACGATCTTCGGGCTCCTCACGGCCACGACCCCGACCGTCCTGGGCTACGTGATCGCCTGGCTCGTACTCGATCGTCGCTGCACCTGCTAGGGGCCGCAACCCCGTACCGTTCCCCTTCCGCTCCCGGGCCGGGTCCCTCCCCCGGGGCGGTTTTTTATCACGCCGCCTACGCGGCCCCCCGCGCGGCCAGCGCGGCGAAGTCCTCAGAAAGATCCCGGAGCTTACCGCTCAGGCGATCGCGCTGCGGGGCCGTTAGGCTCCCAAGAAAGGCAGGAAAAAACGCGCTGTAGGCGGGATCGTTCTGAGCCCGCTGCGCCGCATAGGCCGGGGTGTAGAAGGCGCTGCGATGAACCATGAGCACGGGAAGCACCGCCGCAAACCATGGGCTATCCCGACGCTCGAGGGCCTCTAAGAAAGCGCGCTGCCACGCTTGACGATAGGCCACCCAATCGGCGTTATCCGGGCGAATCTCCTGGCTGAGCGCGGCGATGGCCTCCTGCTGCGCCGGGGTTAAGCGCCCCACCCAATCCTCCAGCCCGTCTTCCAGCGATCGCGCCCATTCGGCGCGCTGTGCCTCGAGGGAGAGGCCCTCGTAGTCGTCATTAAGGTCCGCGTCTTCCTCGGCGAAGCGCGCGGGAAGGGCCGCGAGCTGCTCATCGTCTAGGCTACGGAGTAGGGTCAGGGCAGGGGGGGCGAGGGCCAGGGTGAGTTCGGCCACGTCCGCGCGAAGGTCCGCCTCCAGCGTTGCCACGAGGGCGGGGGTCACGGCATCGTCTTCCACGGCAAGGGCCAGGCGCTCCAGGGCATCGGCCCAGCGAGGGAGCTGGGTCTGGCGATGCCAGGCCAGCACCGGACCCATATCATCGCGGAAGGTGCCGCGCTGCTCGGCACTGAGGCCCAGGAGGCTATCCGCTCGCCAAGCTAACAAACGATCGGCGTTATTGTAGAGCCGCGTGGTGCTGCAGCCAGAGAGCAGTGCGCCAGCGACGAGGAGCGCGAGGAACCCTAAGCGCCCCGACCCCACCCCGGGATAAGCCTTACAGGCTGAGGCTCGCGGCACAATCCCCGTCCATAGCCGTAATCCAAGCCTTCACCAAAGCGACGCCCTCCTCGTGTACGAGGCTGCGGCCGAGCTCCGGCATCATGATGCCCGGATCCTGATGGCCCAGGCGGAAGGGCAAGATGGACGCCTCGGGGCGACCGGGCCACACATCGTAGGCGCGGCCACCGGAACCCCGCCCCGCGGCCACCGGGGTTTTGCAACGCCCCCGGCCCAGTTCACTTGCGGTGATGCGGAGATCAAGCCCTGCCGTATCCGCGGCGCCAGTGTCGCTGTGGCAATGGGCGCAGTTGGCATCCAGGTAGGCGTGGGCCTCCGCCACCGAGCCCGTTCCGGGGACAGCCCAGGGCGTTACGGGGGCGGCGGAGGCGACCCAGCCCGCATCGCGCCATGCCTCAAATTGCGATCCCTCGTCGGCGAAGCCGTGCGCGGCCAAATTCCCCGGCTTCGGCCCGATGGGCTTCAAGATCTTGGTGCCCATGGCCGTTTCGTGGCACCCCGCGCACTGGTTCTTATCGGGGATGAGGTAGGGAAAGCGCTCACCCCCTTCAGTGGTGAGGGGCACTAGGGCCCCAGCGGGGGCATGGAAAGCTTCCGTCCCCGCCTCGTTCCACTGGTAGGAAACGGCTTCCCAGCCTGCCGACGTGTGGCGCAACACCCGCGTTTCCATCAAGCGCATGCCGGCAAGGGCGAAGGGCGCCCCGGGGCTGGCAAGGGGCTCGGCTGCCACCGTGCGCACGGCGTCGGAAGCGCCCTGGGGGAAGGCAAAGGTTTTCGTGATGATCGTCCCCACGGGGAAGGCGAGGGTCTCGTCGTTCGATACCATGGATGCTGCGCCCCCCTTGGGGAGGCTAATGGTGCGGTACTTCCAGGCGTAATCGCTAAACAGCGGATGGGCCAGGGTGTAGGCATAGCCCGCCCGGGGGGCCAGCGCGCCGCCCTCCTGGGCCAGCACCGCAAGCTCGGAGAGACGCTCGGGCCAAGGCCCTTCGCGCACGGGTCCTGAGGGGCCACAGCCCCCCAGCAGAACGAAAAGCGCGAGAAGCCAGGCCGTTCTCATTACTCAGCGCCTCCAAGGGCGACCGGAGGCAGCGCCTCCCGGGTGCAGGCAAAGGCCGCGCCGGAGAAGTCCGGCGCCGCAAAGCCATTCGGCGCATCAAGGGCCACGGTGCCGAGCTCACCATTGTCATGGGCGCAGACTACGGGGCCCTCCTGCTCGGGACGGACAAAGCCATCCCAGATAATCGCCGGCAGGGCCGGCAGCTGCGCTGCCGCCTTAAGCGCCATGAGGGGCTCGGAATCGGGATCGTAGCCGCTCTTTTCAATGGTGTTGTGGTGAATGGAGATCTGCTCCGGGAAGGGGTCGTAGTTCGGATCATCGAGGGGCCGGCCGGTGATGAGGTAGCTCACTACCAGTACCGCGGCGGTCTGATGGTCGGAAATGGTGTTCTCGAAGATTTCAATGTCGTCATTGGAGTTCACCATGATCCCCGAGCCCGCAGGCACGGTGCCGACGATGTTGCCCTCCGGGGCGAAGTTCGCCGTGTTGTTATGAGCCACGATGTTGTGGAACACGCGCGTTTGGCGCCCGCCCTGCACGGGCAGATCGGGGAGATCGAAGACCAAAATGCCGCCGGTGTTGTCCACGACGTTGTTCTCGTAGACGTCCGCCTGCGTGCTGTTTTCGATCTCGATGCCGGCGACGTTAAAGGCCACCTGGTTTCGCCGCACGATGATATTCGTCGATTGGCCCACGTAGATGCCGGCGTCACTCGCGCCAACGGCAATGGAGTCTTCGATCAGGACCCCGTCGCACTGCACGGGATAGAGACCGTAGGCGCCGTTCGTGCTCTTCGGGCCACCGGTCCATTCCGTCCGCACGCCCCGCACCACGAGGTTTTTGCACTGATTCATTTTGATGGCGTCGCCCTTGGCATCGAGCACAGCGAAGCCCTCAAGGGTCACGTTTTCCGCTGCCACGAGAAGCCCCTCGGCCCCGGCCAGCTGCCCGGCGAAATCGAGAATGGACTTATTCTGCCCCGCGCCCCTTAGGGTGACGCCGTTGACGCCAAGGGACAGGCTGCGATCAAAGGTGAAATGCCCCTCGGGAATGGTGACCGTACTGCCCGGTTCCGCGGACAGGAGCGCTTCCCGGAGCGCCTGGGCCGGATCCTTCGCGGGCTCCGGCGCCCCGCCGCAGGCGCTCAGCAGCGCTGCCCCCAACACTCCCATCAGCCATCGCTGTGCTGCTTTCATCGTGCTCTCCCCTGCCCAAAAATCCCCTCTCGAGCTCCCAATTAAGCGGGCGCGCGCGGTGAGGTCAAGGCCTATCCTCGAGCGCCCGCTCCGCCTCCCACGCGCGGAAGGCCGCAAGGTCATCGGAAAGGCGTTTCAGCATCCAGCCGAGGATAGCTGCGTCATCAATAAACCCCAGGGCCAGGATGGGGTCGGGGATCAAATCGAGGGGCATAAGCCAGTAGAGCAGGGCCGCGCCCACGGCGGTCATCACCCCCTGAGGCAGGGCGGGGTAACGACCGGACACGGTGGCGTCGAGAAGCCTTAAAAGCGTTTTAAGATCGTCGCCAAGCTTAGCTAAGGGGCCGGCGTCGCCGTCGCGCCGGGCTCGAAGCTCAGCGAGCACCGCGGCAAGGGCTTTTTTGTCTGTCGCCAGCTTGGCTCCGCGCTTCGCGAAGCGCTTGAGACCTCGCGGCCAAGGGTCAAAGGCCATGGCTCACCGATCAATGGGGATTGATCTCAAAGTTTACGTGATGTAGGCGCTCGAAGGCTGTGGATAACTTCGTTGATAACTTTTTCCGGACAATCCACCCCTGGATGACGGGAAACATCTACGACGACGCCCTCTTTTTAGCATAAATTTATAAAATCAATTTAATCAATAGCTTATAGCATTTAATATAAATGACATGTGAAGGTTTGGGCCTATCCGCGCGTTAATCGGAGGCCTTTGGACTATGTGCATAAGTGAATTTTCTGCACCGTAAGCGAACACTTACGCAGAAGCCGGCGGAAAAAGGCGCCTAGGTGTCTTTATCCTAGACGCCACGGTATCGCAAGGACTTTTTTACGCCTTCGGATCCCGCACCACCATGAGGCGCAGCTCCGTCATATCCTCG
Organism: Pseudomonadales bacterium; assembly: GCA_016779385.1. GTDB lineage: Bacteria > Pseudomonadota > Gammaproteobacteria > Pseudomonadales > Azotimanducaceae > Salivita. The sequence goes on from JADHNT010000041.1 coordinate 19,072, forward strand.
ATGGCGAAGCGCACCCCTTCCCGGCCCAGCCCCGAGTCCTTAACACCCCCGTAGGGCATGTTGTCGACCCGGTAGGAAGGCACATCCCCGATCACCACGCCCCCGACCTCGAGGCGATCCCAGGCCCGCTGGGCCTTGTAGAGATCGCGGGTGAAGATACCCGCCTGAAGGCCAAACTTGCTGCGGTTCACCGCGGCGAGAGCCTCATCAAAGTCCGAGAAGCGCATGAGGTTGGCCACGGGGCCGAAGGCCTCTTCCGTGTTCACCCGGCAGCGTTCGGGAACGTTCTCCAAAAGGGTCGCATCGAGCATGGCCCCCTCGCAGTCACCCCCGCAAAGCAGCGTCGCCCCATCGGCCACGGCCTCATCAATCCAGCCCTTAAGGCGGGCGGCTTCCTTCGTCGAGATCATGGGGCCAATAAAGGTTTCCCGATCCTTCGGATCGCCCTTTTTTAAGGCCTTCGTCGCCGCCACGAGCTTGTCCCGGAAGGCATCATAGACCGCCTCGTGCAGGAGGATGCGCTGTACCCCGATGCAGGACTGGCCCGACTGGTAGAAGGCGCCGAAGACCACCCGAGCCACGGCGTCCTCAAGATCGGCGTCTTCATCGACGATCACCGCCGCGTTTCCCCCGAGTTCGAGCACCACGGGCTTCTTGCCGGCCCGGGCTTTTAGATCCCAGCCCACGCCCGGGGAACCGGTGAAGGACAGTAATTTGAAGCGCTCATCGGTGGTGAACAGATCCGCCCCGTCGCGGCGACATGGCAGAATGGAGAAGGCCCCCGGGGGCAGGTCCGTTTCGGCGAGAATCTCGCCGATCACAATCGCGCCGATGGGGGTCAGGCTCGCGGGCTTGAGCACAAAGGGGCACCCCGCGGCGATGGCCGGGGCCACCTTGTGCGCCGCCAAATTCAGGGGAAAGTTGAAGGGGCTGATGAAGGAGCAGGGCCCAATGGGCACGCGTTTGTAGAAGCCCTGATAGCCTCGGGCCCGGGGGCTGATATCAAGGGGCATGATCTCCCCGCCGATGCGCGTGCACTCCTCCGCCGCGACGACGAAGGTGTCAATGAGGCGCGTGACCTCCCCCTCCGCATCCTTGATGGGCTTCCCCGCCTCGATGCACAGGGCCTCCGCCAGCTCATCAAAGCGCTCCCGAAAACGCTTCACGCAGTGTTCGAGCACGGCCTTGCGCTCGTAGCTGGCGAGGCGCGCCATGGGCTCGGCTGCGGCCTCCGCCGCGGCGATGGCCCGGTCGATATCCTCCGCCGACGCCATGGCCACCCGGGTGGCCACTTCGCCGCTGTATTTATCGATCACCTCGAGCTCCGTGTTCGGCATCTCCGCACGGTTGGCGAGGTAGAAGGGGTAGCTTTCCCGAAGCATGGGCCTCTCCCTGTCAGCAGCGTTAGATGGCGACGGCGATGTTGCCGAGGCGCTGGGTGAGTAGGCGGTTTTCCCGGTAATCAATGGGCACCACCACGAGGCTCGGCCCCGGGGTCTCGAAGGACTTGGCCAGCTCGCTCTGGAGATCAGCGCTTCGGGTGACATGGAAGCCGTTCCAACCGAAGGCTGAGGCCAGCTGCATCCAGTCCGGATTGCCAAAGTCGAGATCGGTGTGGCGGCCAAAGTGGTTTTCCTGCTTCCACTTGATGAGCCCGTAGCCCTTGTCTTCCCAGACCATCACCGTGAGGTTCAGGTTCAGGCGCTTCGCCGTTTCCATCTCCTGCACGTTCATGAGGAAGCCTGCATCCCCGCAAATGCCCAGAATGCGCTTATCGGGATGGACCAGCGCCGCAGCTAGCGCGCCGGGAAGGGCAAAGCCCATGGAGCAGAAGCCGTTGGGAATGAGGCAGGTATTCGGCTCGTGGCAATGGTAGTGGCGCGCGATCCACATCTTGTGAGCGCCCACATCGGACAGCAGCACGTCGTCCGGACCTAACACCTGACGCGCATCCCAGAGCACCTTTTGGGGGCGAATGCTGCCATCCGTGTCATCGTCCTTGTGCTCTTCGAGCTCCGCCTTCATGTCGGCCCGCGCCGAGCGCTGGCCAGAAAGGTCGTAGTCCGGCACCCCCTCCTTGGCAAAGCGCTCGTTGAGCATCCACAGGGTGTGGGCGATGTCCCCCACCACCTCGACCTCGGGGTAGTAGTGGTCGTCGATCTCCGACGGGAGGAAGTCCACGTGGATGATCCGCTTGTCGGCGCGGTCGTTCC
>JADHNT010000042.1 GCA_016779385.1 Pseudomonadales bacterium
GGCTATCTACCAGTTCAAACATTGCTCGTCCTCCACAGACGCTCTTTCAAAAAATGCGCAGGTGCGCTCAAAAGTTTTGCCGAAGCCATTCCCGGATTCGGTCCACAAAGCTGCCCTTCATCACCGGCGGCGCCTCCCCTCGTTCGAGGCGGCGGCGCTCGAGCTCCTGCCCGTAGAGCAGAAGCCCCACACCTGTGGCGTAAATGGGATTGCGGACGATGTCCGCGAGCCCCGCAACGTTCCGCGGCATGCCAAGGCTAACGGGCTTGTGGAAGATTTCCTCCGCAAGCTCAACCACCCCCTCGATTTTCGAAGACCCGCCGGTGAGCACGATGCCCGCAGCCAGCAGATCCTCGAAGCCACTACGACGCAGCTCCGCCTGCACCAGCTGGAACAGCTCGTCGTAACGGGGCTCGACCACCTCGGCGAGGGCTTGGCGGGACAGCGCGCGGGGGGGCTTATCCCCCACTCCGGGCACCTGAATGGTTTCCTCCGCCCCCGCCAGCTGGGTGAGAGCGCAGGCGTACTTGATCTTCAGCTCCTCCGCGTGGGGCGTCGGAGTTCGCAGCGCCATGGCGATGTCGTTGGTCACCTGATCGCCGGCGATGGGGATATTGGCCGTGTGACGAATAGCCCCCTCAGTAAAGATCGCCACGTCCGTGGTGCCCCCCCCAATATCCACCAGGCATACGCCCAGGTCCTTCTCGTCCTCCGTAAGCACGGCGTAGCTCGAGGCCAGCTGCTCAAGGATCACGTCCCGAACCTCGAGGGTGCAGCGGCGCACGCACTTCTCGATGTTCTGGGCCGAATTCACTGCGCAGGTCACCAGGTGCACCTTGGCCTCGAGGCGAACCCCGGACATGCCTAGGGGCTCCTTCACCCCCTCCTGGTGGTCGATCACATATTCCTGGGGCAGGATATGCAGGATCTTTTGATCCGCGGGAATGGCCATGGCCTGCGCGGCGTCAAGTACGCGCTCGATGTCTGCCGGCGTCACTTCCTTATCCCGAATCGCGACGATGCCATGGGAATTTAGGGAGCGAATGTGGCTACCGGCGATCCCGGCGTAGACTGAGTCAATCTGGCAGCCCGCCATGAGCTCCGCCTCTTCCACAGCGCGCTGAATGGAGTGGACGGTGGATTCGATATTCACCACCACGCCCTTTTTCAGACCCCGGGAGGGGTGGGACCCAAGGCCAATGACCTCGAGGGTTCCGTCCTCTCGAACTTCCCCGACGATGGCCACCACCTTGGAGGTGCCAATATCGAGGCCAACGATCATTTGTCCTGGTGCCGTTGCCATAGTTTTAGCGCCCCTTCCCTAAGCGTTGATCCTGCAATGCCAAAATTCGTTCTCCTGTCGCGCCTTCGCGCCAGGCCACCGCTACGCCGTTGTCGTAGCGGGCATCAATGCTGTCGACGCGATCGAGCTGGGCCGCCAGGGCTGCGCTCAGCACCGCATCGACCCGACGCAGCCGCGCCACCTGCGCATCCGTTCCCAAGCGCAGGCGGACGCCGCCCTGGAGTGTGACTTCGATGTCCCCGGCGGCGCTTTCCTCCACCCGGGCCACGGTTAACTGATGCCCCTGAAGCATTTCCGCCACCCGAAGGTAGGTGGCCATGAGCCGGGGCGCCGAGCCTTCGGGGCCAGCAAGGCTCGGGAGCGTGCCCGGGGCGTTGTCCCAAAGGGGCGCGATAATACGACCGCGGTTCGACAGCAGCGCCGCGTCCCGCCAGCGCGCCACGGGCACCTCCGGTTCCACCGCGACCCGAAGGGTGTCCGGCCATTCCCGGCGCAGGGAGACCGAGGCCACCCAGCTTTCCTCCGCGAGGCGCACCTGAAGCGCAGCCACGTCCAAGGTAAAAATCCCCGAAGGCAGTGCTGCCCCCAGCAGTTCGCGAAGGCGGGCTTGCCCGGCCTCGGGAAGGTCTCCCTCCACGCGCACCACCTCCACCGGCGCATTGAGCAGGGAAAAGACCGCATGCCCCCCGAGGGCAAGCCCTGCAAGAACGAGCACCGCGGCAGTGCGGGCAAGCCAGCGCCGAAGGCGCCCGGGAGTCCCCGACCGCGCCGGTGGGCGACGAGATGCCGATGCCCTAACCATGCCCCCCCTCCTCTGTCAGCAGGCGAGATAGGCGTCCGATATCCCCAGCGCCCTGGGTCAGCACCAGATCTCCGTCCCTTAGCAGCGTAGGCAGTAGAGCCGGCACCTCATCGACGCCGGTGACCACCACGGGCAAAACCCCTCCCCGCTGCCGCAGCGCTGCCGCCAGTGCTGCGGCGTCAGCCCCGGGGATGGGCGCCTCTCCGGCGCTGTACACCTCAAGCAATATGAGCAGGTCGGGCTCGCTCAGGACGCGCACAAAGGCGTCAAAGAGATCCCGGGTGCGGGTATAGCGATGGGGCTGATAAATCATGATCCGACGGCGCCCGGGGAAGGTTTCCCGAGCCGTTTCCAGGACCTTCTCCACCTCCGTGGGATGGTGTCCGTAATCGTCGATCTGCAGCACCGCATGGCCGCCGATGCGCCGGGCGTGCTGTTCGAAGCGCCGCCCCACCCCCGCAAAGCCGTCCAGGGCCTTCCGCATCGCAATATCCGAAACGCCCTCCTCCGTAGCTACGGCGATCGCCGCCAGGGCATTAAGCACGTTGTGCCGTCCGGGGATAGCCAAGGCTACGGGCAAGGGCGCTTGGCCTAGTCGATGCACCTGAAAGTGCACCTTCCCCTCCCGCTGCACGAGCCCCTCCGCGCGGACGTCCGCATCTTCGGAGAAACCGTAGGTCACCGTGGGACGCCCCAAGGCCGGAAGGAGACTGCGCACCGCAGGGTCGTCAATGCACACCACCGCGGTGCCGTAGAAGGGCATGCGGTGAATGAAGTCGAGGAAGGCTTGCTTGAGCTTCTCGAAATCGCCGTCGTAGGTAGCCATGTGATCAGCGTCGATATTCGTAAGCACGGCCACCATGGGCTGGAGATGAAGGAAGGACGCATCGCTTTCGTCCGCTTCCGCCACCAGCATGCGGCTGGCCCCCAGACGCGCATTACTGCCAAAGCCCTTTACGAGGCCCCCAATAATGAAGGTCGGATCAAAGCCCGCTGCGTCGAGAAGCGCCGTAACGAGGCTCGTGGTGGTGGTCTTTCCGTGAGTGCCCGCCACGGCAATGCTGTGGCGATAGCGCATGAGCTCACCAAGCATCTCGGCCCGAGGCACCACGGGAATGCGCGCGTCCCGCGCCGCCTGAAGCTCGAGGTTCTGGGGCGAGATTGCTGTGGACACCACGACGACGTCGGCGCCCGCTACCTGCTCCGCCGCCTGGCCCAGATAAACCGTTGCCCCAAGGCGCGTGAGGCGCTCCGTCGCCTCCGATGCCTGCTGATCCGAACCGGAAATGATGTAGCCCTGATTCAGCAGAACCTCCGCGATGCCGCACATCCCGGAACCGCCAATGCCGATGAAATGGATGTGGCGGATCCGACCCATCTCGGGCACGGCGTAGGGATTGGAGCGTTGGGCGATGGTCATGCCAGCACCTCCGCCGGAGGGGCCGCTTCTCGGGCAGGTCTGCGCCCTCGCGGGGAGGCCTCGGAAGGCAAGGGCGACCCATGATTTTCCCAGGCAACGCGGGCGATGAGGCCCACGAGCGCACTGGAGACCACCAGGCTATTACCCCCGTAGGAGAGGAAGGGCAGCGTCAAACCCTTCGTGGGTAGCACCCCCGTATTCACCCCAAGGCTCACCAACACCTGAAACGCCAGCAGCAACCCGGCGCCGTAGGCGAGGAAGGCTGCGAAGAAGTCACCCCTGAGCTCGGCCCGACGACCCTGGACCAGACCACGCTGCACGAGCACCAGGAGCATGACCAACACAGCAAGGGCCCCAAGCGCACCCAGCTCCTCCGCCAGCACGGCGTAGATGAAGTCTGTGTGGGCTTCGGGGAGATAGAAGAGCTTCTGCATGCCCTCCCCGAGCCCCACGCCCCACCACTCGCCCCGACCAAAGGCAATGAGGGCCTGAGTCAGCTGGTACCCGGTCCCAAATTCATCCTGCCAGGGGTCGAGGAAAGTCTGAAAGCGGGCCAGGCGATAGGGCTGGAGCAGGACCGCAGCGGTGCCGCCGATCCCCGCGAGGATGACAATGAGGGAAAGATCCCGAAGGCGGGCGCCCGCGAGGGTCACGAGCCCCCCTGCGGCGGCCAGTATCACGACCACGGACCCCAAATCGGGCTCGGCGAGAATGAGCGCCATGGGCCCCAGAAGCCAGGCGATGGGACGCACCATGCCCCAGAAACTGCCGCGCACCGCAGCTTGATGCCGGGTCAGGCTGTGAGCGAGGTAGATCAAAAGCAGAAACTTAGCGAGCTCCGAGGGCTGGATTGTGAGGGGCCCGACGCCAATCCAGCGCAGGGACCCATTCACTTCCCGCCCGACCAGGAGCACCGCCAGCAACAGGACTACGGAAGCAAGATAGGCCAGGGGCCCAAGGCGCTGCCAATGGGCCACGGGCAAGCTCAAGACAGCGAGGAAGGCCAGGAGGGACACCCCCACGTAGATGCCATGGCGAAGGGAAAAAGCGGTGGCGCCGCCATAGCGCACGGAGGCGATCTCCAGCGACGCAGAGGTCACCAGCAATGCGCCCAGGGCCAGCAATATCAGCCACAGCGCTGTGGCAGTCCATTCGAAGCGCGGGGCGGTCATGCGCGGGCCCCCAGACGCTGGGCAAGGTCCGCCACCGCGGCCTCGAAGACCTCGCCGCGGTGCTCAAAGGAGCGAAATTGATCGAAGCTGGCGCAGGCCGGAGCCAGAATTACCGTATCTCCGGCGCTCGCCAGGTCGACGGCCGCTGAGAAGGCCGCGTCAAGGGTCTTCACGCAGGTCACGGAGCAGACGTCCCCCAGCGCCGCTGCGAGGGCCGGCGCATCCGTGCCGAACAACAACGCCTGGCGCAGTCCACTGGCTGCAGCCCGCAGAGGTGAGAGGTCCGCCCCCTTCGCCAAACCGCCGGCTAGGAGTAGCACCTTGTCAAGGCCACCGAGTCCCTTCAGGGCTGCGACGGTCGCGCCCACGTTCGTGGCCTTGGAGTCATTCACGTAGCGCACGCCCCGCACCCACCCGGCCACGGCGCAGCGATGGGGCAAGGGGGTAAAGCTTTCCAGCGCCGGCCCGAGGGCTGCGAGCTCAGCCCCAAAATCCCAAGCCGCCGTGAGCGAAAAAAGCACGTTTTCGAGGTTGTGGGCCCCCACGAGGGGCAGGCGATCCAGGGGCCAGGACCAACCCTCGGGCCCCCAAAGCACTCCCTCTCCCACCCCGAAGGGCGCGCCGGAAGCCTGAAGCCCAATGGGGATGGCGCGGCCGAGTGCGTCCTGAGGCGGCGTGGTCGCCGCGTCGCTGGCGTTATATAGGCACCGCTCGGCGCGGGGGTAAATTCGCCCCTTCGACGCGCCATAGGCAGCGAGATCGTCATAACGATCGAGGTGGTCCGAGGACAGGTTCAGGTAGAGGGCCTGACGCAGGGGCAGGAGCTCAGCCCAGTCCAGCTGGAAGCTCGACAGCTCCAGCACGAACACCTCCGGCGCAGGCCCATCCAGCAGACTTACCGCCGCGGGCCCCAGATTGCCCCCCACGGCCACCCGATAGCCCGCCTCCGCAAGCAGATGCCCAAGAAGCGCAGTCACCGTGCTTTTGCCGTTCGTCCCCGTAATGCCAAGCACCGGCGCCTGAGTTTCCTCGAAGAACAGATCGAGCTCCCCGCGCACGGGACAACCGACCGCCTTCATCACCGCCAAAGGGAGGCTTTCCGGCGCAAGGCCAGGGCTCACGACCACGGTCTGCTCCGGAGAGAAGGCGAGGGCTTCAAAGGGCCCCAAATGCACGGAGACCTCGGGGAAAGCTGCGCGAAGCGTAGCCAGCCCCGGAGGTTCCGCGCGGCTATCGGCCACGGCCACGGTAGCCCCGCGGGCCTGGAGATAGCGCACCAGGGCCAGGCCCGTGGAGCCAAGCCCGAGCACGAGGAAGGATGCGCCTTGGAGCCGTTGCCCACTCATCGAAGCTTCAACGTCGAAAGCCCCACCAAAACCAGCATGAGGGTGATGATCCAAAACCGGACAATGACCCGTGGCTCGGGCCAGCCCTTCAGCTCAAAGTGGTGGTGCAGGGGCGCCATGCGGAAGATGCGTCGCCCCAGGTAGCGGAAGGACAGCACCTGGAGCACGACGGAGACGGTCTCGAGGACGAAAACGCCGCCCATGATGAAAAGCACGAGCTCCTGACGAATCACCAGGGCAACGAGGCCCAGGGCTGCCCCGAGGGCGAGGGCACCCACGTCCCCCATGAAGACCTGCGCCGGATAGGTGTTAAACCAAAGAAAGCCCAACCCCGCTCCCACGATGGCGCCGCAAAATACCGCCATTTCCCCAGCGCCCGCGACGAAGGGAATCTGAAGATAGGCGGAAAAGACGGCATTTCCCGTGAGATAGCCCATGAGCCCGAGGGCCCCGGCAACCATCACAGTGGGCATGATGGCCAGCCCATCGAGGCCGTCGGTGAGGTTCACCGCGTTGGACGTGCCCACCAGCACAAAGTAGGCGAGCACCAGATAGAAGGGGCCGAGCTGGAAGGCCACGTCCTTGAAGAAGGGCACAATCAGCGTGGTTTCCGCCGGGGTGCTGGCCCCCAGGTACAGGGCCAGGGCCGCGGCGCCGCCCGCCACCGTCTGCCAAAAGTACTTCCAGCGGGCTGGGAGCCCGCGGGAGTTGCGCTCCACCACTTTCCGATAGTCGTCCACCCAACCCACGGCGCCAAAGGCCAGCACCACGAGGACCGCCAGCACCACGTAACGGTTAGAAAGATCACCCCAGAGCACGGTGGCCAGGAGCATGGCCACGATAATGAGGGCGCCGCCCATGGTGGGGGTCCCTGCCTTGCTGAGATGGCTCTGGGGTCCATCCTGGCGCACCGCCTGCCCAATTTGCAGGACCGTGAGACGCCGAATCATCACCGGCCCCACGAGCAGGGAAAGGCCGAGAGCCGTCAGCACGGACAAAATGGTCCGCAGCGTGAGGTACTGAAACACCGCGAAGCCGGGATCAAAGGCCTCCAGCCAGGAGAACAGCCAAAGCAGCATGGCTAGCCCCCCTCCCCGGCGCAGAGTGCCGCCGCCAGCGCGCGATCGCTGAAGGGCCTCGCCCCCCCGGCGCCGATCTGCACCGTTTCATGGCCCTTCCCCGCCAGAAGTATGCGATCTCCGGGGCGCGCCTCGGCCAGCGCCGCGGCCAGCGCTTCCGCGCGATCCGGAATGCGCTGCACCGGCACCCCGGCAGGAACGCCCTGGGCAATAGCGCAGAGAATGGCGTCCGGATCTTCCCCCCGGGGGTTGTCGTTGGTCAGGTAGAGCGCATCGGCCACCGCCGCCGCAGCGCCCATGAGGGGTCGCTTCCCCCGATCCCGCTCCCCGCCGCAGCCGAAAATGCAGTGCAACCGCCCAACCCCTTGCGCCCTAAGGGCCGCCAGCGCCGCGGAGAGGGCCTCCGGGGTGTGGGCGTAATCCACGAAGATTTCCACCCCCGAAGGATGGGCAAACCGTTCTAGGCGACCCGGCGCTGCTGGCACCTTCGCCAGGAGCGCCATAAGCTCGGCAAGGGGATAGCCAAGGGCAGCCAACGTGGTCAGGGCCGCCAGCAAATTCGATAGCCCGTGCTCCCCCACGAGGCCCGTCGCGCCAGCAAAGGGTCCCCAGGGGCTCTGTCCCTGAAAGGCCCAACCCTGGCCGCAGGGTCGGCGCGCCGTCAGATGCACCGCAGCGTCAGGGTCATCTAGGGCATAGCCCTGGGTCTTCACTGCGCAGGGGATACGTCCGAAAAGCTTTCGGCAGAAGGGGTCATCGAGGTTCAAGACGCCATGGACCAGCCCCGGCTGGAGGAAGAGCTGACGCTTGGCTTCTCCGTAGGCCTCGAGGGTGCCGTGATAATCGAGGTGATCCCGAGAAAGGTTCGTCATGACCGCCGCATCGAAGGCGACGGCTTGCACACGCCCTTGATCGAGCGCGTGGGAAGACACCTCTAGGGCCACGGTCTCCGCCCCCGCGTCTCGAAGGCGACGAAGCTCCGCCTGCACCGTGAAGGGATCGGCGGTGGTGAGCCCCGTGGAAGTGAGGGCATCGCCGAAGCCCACGCCAAGGGTTCCAAAGGTGGCTGTGCGCACCCCGAGGGCTGACAGCAGCGCCGCACAGTGGGACACCACGGAGGTTTTTCCGTTCGTACCGGTCACCCCAATGACGGTCATCGATTCTGAAGGCGCACCCTGAACGTGATGGGCCAGCTCGCTAAGGCGCCCTTCAATACCCGGGAGCACCAGGGCCAGCACGGAACCTAAGGCGGCCCGATCTTCGGGCCGGGGCGCCTCAGGAAGCAGCACCAGGGCAGCGCCCCGGGCGCAGGCATCCCGGAGAAAAGCTCGGCCATCCTGGCTGCGCCCGGTTACCGCGCAGAAAATCGCGCCCGGCACAACCCGCCGGGAATCTAGGGTCAAGGCCGTGAGCACCGGCGGTAGCACCGGCGCGAGATATCCCATGGCCTGAAGGGCGGCCTGAAGGCGCGGCGCAAGGTTCATCCCGCCGCCCCCGGGGCGATTTCGCCCCCACCATTCGCCAACTTCGGCGCCGTCCCTAAATCCGGAGCAACGCCGAGCAGGCGCAGCGCGCCCCCGACCACCCGGGAAAACACCGGGGCTGCCACCAGGCCTCCGCCGGCGTCCGCTTCCTTCGGTTCGTTGATCAACACCACCGCCGTTACCCGGGGGTCACTGGCCGGAGCGAAGCCGACAAAGTAAGCCAAATGCCGCGCGTCGTCGTAGGCCCCATCGACGAGCTTGCGCGCCGTTCCCGTTTTTCCGGCCACGCGATAGCCAGGAATGGCGGCCCGCAGGGCCGTGCCTTCCGAGCGCACCACCCCCTCGAGCATGGCCGCCACGGCCTTCGCGATGGCCGGATCGAGCACGGGGGTCAGGGGCGGCGAATTTTCTTCTGCGACCTTTAGCAGGGTGGGTGTTGCCATGGCCCCACCGTTAGCGAAGACCGTATAGGCCTGAGCGAGCTGGAGGGTCGTCACCGATAGACCATAGCCAAAGGCGAAGGTGAGGCGGTTAATCGTGGGCCAGGGAGGCGGGCCCGGGAGACGCCCTGCGGCCTCCCCGGGGAAGCTCACCCCCGTGGGGACGCCCAGCCCAAAACGCGCGAAGACTCCGCGAAGCTCATCCTCGCTCATATCCTGAGCCAGCCGCGTGATCCCCACCTGGCTCGACTTCGCAATGATGCCGCCCAGGCTCAGGACCCCATAATCCCGGGGATCCTTGATAGTTTTCCCAGCGACGTGAACCCAACCCGGGCTCGTATCAATGGTTTGCTCGGGCTGAAAGCGTCCCGTTTCCAGGGCCGCTGCGATGGTAATGGGTTTCACCGTGCTGCCCGGTTCAAAGAGGTCCGTAACGGCGCGATTGCGCAACCGCGCATAGCCCGTGCCGCTTAAATCGTTCGGGTTGTAGGCCGGCTGATTGGCCATGGCCAGCACTTCACCGGTGGAGTTGTCGAGCACCACTACGGACCCGGAGCGCGCCCCGTACTGGGCGATCGCCGACTTCAACTCCCGGTGGGCCAGGTACTGCACGCGAAGGTCAAGGGCCAGCTCGAGGTCTTGCCCCGGCTCGGCCATGGCAAGGTATTCCAAATCGCGGATCACATGGCCTCGCCGATCCCTTAGCACCTGCTTTTTACCCGGGTGCCCGGCCAGCCAATCTTCAAAGGCCAGCTCAAGACCTTCGATGCCCTGATCATCGATATTCGTGAGCCCCACCACGTGGGCCGATACCTCCCCCGCGGGGTAATAGCGCCGGTAGCTGTCCTCCGCTTCCACGCCTCGCACCCCGAGGGCCCGCACCGCCGCCGCCTGGGCTGAGGACACGCGACGCTTCAGATAAAGAAAGCCGAGGCCGCGCTTGCGCGCCTCGTCGATGCGCGCCGCAAGATCGCTCGGACCCACACCCAGGGCCTTCGCGAGGGCCGCGGTCTCCTCCGGCGCTGGGGAGAAGCGCTGCGGATTCACGTAAAAGGACACCACGGGCGCGCTCACGGCCAGGAGCTCCCCTCGGCGATCGCGAATCACGCCCCGGCTGGCCTCGATGGAAACCGCTCGCACGGTCCGCGCGTCCCCTTCGCCCTTCAGAAAGTCCCGCTGCTGGGCCTGTTGAAGGAACGCCACCCGGACACCGATGGCGACCGCGGCGCCCACGAGCAGCAGCGCGAGCAAGCCTAGGCGCCAAACGTGGGCTGGCTCCAAGGCGAGGGCCGAAGTGCGGCGGCGTGCCGGGCGAGACGCGCGCTTCATGGCTGCACCAGCACGGTGTCTTCTACCCCTGGGGATCGCATCACGAGCTGCTCCGTGGCGATGACATCAACCCGGTGATAGGCGCTAAAGGCGCCCCGTTCGATCAGGAGCCGGCCGCGCTGCTCGAGCAGCTGGTCCCGAGCCAGCCGTGCGCGCTCAAGGGCCTCGAAATGACGCCGCGCCTCGTGGGAGGCGAAGATTGCCCCAAGGGACGAGAACAGCACCAGCGTCACCAGGGCCAGAAGCTGCCAGCCGCCGGGGGCTCGGAGCGGCGCAAGCAAGACGGCCAGGGGCGAGAAATCTAAAAGGCCCTGGATCTGACCGATTCGGCTGATGCGGCTCACGCGGCTCATGCGACTAGGCGCTCCGCAGCCCGGAGCCGCGCGGAGCGGGCACGGGGATTGGCGACGAGCTCCTCAGCACTTGGGCCCTGACCCTTGCCCAAAAGCCGGAGCCGCACCCCCGGCGCAGGACCGCGCACCGGCAGTCCCCGGGGGAGCGGTTCACCCTGCGCCTCTCGGCGCAGAAAGCGCTTCACGATGCGATCCTCAAGGGAATGGAAGCTGATGACCAAAAGACGCCCGGCCGGCGCCAAAAGCTCAACGGCACCGCGAAGCCCGGTTTCGAGCTGACCGAGCTCATCGTTCACGTAAAGGCGAAGCGCCATGAATACCCGGGTCGCCGGATGGCGATCCGGGGACCAGGCAGGATGGGCTTCCGCCACCGCCTCCGCCAGCTGCCGCGTTCGCGTGAAAGCCACCCCCGATTCCCGAGCCGCAACCAGGGCTCGGGCGATGCGCCGGGCGAAGCGCTCTTCCCCCAGCTCCCTAAAAATGCGCGCCAGCTCCCCCTCTTCGCACTGGGCGAGGACCTCCGCGGCGCTGCGCCCCTCGCCGCTCATACGCATGTCGAGGGGGCCGTCGTTTCGAAAGCTAAAGCCCCGGGCGGGATCATCGAGCTGGGGGGAAGACACGCCGAGATCCATCAATACCCCATCTAGCCCCCGGCCCTGAAGGTGGGGCGCCAGGGCCTCAGCCAAGGCCCCAAAGGGGCTCGGCACCACGGTAATGCGAGAGTCTTCCGCGGCCAGCGCCCGGGCGGCAGCCAGCGCTTCCGGATCCCGGTCGAGGGCAAAGAGACGGGCCTCGGGCCCAAGGCGCGCGAGCAGCGCCCGACTGTGGCCGCCCCGACCAAAGGTGGCATCGAGGATCCAGGGCGCAGGTCCCGCCGGCGCCAGGGCCAGCACTTCATCGAGCATCACCGGGATATGGGCATACCCCTGATCCTCTTGAGCGCCTCGTTCCATTAGAGCGATATCGACTGCAGGGCCGCGGCACTATCCGCGGTCTGACCATCACCCTGCGCTAGCCAGGCATCACGGCGCGCAGCCCACTGCTCTTCGGCCCAGATTTCAATTTTTCGACCCTGTCCCAGGAGCACAAGGCGCCCCGCGAGCTCCGCATATTCCCGAAGCATGGGCGGAATAAGCACCCGACCATTGCCATCCAGATCGAGATCGGTGGCGTGGCCAATCAATAAGCGCTGAAAGCGCCGGGTTGTCGGATCAACGTTCGGCAAGGCCTCAAGCTGCGCCTGGATCTCTTCCCAAACAGACTGAGGGTAGAGGAGAAGGCACCGCTCGGCGGTATCGATGGTGGCGACCAGGGCACCGCCAAAGCGCTCGCGCAGAGGCTCGCGGAAGCGCACCGGCAATGCCATGCGCCCCTTCGCGTCCATCGTGACTGCGCTGATACCCCGAAATAGCACGATTTACCCACCTTACCCGTGGATGGAGATCTCAGTATCCACTTTTTTCCACTATTCCCCATCAATCGCCACTATAGGAATGCAAGAAAACCCCGTCAAGCACAACGCTCAGGCGAAAATCCTTTTATTTCAGTGGGTTGCAGAGAAAATCGAAAGGCTTCGAGAGTGCTAAAAAAATAACCTTAGGAAAAGCAAGGTGTTGCGCTGATCATTTCAGGAAAAAACGCGATAAAAGAATATTTCTATTCTATTTTATGATTTTTGATAACCAAAAAGAATTAGTGCGAAGGAGCCAGCCGATAAGCCGGGTTCTGTCATGGGCAGTCATTCCTCTGGGATATACGTCACCGCATACCTCTAGCAGCCTACCCGGATCCGATGCGGACCACACCAATGGATCCCTATTTGGCCTTGCTCCGGGTGGGGTTTACCCTGCCACGCGTGTTACCACGCGCGCGGTGCGCTCTTACCGCACCATTTCACCCTTACCGCCGCCGAAGCGGGTTGGCGGTATCTTTTCTGTGGCACTTTCCGTGGGCTCGCGCCCCCCAGGCGTTACCTGGCACCCTGTCCTATGGAGCCCGGACTTTCCTCCCGCCTCAGCGAGCGACTGCCTGGCCAGCTCCTTCGCCCAGGGAGTGTGAGCGCCCGCGGGAGCGAACTCAAGCCTCTTCGCGCCCCTCCGCCAGGGCTAGGGCTCGCTGATAGAGAGGCTTTTTGGGCATGGCCAGCAGCGCGGCCGCCACCCGAGCCGCGCGGGCCGGAGGGAGCTCCTCCAAGAGCAAACGCAGCACCTGCTCTTCCTGGAGCGCCGGAGCCGCGGCCGCCGCCTGGGGGGCCCCGGACAGCACCACCACGAATTCCCCTCGCGCGGGCAGCCCTTCCTGCGTCGCCGCCGCTAGAAGTTCGCTCAGGGTGCCGCGATAGTGGCTCTCAAAACGCTTGGTGAGCTCCCGCCCCACATACGCCTCCCGCGCGGGACCAAAGGTGGCCACCGCATCCTCAAGGAGGGCCACAATGCGGTGAGGCGCCTCGAAGAGCACCTGCGTCTCCTCAAGGGGCACCAGCGTAGCTAGAGCCCGGCGCCGCGCCCCGGCCTTAGCCGGTAGAAAGCCTCGAAAGGTAAATCGATCCGTAGGCAGGCCCGCGACGGAAAGGGCCGCCATCACCGCCGACGCCCCGGGGACGGGAACCACCGCAATCCTCTCGGCGCGAGCCTCCCGCACCAGGCGATAGCCCGGATCGGCAATCAGCGGCGTACCTGCATCGCTCACGAGCGCGATATCGTCCCCCGCCTGAAGCCGCGCTAGCAGCTGCGGCGTACGGGCCTCTCCGTTGTGCTCGTGATAGGCGATGAGAGGAACGCTCACCCCAAGGGAGGCCAACAGGGGCGCGGTGCGTCTGCTATCCTCCACAGCGATGAGGGACACGGCGCCGAGCACGGCTCGAGCGCGCTCCGTAAGATCCCCCAGGTGTCCAATGGGGGTTGCCACCACGAAAAGTGTTCCCGCAGCCATGCTTGTCCGCTCCCACCTGGGTGATCGTCATGCGCCGAATCAAGGCTGAAGTGTACCGAAGCGCACTAGGAAAGCATGGTCGCTGGAGCTTACTCCTCCTGGCCGCGCTCCTCCATGCCTGCACCAGCGCCGGCCCCGTTCCGCCCCCCAGGGACGGCGCCCAGCAAGCCCCAAGGGGGGACAGTCTCACACCCCTCCTTGCCCGCCCGCAGGGCGTGGGGCAGGTCGAGGCCCTTCTGCTCCAAAGCGAGCACGCGCTAGCCACTGGAGATCTGGCCGCCGCCAGCGCTGCCCAGGCCCAGATCACCGCCCGCCTAGCGCGGCAGGCCGAGACCTCGGACCTCTCCCCCGATCTCGCGCTCCGTTGGGCTCACCTTCGCAGCGCCCTGGCCTTTACGAAAGGGGACACGCTCCGCAGCGCCGCGCTTCTCCTTCAAGCGCAACCCCTCACTCCGCTGGATGAGCGACAGTTGTTGGTCGATGAGGCTTTCGATCGTCTCACCGCGAGCTTACCGCCACCAGCGCTCCCGCCCCGCGAAATGAGCGCGCTGGCGCCCTACCACGACCTCGCCCAGGCCTTGGCCGCCTGCGCCTCCCTCCCAGCCCGTCTCCCCCAGGCCATCGCAGCTTGGGAGGCACGATGGCCGGGCACGGCGCTCCCCTCGCTCCTAAAAAATCTTCCCCCGGCCGTCGAAGGGGGTGCCCCCCTCCGCATCGCCGTGCTCCTGCCCTTCACGGGCCCCCTTAAGGGCGCCGCGGAGGCGCTCCGGGATGGGCTCCTGGCGGCCCAGTTTGAGGCCCAGCGCCAGGGTCATGGGGGCTCCGCGCTCCGCTTTTTTGATACCCGGGCCGCAGGCCTCTCCACCGCCTACGGCCAAGCGCTCAGCTTTCAGCCCGACCAGCTACTGGGCCCCCTCGAACGGGACGCGGTGAGTGCCCTCGACGCCCTCCGCCGAGACGAACCGAAAGCACCGCCGTTACTTGCGCTGAACCGGCCCAGCCTCGGCAGCGCACCCACGCTGTGGAGCTACGCCCTGGAACCGGAGGTGGAGGGCGAACAGCTGGCCGATCAAAACTGGCGCGCTGGTCATCGACGCCTCCTCATCCTTCATGACGAAGCGCCCTGGGCCCAGCGCCTCGCTCTGGCCGCGAGCACTCACCTTGAGGCCCTCGGGGGCATCGTGGCGCGCCGCCAGCCCTTCTCCCCGAACGAGGACCTGGGCGCCGCCGTCGCCGCGGCGCTCCTCGTTGAAGAAGGGGAGGCGCGCAGCCAGGCCTTGCGGCGGGTGCTTCGCGTACCGCTGGAAACGGAACCACGGCGACGCCAGGATGTCGATTCCGTACTACTCATCGCCGAACCCCTCCAGGGGCAGACCCTAAAATCGGCCCTCGCCTACTACTTCGCGGGCGATCTCCCCATTTGGGCGTCCTCCCAGGGCTTGGCCTCAGATTTGAGCGCAACGGCCCTGAAGGATCTTGAGAACGTCACCTTCAGTCTCACGCCCTGGCAACTCGGCGGGCGAGACCCGGAAAGCGAGCGCCTCCGGGACGCCTTTCCCGATGCCGATGGGCCCCTCGGACTACTCTATGCGCTCGGCGTCGACGCCTGGCGCCTGACCCAATGGCAGCGCTATGCCCCACCGGGGCTCCCCTTTCCAGGCCTCACGGGCCAGCTTACCCAGGCTACGGACCAGCGCTGGGTGCGGACCCTGCGTCTGGCGACCATTGAGCGCGGCGCACTGAGCCCGGCTCCGGCACGCTTTGCGCTCCCAGCGCCATGACCCCCGCGGGACCGGGAAGCCCCGCCGGCCGGGCAGGGGAAGCCCGCGCCGCCGCCTTTCTAGCCGCCCGGGGGTATGAGCTCCGAGATCGAAACTGGCACTGCCGCTACGGGGAGTGGGACCTGATCTTGGCCGCCCCCGGGAACCGGCTCTGGGCTTTCGTGGAGGTGCGCTACCGTCGCCACCCCCTGGGAGGAAACACTGCAGCCACCGTGACCCCCGCCAAGCAGCGCCGTCTAACCCTCGCCGCCCAGCTCTATCTCGCTGCAGCCACCAAGGCGCACCGCGAACCTCCACCGTGTCGCTTCGACGTCATCGCGCTTACGGGTCCCACCCCGGAGGGGGCCCACCTCGAATGGATACGAAACGCGTTCGGCGCGGTAAACTAACGGCTCTTTCTCGATAGGAACTGCCGCTATGAAAAGCGCCCTTGGGCTCCTGACCCTTAGCATCGCCCTCCTTGCCGGCTGCGCTAGCCAAGGCGACGACGGAAGCTCGGCCGATACTGAAGAAAAGAGCGGTCCCCCGGGCGCGATTCAAGCGCTTGGGAACATCATCGACGATACGCGCATTGAAACCACCGGACTGGTTCGGCTTCGCCGGGCCGGGGAAGGCCTCAAGGATGGGCACCTGGGGGTCACGAGCTTCCGGGGCGTGGTGCTGCTTACGGGACAGGTACGGGACGAGGCAAGCAAAGCCCTCGCCAGCGAAGTGCTCAGCGGCATCGAAGACGTCAAGATGGTCTACAACGAGCTCACCATCAGTGGCCCGACGGCGCTGCTCGCCCGTTCCGCTGATGCGGTAGTGACGAGCAAGGTGAAGGCCCGACTTCTCGCCAACGAGGCCGTGCGGGGCCTGGGAATCAAAGTCGTAACGGAAAATGGAACCGTGTATCTCTTGGGCACGGTCCCGCGCGCGGAAGGGGAAGCGGCTACAGCGGCAGCTCGCGCCGTGGGCGGCGTCGAACGCGTGGTGCGCATTTTTAGCTATTCCGACTAGGGCCTACTTTACGACCCGCAGCGTCGGCTTCCCGCCGCCCTCGGGCGGCGGATCGTCTTCCGGTGACTCCGGGGATTCCGCTACCGAAATGGGATTCTCCTCGCCCTCGGCCTGCTCCAGTCCCAGCACAGTCCCGGCTCCGGTCTCCCTGGCGTAAATCGCCACTACTGCATTCAGCGGCACGTAGACCGCAAAGGGACTGCCCCCGAAGCGCCCCTGAAAGGAAAGCCCCGCTTCATCGATCAGCAGCTCCCGGACTGCCCGAGGAGAAACGTTCAGGGTAACCTTGCCATCGACAATGGCATGGCTGGGCACGCGAAGGCCGGGGCGCTGGGCGTCCACCAGGATGTGAGGGGTGCAGTCTGAATCGACGATCCAGTCGTAGAAAGCACGAAGTAAATAGGGACGCTGAGGACGCATGACGCCGCCCCCCTAGTCGCGCATTTCTCGCTCAACCTCTGAGAGGCTCGCCTGGAAACCATCCCGGTCGAAGAGACGCTCGGCGTACTTCAGCAAGGGACGGCACTGTTTTTCCGGGAGCGCGATGCCGACCTTGGGCAAGCGCCACAGAATCGGCGCCACGCAGCAATCGGCGAGGGTGAACTCGTCGCTCATGAAGAACGGCTTTTCCGCAAAGATCGGGGATACGGCCATGAGGCTTTCCCGGAGTGACTTCCGCGCCTTAGTGAGGGCCGTTTCCCGTCCCTTGCCCACCATGAGCAGATCCAGGTGCGCGCACCAATCTCGCTGAATGCGATGCATCCATAGACGGGACATGGCCCGAGCAACGGGATAAACAGGGAGCAGAGGCGGATGGGGGAAGCGCTCGTCGAGATATTCCATAATGACCATGGACTCGTACAGTACGAGATCCCGGTCGAGGAGCGTCGGTACGGCACCATAGGGATTCAGCTCCAGGAGCTCCTCAGGCTTGTTGTTGCCATCAACCTCAACGGTATCAACGGTGACGCCCTTTTCCGCTAGCACCATGCGTACGCGGTGGCTGTAGTGATCCGTACCATCAGAGAAAAAGGTCATTGAGGAGCGCTTTGCAACCACACCCATGGCGGAGTCCCCGTGCGTTATTGTTATTCGAAGGCCCAACGGGCCCTCTCAGGAAGGACCCCTAAGAAAAAGGCTGCGCCATGCGACGCAGCCTTCTGAGGGCCTTAGTGCACTTCTTTCTGGTATTCCCGGCCAAGCAGCCAGGTAAACACGTAGAGCACCAGGAGGAACAGGATGACGTAAACGCCAATACGCTGCCGGTCGAGGCGGTAGGGCTCGCCGGTGTAGTCGAGGAAGTTCACAAGATCGTAAACCGCCGCGTCGTATTCCTCAGCGCTCAAAAGCCCGGTGCCGGCCTCGACTTCAATGAAGCCGCACTGCTCCGAGGTCATGGGTTGACCCGAAAGGCCATCCCAACCGCCTTCCGGCGCCTGCTTGCAGACCTTCCTGGGGACCCCTTGCAGCTCAATCAGCGCGTGAGGCATGCCCGCATTCGGCAGCACATCATTGTTCACGCCAAGGGGACGGCTCGGGTCGAGGTAAAAGCCCTTGAGGTAGCTGTAGACCCAATCCGTGCCCCGCACCCGGGTGACCATGGAGAGATCCGGGGGCTGAGCCCCGAACCAGTTCTTGGCCCCTTCCGCCGGCATCGCGTTCGTAATGTGGGAGCCCATGTCGGCGCCCGCGGGCAATAGGCTTGCCTGATACAGATCCGTGGGAATGCCGAGATCTTCGGCGGTCCGCACGTGACGCTGATGCTCCAGGGAATGGCAGCCCAGGCAGTAGTTCGTAAATAGCTTGGCCCCGTGCTGGAGCGAGGGCAGATCCCGGTGATCGGGCTCCATGGGCTCCAGATGCACACCGCTATCGGACGCCATGGCCGCGGGCGTGGTCAGGGCGCAAAAGCCCAGAATCATCAAGAAACGCTTCATTAGGCAGGCACCCTCTCAGGAACGGGCTTCGTCTTCTCTACCCGGGTGTACCAGGGCATGAGCACGAAATAGGCGAAATAGCCCGCCGTGCCGACCTGAGCCAACAAGGTATAGAAGGGGCTGGCCGCTTGCGTACCGAGCCACCCGAGCAGAAAGAAAGACACGATGAACATGGCAAGCATGCCCTTGGACACCGCACCTTTATAGCGAAGGGACTTAACCGGACTGCGGTCGAGCCAGGGCAGGACCGCTGGCAGGGCGATGGCACCCACCATGACCACAAAGCCCCAGAATTTCGCATCCATCCCAAAGAGCGGATAGGTCGCGGCGCGAAGCATCGCGTAGAAGGGGGTGTAGTACCACACCGGCGCGATGTGATCGGGCGTCTTAAGTGGGTTTGCTTGCTCGAAGTTCGGCGGCTCTAGGAAGTAGCCACCCATCTCCGGGGCGAAGAAGACCACGGAACAGAACACGATCAGGAACAGCACGATCGCGGGAAGATCGTGACCGATGGTGTAGTAGGGGTGGAACGCAATGGAGTCGAGAGGCTTGCCGTTCTCGTCCTTATGCTTCTTCACGTCGATACCGTCGGGGTTATTCGACCCCACGTGGTGCAGGGCAACAATGTGCAGGAACACCAGCATGATCAGCATGATGGGCAGAGCCACCACGTGCAGGGCGAAGAACCGGTTCAGCGTAATCTCACTCATGAGGAAGTCGCCGCGGACCCACTCCATCATGTCAGCACCGACCACGGGAATCGCCCCCACGAGGGACACAATCACCTGCGCACCCCAGTAGGACATGTTGCCCCAGGGCAGGAGGTAACCCATGAAGCCTTCGGCCATAAGCACGAGGAAGATAGCCATACCGAAGAGCCAGATGAGCTCCCGGGGCTTGCGGTAGGAGCCATACATCATGCCCCGGAACATATGGAGGTACACCACAATGAAGAACGCCGACGCGCCGCTGGAGTGGAGGTAGCGGAGGAGCCACCCGAATTCCACGTCACGCATGATGTATTCGACGGAGGCGAAGGCCTTATCACCGGAGGGCACGTAGCTCATGGTGAGCCAGATCCCCGTGAGGAGCTGGTTGACCAGCACCACCATGGAAAGCACGCCGAAGAGGTACCAAATGTTGAAATTCTTCGGGGCCCAGTAGCGAGACAAATGGTACTCATAGGTCTCGATCAGCGGCATACGGGCGTCAATCCAGTTCACCACCTGGGTGACCCCGGCCATCACGGCGCCCGGCTTTTCTGACAATTTCGCATCACTCATTACGCGGACTCCTCATCTTCGCCGATCAACATGATCGCATCGGACTCAAAGGTATAAGGCGGCACCTCGAGATTCGAGGGAGCCGGTACGCCCGCGTAAACGCGTCCGGAAAGATCGAACTTGGAACCGTGGCAGGGGCAGAAATAGCCGCCGTTCCAGTTCCCGTCGAAGGCCTGGGGGCCCACTTCCGGGTAGTACTTCGGCGAGCAGCCCAGGTGGGTGCAGATGCCGATAAGGACGGAAAGGTCTTTGCGCTCCTCCCGAGCCCGCCAGCGGTTCGCTGCGTAGCTGGGCTGCTGAGACGGCCGAGCACTGCCGGGATCGGCGAGCATGGGCTCGAGCGCCTCAAGCTGATCCAGCATGGCGTCGGTACGCTTCACCACAAAGATGGGCTTGCCCCGCCACTCCGGCAGAGGCCCGAGGATTTCCCCGGGGCGGAGCTTACTGACATCGGCGCGGACCGGGGCCCCAAGGGCTTTGGCCTTTGCGCTGGGTTGCCAAGAGGCGAGGAAAGGCACCGCGGCGCCTACCACGCCGGCGCCGCCCACCACGGAGGTAGCGCCAATCAAAAAGCGGCGCCGGGCAAGGTTCACTTCGCCGTTGCTCACGAAGAGTCTCCCTGGTCAATTTGGTCAGGTGTGCCGGGATGGATTCGGCAGAGTCGTTGGCCGGATCAATCTCGAACGTTCGCCCGCGCCAGCCGGTGCGGAGTTTAACACAGCCAACCCCATCCTGGGGCAGTCATTTTCCTAATCTGCGGACCTTCCAGGGAAAAACTCCCCGCGCGGCTCTGCAGACACAAAAACGCCCGAGCGGAAAACCGATCGGGCGCAGGGGCCGCCAAGGGGCGGCCAAGCCTTTGCCGCCTTAGCGCTTGGAGTACTGCGGACGCTTCCGCGCCTTGCGCAAACCGACCTTCTTCCGTTCCACAGCACGGGCGTCGCGAGTCACAAAGCCAGCCGCCCGGAGGGGCTGACGCAGGGACTCATCGTACTCGATCAGCGCGCGGCTAATGCCATGGCGAATCGCACCGGCCTGACCGGAGGGGCCGCCACCGCGAACGGTCACGATCACGTCGAGTCGATCGGTCATTTCCGTGAGCTGCAGGGGCTGCATCACCACCATGCGTGACGTCTGACGACCAAAAAACTCATCGAGGGGCTTATTGTTTACCAGCACCCGGCCTTGACCAGGACGGAGGAAAACCCGCGCCGCAGCGGTCTTCCGCCGGCCGGTACCGTAGTTGCTGGCCCCGCCCCGGGCTGCGC
>JADHNT010000043.1 GCA_016779385.1 Pseudomonadales bacterium
GAGTATCGCGGCTACGACTCGGCGGGGGTCGCCACCCTTGAAAGTGGATCGGTCCATCGCACGCGCCGCCTCGGAAAGGTTGCTGGGCTCCGGGAGGCGCTCAAGGAGGCGCCCACGGCCGGTCGCATCGGCATTGCCCACACCCGCTGGGCCACCCATGGCGTCCCCAGCGAAAAGAACGCCCACCCGCATATGTCCGGGGACGGCCTCGCCCTGGTTCACAATGGGATTATCGAAAACCACGAAGCCCTGCGCCGGGAGCTTCAGGGCCTGGGCTACGTCTTTGAATCGGAAACGGACACGGAAACGGTGGTCCACCTGATTCACCACACCTATGCCGCCTGCGGCGATCTCCGGGAAGCCGTGCGCCAGGCGGTGCAACGGCTGGAAGGGGCCTATGGGCTCGTGGTGTTGCATCAGGATCACCCGGACGAGCTTATCGCTGCGCGCCAGGGCAGCCCCCTAGTGGTGGGGGTGGGCATTGGCGAGATGTACCTCGCGTCCGACCCCCTGGCGCTGCGCCCGGTCACGGACCGCTTCGTCTTCATGGAAGAAGGGGACCTGGTGGTGGTGCGTAAGGAGGGCTTTGAGGTCTTCAGCGTCGACGATGAAACCCAGGTCCGGGCGACGGTGCGCATCGAGATGGCCGAGGAAGACACGGACAAGCGCGGCTACGCTCACCACATGCTGAAGGAAATCCACCAGCAGCCGAAGGTGGCTACGGCGACGTTAGAGGGACGGATTTCTAAGGATCAGGTCCTGGAAGGGGCCTTTGGGGTCGGGGCGAAGGCGATCTTCGATGAGGCCCAGGCCGTAACCCTCGTCGCCTGCGGCACCAGCTTCTACGCGGCCTCCGTGGCTCGCTATTGGATCGAGGCGCTAGCGGGCCTCCCCTGTTCCGTGGAGATTGCCAGCGAATTTCGCTATCGCAGGGTGGCCGTGGCACCGAAGACGCTGTTTGTGACCCTGTCCCAATCTGGGGAAACGGCGGATACGCTGGCCGCCCTTCGCTTGGCGACGGAGCGCGGCTATCTGGCCCTCCTCACCCTTTGTAACGTTCCCACTAGCACCATGGTGCGCGAAGCGGATCTGGCCCTCATGCTGGAAGCAGGCACGGAAGTGGGCGTGGCTTCCACCAAGGCCTTTACGGCCATGCTGATTGATTTACTCCTGCTCGCGCTGTGCCTTGGGCGTCGAAAAGGCCTTCCCGCGGAGGAGGAACGGGCCATTGTGGAGGCCCTCCATGGCCTTCCGGCGCAAATTAAGCACACCCTCGAAGTGCTCGAACAGCCTGTTCGGGCCCTAGCGCAGGCGTTTGTGCCCCACAGCAATGCGCTATTTCTGGGCCGAGGCGAGATGTACCCCATTGCCCTCGAGGGGGCGCTAAAGCTTAAGGAAATCAGCTATATCCATGCGGAAGGGTACCCTGCCGGGGAGCTCAAGCATGGCCCCCTGGCCCTGGTGGATGAGCACATGCCCGTGGTGGCCGTGGCCCCCAACGATGAGCTTCTCGCAAAACTCGAGTCCAACCTCCAGGAGGTCCGGGCCCGGGGCGGGCAGCTTTACGTCTTCGCCGATGAAGATACGCCCTTTGAGCCCGAGCCCGGAGTGGAGGTGGTCCCCGTGCCGCGTTGCGCGGCCATCCTCGCGCCCATCATTCATACCCTCCCGCTGCAGCTCCTGGCCTATTATGTGGCCGTGCTTCGGGGCACGGATGTGGATCAGCCCCGAAATCTCGCCAAGTCCGTCACGGTGGAGTAGGGGAAAGGACGATCGTGGCGTGACTAAGAAAACCAAAAAAGCAGGCGGTGCAGGAAACGGGATCGGCATGGGGACGGCGTTAGGGGCAGCGTTATTCGTGCTCACCGGGCAGCCGGTGTGGATCGCCCTTGGCATTGCCATTGGTGCGGCGCTGGATTGGGAAGGCCCCGAAGGTAAAACGGACGAAGAAGAGCGATAATTTCTCAGGTGTTGGCCATCGCCTTGGCCCTTTCAGGGGTTGGGCAAATGATACAAAAGGAACACACAATGACCGATGCCGCCGCCCCCAGCGCCCGCAGCCAGTTTTTTCTTGAATGGTTGGGAGTGGTAACGGCCATCGCCTATTCCTTGCTGGTCGCGTCCAATACGGGCTTCGAGTTCCTGGGCTTTGTTCTCCTTTTTATTTCCTCCCTGGCCATTGGGCTGTGGGCCCACCGGGGGACGCATCGGGGCATACTGCTCCTGCAATTCTTCTATGCCGCTGCAGGCCTCATCGGGATGTGGCGCTGGTACGGCGGCTAGCTGGTCAGGGATTTCACCCCTTTGGATGTTACGCACCTCCTAGATGGTCTGAACGATGCGCAGCGGGCGGCGGTCACCGCGCCCCGAGGGCACATGCTGGTGCTGGCCGGGGCCGGCTCCGGGAAAACCCGCGTGCTGACCCATCGCATGGCCTGGCTGGTGGATGCGGAGGGCCTCTCGCCCCATAGCCTGCTGGCGGTGACCTTTACCAATAAGGCCGCCGCCGAAATGCGGGCGCGGCTCGAGCAGCTCATTTCCGTGCCGCCGCGGCAGCTGTGGGTCGGGACCTTTCATGGCCTTGCCCATCGGCTTCTGCGGACCCACTGGCAGGAAGCGCGGCTCCCGGAAAACTTTCAGATTCTGGATGCGGATGATCAGCAGCGGCTGATCAAGCGGATCCTGCGCAGCCTCGATCTCGACGAAAAGCGCTGGCCCCCACGGCAGGTGGCTTGGTTCATCAATGGGCAAAAGGACGAAGGACGCCGCGCCCGACACGTGGAGCCCGGCGGTGACCACTTCACGGAAACGCTCCTGAAGGTTTACGAAGCCTACGAAACCCTGTGCTTTCAGGGGGGGCTCGTGGATTTCGCCGAGCTCCTCCTGCGTAGCCATGAGCTCTGGCTCGAGGACGCCGCCCTGCTGGCCCACTACCAGCGCCGCTTCTGCGAGCTCCTTGTGGACGAATTCCAGGACACCAACGCTATCCAATACGCCTGGCTCCGGGTTCTCGCGGGCAGCAGCGCCCATATCACCGCTGTGGGCGATGATGACCAGTCCATCTACGGCTGGCGTGGGGCCCGGGTGGAGAACATCCATCGCCTCCAGCAGGATCTGGGCGACGTGCAACTGGTACGCCTCGAGCAAAACTACCGCTCCACGGGGAATATTCTGACCGCCGCCAATGCGCTGATCGGACACAACGGCGACCGCCTCGGAAAAGACCTCTGGACCGACGGGGAAGCCGGCGATCCCATCGCCCTCTATGCGGCCTACAACGAGCTGGATGAGGCGCGCTTCATCGCAGACCGCATCAGCGAATGGCTCTCCGGTGGTCGTCGGGCTGACGAGATCGCTATTCTTTATCGCTCGAACGCTCAGTCCCGAAATTTGGAAGAAGCACTGCTTCGAAGCGATATCCCCTACCGAATCTACGGGGGCCTGCGCTTCTTCGAACGCATGGAGATTCGTAACGCCCTGGCTTATCTGCGTCTCACGCTGAACCGGGACTCGGACCCGGCTTTCGAGCGCGTGGTGAATACGCCCACCCGAGGCATAGGGGAAAAAACTCTTGAGCAGCTGCGCCAGCAGGCCCGGGAGCGGGGCTGCTCCCTTTGGGCGGCGGCGCGCCAAGCCCTCGGGGATGGCACCTTCAGCGGCCGGGGGGCGTCGGCCCTCGCGGGCTTCCTCGCGCTGATCGACGATTTGGCAGAAGCCGTGGCCCAGCTGCCGCTTCACGAAGCGGTGCAGCACGTGGTGGAGCTGTCCGGGCTTTATGAGTTCCATGGCCGGGAAAAGGGTGAGCGGGGCGTGGCCCGGCGGGAAAACCTCGACGAGCTCGTCACCGCCGCCCGGCAATTTGTGCCCGAGCCCCTGCTGCCTTTGGACGAAGGGGGCGAGGTGCAGCACGCGGAGGCGCCGCCCCTGGAGTCCTTTCTCGATCTGGCGGCCCTGGAAACGGGGGAAAGTCAGCACGGGGACGGAGACGCCGTGAACCTCATGACCCTGCATACGGCTAAGGGCTTGGAGTTCTCGCTGGTATTCCTCTCCGGCCTCGAGGAAGGGCTTTTCCCGCACCGCATGTCTATGGAGGAGCCCGGGCGCCTTGAGGAGGAGCGGCGCCTTTGCTATGTGGGCATCACCCGGGCCATGGAAAACCTGGTGCTGAGCTATGCGGAGGCCCGGCGGCTCCATGGCTCCGATAATTACAACCGGCCCTCCCGTTTCCTGCGGGAGCTGCCTTCCGAGGTCCTCGAAGAGGTGCGCTTGGGGGGCAGCGTCGCGCGCCCCGTGAGCGCGCCCTCCGCCGGTCCTACCCCGGAGTTGATGCTCGGGGGACGGGTGCGGCACGCTGCCTTTGGGGAAGGGACCCTCCTAGATGTCGAGGGGGACGGCGCTCGGACCCGAGTGCACGTGAATTTTGATGACGCAGGGCCAAAGTGGTTGATGCTGGCCTACGCAGAATTACAACCGGCCGATTGAGCCTGTGAGGAGGGATTTGTGAAGAAACTAGGGCGGATGGGGCGCTGGCTGTCCCTGATGGTAATCGCAGGGCTACTCGGTGCCTGCGCCGGGGGCGATGAGCCGGGGGCGTCGGGGGCAGCGGCGGAGAGCCAGCGCTATGAGTGGAAGCTCATCACCACCTGGCCGAAGAACTTGCCAGCCCTGGGGACTGCGCCTGAGAAGTTAGCGAAGCTGGTGGACCGCATGTCCAACGGCCGCCTGAAGATAAAGGTCTATGGTGCTGGGGAACTGGTCGGCGCCTTTGAGGTGTTCGATGCCGTGCTCGCGGGGGACGCCGAGATGGGCCACGGCGCCGCCTACTACTGGCGCGGCAAGGTGCCCGAGGCGGCCTTCTTCACCGCCGTGCCCTTCGGGCTGACGGCCCAGGAAATGAACGGCTGGCTTTACTACGGCGGCGGCCTCGAACTTTGGCAGGAGCTCTACGCGCCCTTCGGGCTGATTCCCTTCCCCGGGGGGAATACGGGCACGCAGATGGGTGGGTGGTTCAATAAGGAAATCAAAACCCTGGCGGACATGCAGGGGCTTCGCATGCGCATACCTGGCCTCGGGGGCGAGGTATTCCAGCGCGCCGGTGGCGAGCCCGTGGCCATGCCCGGGGGCGACATGTATACGGCGCTGCAAACGGGCACCATCGACGCCACAGACTGGGTAGGGCCCTACAACGACCTGGCCTTTGG
Source organism: Pseudomonadales bacterium (assembly GCA_016779385.1). GTDB lineage: Bacteria > Pseudomonadota > Gammaproteobacteria > Pseudomonadales > Azotimanducaceae > Salivita. Next base: position 5,202 of record JADHNT010000043.1, read on the forward strand.
CCTGCACACGGTCGCTGAGTACTACTACTACCCCGGCTGGCAGGAGCCCGGCGCAGTGATGGAAACGCTGGTGAATAAGGAGGCCTTCGAAGCGCTTCCCGATGATCTCCAGGCCATCATCGAAGTGGCCACCCGGGCCATCAATGAAGACATGCTCGCGGAGTACACGGCGCGCAACAACAGGGCCCTGCGGGAGCTGGTGAACAAGCACGGGGTGAAGGTTCGGCCCTTCCCGGAAGACGTGCTGGCGAAGCTTCGGGACGTGTCGAACGATGTGCTCATGGAGATGGGGCAAACCTCTCCCATGGCAGAGCGCATCCATGCCTCCTTCACGAGCTTCTCCGCAGACGTGAAGGCCTGGACGGCCATCGCCGAGCAAGGCTACCTCGACGCCCGGCGCGCAACGGACTAACCCTGCCTAGGGGTTCGGAGGCTGGGGCCAAGGAGCCCCAGCCTTCCTCCGCCCTAAGGCGCGTCGGGCAGGGCCTGCCACTGGGCCCAGGGGATGCCGCGATCGGGCCAGGCCACGGTCTTAAAGGGCCATTGATTCTCCACCCATCGCCGGGTCCAGCGCTCAAGCTCCTCATCGAAGCCCGCGTCAAACTCCGCTTTCGTTACCCATAGGCGCACCACCGCGTCGTAGCCCGCCTTCAGGCTCGGGCGCAGGTAAATGCAGCCTCGCTCCCGGGTCCCATCGGGGGTCAGCACCGCGTAGGCAAAGGCCCTTCGGCTTTCAAAGAGCGCGGCTTCCTGAGCCATATCGGCTACCGCATCTTCCGCAGTGAGATTGGCCCGGGGCCAGTTCTCGCTGTGGGTGAAGGTGCGCTGGAGGTGATCGATCGAGCCCATGTAGGCCTCGAAATCCACCTCAAGTACCGCGGGCCCCAGGGGCACGAGCACAAAGCCCTCGGCCTCTACGCGCTCTGGTATTGGGAAGTCCTCGGGGACGAATGGCGCGGCAAAGGCCCGGGCGGCCAGGAGCAGTAGCATCGCCCCCAGGCCAACGTGTTTCCAAGAAATCGGGAGCGGGCCAGCCATGGGAAATCTCCTTTTAAGGTAAGCGGCGCTTAGCCGTAGAGGCGCTCGGGCAGCCAGGTGGCCAGCTCGGGCCAAAGGGCCAGAATCGCCAGGAGTAGCACCTGAATGACGATAAAGGGTACCACCCCGCGGTAGATGTCCCCCGTGGCCACGGAATCCGGGGCCACGCCGCGCAGATAGAAGAGGGCGAAGCCGAAGGGGGGCGTCAGGAAGCTCGTTTGCAGGTTGACCGCAATCATGACTCCCAGCCACACGGGATCGAGCCCCATGGCCAGGAGCACGGGACCCACGATGGGCACCACCACGAAGGTGATCTCAATGAAATCGAGAATAAAGCCGAGGAGGAAGATCACCAGCATCACCACGATGGTGGCGCCCACGACTCCGCCGGGCATGTCCTTGAAGAGCCCCTGCACGAGCTCATCGCCGCCGAAGCCTCGGAAGACGAGGCTGAAGACTGCGGCGCCAATGAGGATGAAGAACACCATGGCGGTAGTTTTCGTCGCGCTATCGACAATTTCCCCGAGCGTTTGCTTCGACAGCTGGCCCTGGGCCAAGGCCAGGAGGAGGGCGCCGAGGGCGCCGACGCCGGAGGCTTCTGTCGGCGTTGCAATGCCGCCCATGATGGAGCCGAGCACCGCGATGATCAGGAGCAGGGGCGGAAAGAGCCCCTGGGCCAGGGTTCTCCCGAGGCTGACGCTTTCCCCGGCGCCGAGGGCCTCCGGAGCGACCCGAGGCGCCCGCGCAGGCTGGAGGAAGGCGGTGATGGCCACGTAGATCATGTACATGGTCACGAGCGCGAGCCCCGGGAATAGGGCCCCGGCGAAGAGGTCGCCGACGGACACCGTATCTGGGGAGAAGATGCCCATGTTTAGCTGGGCTTGCTGATAGGCGCTGGACAGCACGTCCCCGAGGAGCACCAGGGCAATGGAGGGGGGAATGATTTGCCCGAGCGTGCCCGTGGCGGCGATGGCGCCCGTGGCCAGTTTGGGATCGTAGCCGTGGCGAAGCATGGTTGGCAGGGACATGAGCCCCATGGTAACCACGGTGGCCCCGACGATGCCCGTGCTGGCGGCCATGAGCATGCCGACGAAGGTGACGGAGAGGCCAAGGCCACCGGGGAAGCGGCCGAAGACCACGGAAAAGCTGTTGAGCAGCTTCTCCGCCACCTTCGATTTCTCTAGCACCACCCCCATGAAGACAAACAGGGGCACGGCGATCATGGTTTGGTTGGTGATCGTTCCGAATATGCGCCCGGAGAGGAAACCCAGATCGCTGGGATTAAAGCTGCCCCCGATCATCCCGCCGAAGCCAAAGAGCAGGGCGACGCCGGACAGGGTGAGGGCCACGGGATAGCCCAGGAGTAGGCAGGCGAAGACTGCCAGGAACATGATTAATGGGATCCACTCAATCATGCGCGCAGGCTCCGGAGGACTTTCACTTGCTTGCCCAATTCAGCGAGCCCCTGGAGCAGCAGCAGGGCCCCGAGCACGGGAATTAGGGTTTTCAGCAGGAATACCAGGGGGATGCCCCCGACCTCCGGCGAGCCTTCGAAGATGCGCCAGGCCCGGGCCGTGTAGTTCCAGCTCACGTAAATGATGAAGCTCGCCAGGGGGACCAGAAATAGGCAGTGGCCGAGGATGTTGACCTGGGCCTGCTGGCGCGGGGTCATGCGGCCGTAGAGCACGTCCACCCGGACGTGGGCGTCGTGCTTTAAGGCGTAGGGAATGCCCAGCATGAACACAAGGCCGTGCAGGTAGATCACGCTCTCCTGGAGCGCGATGGAGCCCACGGAGAAGCCGTAGCGCAGCACCACCACGAGGCAGGTGACCGCGGTCATGGCGAGCACGAGCCAGCTGACGCTGCGGCCGATCGCTTCCGTTAGGCCATCCACCCAGCGAATAAAACGATCCATAGGGGCCTCCCCGACGCCCAAAAACGCGTTTGCGAGTATACACAAGGGCCTGAGGAACAAGCCCTCGCTAGATCGCCTCGACGGCGATGCCGAGGAACACCAGGGCGCCGAACCCATTGTTGCTGCGGAAGGCGGTGAAGCAGGCGTCGAGGCCCTGGTGGCGAATGCGCCAGAGCTGGCCGAGGGCCTGGCCGGCGGCCAACAGCAGACCCGCGTAGTAGGGCCAGCCAAGGCCATGGCTCAGCCCTGCCTGCACCAGGCACGCCCCCGTGCCCAGGAAAGCCAGGGCAATGGCCGCGCGATCAAAGCGGCCGAAGAGCCGCGCGGTGGACTGAATGCCCACGGCTTCGTCCCAGGGCCGATCGACCATGGCATATTCCGTGTCGTAGGCGAAGGTCCACAGCATGTTGGCCGCTACGAGCCACCAGAGGGCCGGCGGCAGGGCGTCCAGCACGGCGGCGTAGGCCATGGGAATCGCCCAGGAGAAGGCCGCGGCCAGGAACAGCTGGGGAAAGGGCAGGAACCGCTTCGTAAAGGGGTAGAGGGCGGCTAGCCCCACGGCCACCGGCGCTAGGGCAACGGTGAAGGGATTGGTGAACAGCACGAGGATAAAGGCCAGCAGGGTCAGGGCGGCGGCGGTCAGGAGCGCGTCTCGGGGCTGAAGGGCTCCGGTGGCCAGGGGGCGGTGCTGGGTTCGCGCCACGTGGCCGTCGAAGTCCCGGTCGGCGTAATCGTTAATGGCACAGCCCGCACTCCGGGTCAGGACCACGCCCGCCAGGAAAATACCGAGGATGGGCCAGGCCGGACGCCCTTCCGCGGCGAGCCACAGGGCCCAGAGCGTGGGCCAGAGCAAAAGCCCAATGCCTACGGGCTTATCCAAGCGCGTGAGCTGAAGATAAGGGCGAAGGGAAAAGCTGGGGGCGGCGGTCGTCATAGGGCAGCGATTATCCCGAAAAACCTCGCCTAGCGAACCCCCTGGGCGTGGTCGATGGCCGCGACGGTGGGGCTTTCAAGCACCAGAAGCGGGTCGCCCTGTACACGATAGGTGGTCGCCCGTAGCCAGCCCCCGGCGGCGTTGCGAAAAGCGCAGCGGTGCTCCCGCGTCACCCCGACCCGTAACGCGCTGCCCAAGAACAAAAGTTCGCCAAGGGGGCGACGACCCAGACCTCGTAGCGCCGGAAGGAGATTCGAGGCGCCCTGGGGCGCTACGGTACGCGCGTGGAGCATGACTTCACCACCAGCGGCAAGGGTGATTTCCCGAAGCCAGGCGCAGCGCAGCCCCGTCCTTGCCAGCAGCGCGGCTTCCAGCGCCGAGGGTCGGCCAAACCCCTCTCGAAGCGGCGTCACCGTGACCACGCCTCGGGTGGCCCGTAGCTGCCCGGTAATGGAGTGGTCATAGCGGAGCCAGGGCGCAGCGGGGCCCGCCCGAAGCGCCAGCAGGGCGTCGGGAAGGGTGCCCAGGTGTGGATCCCGAAGCCAGGGCTGGGGGCGGAGTTCGGGGCGTGGGGGGGCGATCAGAAGCACGATCGGACTCTGCGCCTTTCCCGCCCTAAACTCAATCGCTGCCCCTTTCCATTGATTTCCCAGCTACCTCTGCTAGGGTGCGCGCGGCGCCAGGGCACGAAGCTCGCGCCTCGCGAAGGAGACCCCCATGAAGAAGTGGCAATGCATTGTGTGCGGCTGGATCTACGACGAAGCCCTCGGTTGTGAAGATGAAGGCATCGCCCCGGGCACGGCCTGGGAAGATATTCCTGAAGATTTCGTCTGCCCCGAGTGCGGCGTGGGTAAGGCAGACTTCGAGATGATTGAGATCGGCTAAGGCCTCCTCCTTCCCCATTGCGTGACGGGTGGGCTTGCCGGTAGCGTTGTCTCTTTTGGGGGAGGCAGGCCATGAGCTTAACCACGCGGATTCTCATCGGGATGATAGCGGGGTTCCTCCTGGGCTCCGTACTCCACGGCCTCGACCTTCCTGACACCCATCCGATTCGCGCCGTCTTCGTGGATGGGTTCCTCGACGTCGGTGGCAAGATCTTTATCGCGTCGCTGAAGCTGCTTGTGGTGCCCTTGGTTTTCGTGTCCCTGGTCTGCGGCGCCAGCAACCTTTCCGACGGGGCGGCCATGGGACGGGTCGGTGGCAAAGCCCTTGGCCTCTTCCTCCTGACCACGGCCATCGCCATTTCCCTCGCCCTCCTGGTGTCCCTCACCATCAAGCCCGGCGAAGGCATGAGCCAGGAGGCGCCGCAGAGCTTTGAAGCCACCGAGGCTCCGGCGTTTAAGGACGTGGTCCTCGATATGTTTCCCACCAACCCGGTGGCCGCCATGGCCAATGGGGAGATGCTTCAAATTATCGTGTTCGCCCTGCTATTCGGCTACGCGGTGGCGAAGTCCGGGGCCCCGGGGGCCCGCATTAAGGCGTTCTTTGAGGATTTGAACGGCGTCATCATGCGCCTGGTGGTGGCCCTTATTGCGCTGGCGCCCTACGGCGTGTTCTGCCTCATGACCACGATCTTCACGGCTCTTGGCTGGAGTGAGATCGGTGCCCTAGCGGCCTACTTCTTCACCGTGGCCGGGGTGCTTGTGCTGCAGCTCGTGGTGGTTTACCCCCTGATGTTTGGCGCCCTGACCCGCCTCTCGCCCATGATCTTCCTGCGGAAGATGCGGGCGCCCATGCTCTTCGGGTTCTCCACCTCCTCTAGCAGCGCCACCCTCCCCGTGACCCTGGAAACGGTGGAGCAGCGCCTTGGCGTGCGCAACGAGGTGGCCTCCTTCGTGGTGCCCCTGGGGGCGACCATCAACATGAATGGCACGGCCATCATGCAGGGGGTGGCCACGGTGTTCATCGCTCAGTACTTCAACATCGCTTTAGATCTCACGGATTACGTGATGGTGATTGTCACTGCCACCATGGCGGCTATTGGCACCGCTGGGGTGCCCGGCGTGGGCCTGATCATGCTCACCATGGTGCTCCAGCAGGTGGGGCTGCCGGTGGAAGGCATCATGCTCATCATCGGTGTGGACCGACTTCTGGATATGGCGCGCACCATCGTGAACGTCGCCGGGGATGCCATGGTGGCGACCATCGTTGCCCGCTCCGAGAACAAGCTGGATCTGGAGCGCTTTGCCGATATGAACGCCGGCGCCGAGCTCGACAACTAGCCTGCAGGCAAGGGCTAGGCGTTAATGAACTGCTGCCGCGTTCCCAGCCAGCGCTGCATGATGGGGGCCGCGGCAGCGGGGTCCGAGGTCAGAAGGACCCGCGCGGCCTCCTGAATCGCCGGCAGCTGGTCCTGGTCTCGCAGGAGATCCGCCACCTTCAAGTCCAAGGCCCCCGTTTGCCGGGTCCCCAGCACTTCCCCCGGGCCCCGGAGCGTGAGGTCCTTTTCCGCGAGATAAAAGCCATCGTCGGAGGTCCGGAGGGCCTCGAGGCGCGCCTTTCCGTGGCGCCCTAGAGGCGATTGGTAAAGCAACACGCAGTGGCTGGCGGCGGCGCCCCGGCCCACTCGGCCCCGAAGCTGATGGAGCTGAGCCAGGCCCAAGCGTTCGGCGTTTTCGATGATCATGAGCGACGCATTGGGGACATCGACCCCAACCTCGATGACCGTGGTTGCCACCAGGAGCTGGGTGTCTCCGGCGGCAAAGGCCTGCATGGCGGCGGCCTTGGCATCCCCCTTTAGTCGGCCATGGACCAGCCCCACGGTAAGTTCCGGTAGGGCCTTCGCGAGGGTCTCCGCCGTCTCTTCCGCGGCTTCGGCCTCGAGGTGCTCGGAGCGTTCGATCAAAGTGCAGACCCAGTAGGCCTGGCGCCCGGCCTTGCAGGCCTCTCGAACCCGGTTCAGTAGGGCCTCCCTGCGGCTTGCGGGAAGCACCACGGTGGTGACCGGGGTGCGCCCGGGGGGGCGGCTATCGATGATGGAGACGTCAAGGTCTGCGTAGGCGCTCATGGCCAGGGTGCGGGGAATGGGGGTGGCGGTCATGACCAGCTGGTGGGGTACGCCTTCCTGCGAGGCTCCCTTATCCCGAAGGGCTAGGCGCTGATCGACGCCGAAGCGATGCTGTTCATCAATCACCACCAGTCCGAGGCGCTGGAAGGCTACGCTGTCCTGAAAAAGCGCGTGGGTGCCCACCACCACGGGTAGGGTCCCGGAAGCCAGATCGGCTTCCAGAGCCCGGCGTTGCTTGGTCCCAAGCCGTCCCGTGAGGGCCGCGCAGCGCAGCCCCAGGCCCTCGAGCCAGGGCCCCAGAGTTTTCAAATGCTGTTCCGCCAGCAGCTCCGTGGGGGCCATAAGGGCGCCCTGGAAGCCGCTGCCCACAGCTCGGAGGAGCGCCAGCGCCGCCACCACCGTCTTGCCCGACCCGACGTCCCCCTGGAGGAGCCGAAGCATGGGTTGGGATCGATCCAGATCGGCGGCGAGCTCCGCGCTGACCTGGCGCTGGGCCTCCGTGAGCTCGAAGGGCAGGGCGCGCAGGAATCGGGCCTCGAGGGCCGGATCCCCGGCAAGGCGGGGCGCGGGCTGAGCCTGGAGGACGGAGCGGGCGGTCATCATAGCCAGCTGATGGGCCAGCAGCTCGTCGAAAGCCAGGCGCTGCTGGGCGGGATCGAGGCCCGCCTCAAGGGAGGCCAGATTCGTCCCTAGGGGGGGCGTATGCAGGTGGCGAAGATCGGCCAGGAGGGTCTCCGTCAGCCCCAGGGCCTCGGCGCCCGCGTCCTCGAGCACGGCTAGGGCGCGGTGCAGGAGGCTCCGGAGCCGGGCCTGCCCAAGCCCTTCCGTAGTGGGGTAGATGGGCGTCAGGCGATCGTCGAGGGCGGGGGGCGCGCCGCTGTCTAGAAAGGTGAGTTCGGGGTGCACAAACTCGATGCCCCCGGCGCCCCCGCGCCCTTCTCCAAAGCCGCGCAGGGATCGACCCGGCTTAAGCTGTTGTTGCTGTGCTTTGGAGAAGTGGAAGAGGCGCAAGGTGGCGAGACCGCTTCCGTCCTCGACCTTGAGCACCAGGCTACGCCGGCGTCCAAAGGCCACCTGGGCGGCCCTTATGGTGACTTCAAAGACCACGGCCTGGCCCTGGCGTACGGCGGCAAGGGGCGTGATCCGGGTGCGATCTTCATAGCGGAGGGGCAAGTGGAATAGGGCGTCCTCAAGGGTGCTGAGCCCAAGGCGCGCGAAGGCCTCCGCCACCTTGGGCCCCACCCCTTTCAAGGTGCTTAAGGGATCCCTGAGCCGCGCCACGGTGCGGGTCCTACGCCTTAAGGGGCGTCCGGGAGCACTAGAATAGCGTCGAGCTCCACCACAGCCCCCTTCGGGAGGGCCGCTACCTGCACGGCAGCGCGAGCCGCATAGGGGGGCGTAAGCACCGCGGCCATCTTCTCGTTCACAGCCCCAAAGTTGGCAAGATCGGTGAGGAACACGGTGAACTTCACGGCGTCATCGAGACTCGCGCCCCCGGCCTCGGCCACGGCCTTGAGGTTCTCAAAGACCTGCTCCAGCTGGGCGTCGAAGCCCTCCTGAAGCTCGCCGGTGGCAGGGTCAAGGCCAATTTGCCCCGACAGATACAGGGTGTTGCCAGCGCGAATGGCCTGGGCGTAGGGCCCAAGGGCTGCGGGCGCCGCATCGCTGTGAATGGCGCGCTTGGTCATGGGGTTCTCCAGCTTAGATATTTCGGGTTCGGGCGAGGCCGATGACCGGGGTGAGGCGCCGGAGCCGGCGCATGATGCGGGCCAGGTGGACCCGGTCCCGGACCAGGAGTGCAATGACCACGGTGGAAAGGTGGGCGTTGCGCTCCGCGATATTGATCTTTTCGATGTTGGCATCGGCGTCGGTGATTTCCGCCGCCAGCTCGGCGATGACGCCCTTCCGAGCCTCCACTTCTACCCGAAGCTCAACGCTGTATTCCCCGTTCACCTCGGCGGCCCAGCGCACGGGGATGAGCGCTTCGTTGCGTTCCCGCAGTTCGGCGAGATTGCGACACACTTCCAGGTGCACGACGAGGCCTCGGCCCGAACTTAAGTGGCCAACCACCGGTTCTCCGGGCAGGGGATAGCAGCACTTGCCGTAGGCCACCACGAGCCCTTCCGTGCCCCGGATGGCGAGGGGGCCGCCGTGCTCCACGGTCAGGGGCGCCTCTTTGTCGCCGCCCTGAGTGAGGTGCTGGGCCACCACGTAGGCCATGCGATTGCCGAGCCCAATGTCCTCGAGCAAATCGTCCAGCGTATCGAAGCCGAGTTCATCGAGGACGTCGGAGATGCGATGGCTGGGAAGGCTTGCGAGGTTGGTATCGACGTTTGCCAGGCTGCGGTTGAGCAGGCGTCGCCCGAGGGTGCGTGACTCGGCCACCTGCTGATGCTTAAGCGCATGGCGAATGGAGGAGCGCGCCTTACCCGTGACCACAAAGGAGAGCCAATCGGGGTTCGGCCGGGCCTCTTCCGAGGTGATGATCTCTACCGTCTGGCCGCTTTGGAGCTGAACGGACAGGGGGGCGAGGCGCCGGTCGACGCGGCAGGCCACGCAGGTATTGCCAATGTCCGTGTGCACCGCATAGGCGAAGTCCACGGGGGAGGCGCGCTGAGGCAGCTCGAGAATGCGCCCCTTCGGTGTAAACACGTAGACCTCGTCGGGGAAGAGATCGATCTTCAGATTTTCGATGAACTCCAGGGAGTTTCCAGCGCGCTGCTGGAGCTCAAGCAAGCCTTTCACCCATTCCCGAGCCCGGGCTTGGCTCGAGCTTTCCTCGTCGGACTTATACAGCCAATGCCCGGCGATGCCGTTGCTGGCGACGGCCTCCATTTGCTGGGTGCGAATCTGAATTTCGATGGGCACCCCGTGCATGCCGAAGAGGGTGGTATGCAGCGACTGGTAACCATTGGCCTTCGGAATGGCGATGTAATCCTTGAAGCGCCCGGCCAGGGGCTTGTAAAGCCCGTGCACGGCGCCGAGGACTCGGTAGCAGGTGTCGGGCCGATCCACGATGATCCGAAACCCGAAGACATCCATGATGTCGGCGAAAGCTTTCTGCTTCTGCCGCATCTTTTGGTAAATGGAAAAGAGGTGCTTTTCCCGGCCAAGCACCCGCGCCTCAATGCCCTCGCTCGCGAGGCACTTCTCTAGGGCGGCGGCGATTTCTTCCATGAGGGCCTTGCGATGGCCGCGGGCGGCCTGCACCGCCCGGCCGATGCGCTCCGCGCGCATGGGATAGAGGGTCTGGAAGGCGAGATCCTCGAACTCCATGCGAAGCTCGTTCATGCCCAGGCGGCTGGCAATGGGGGCGTAGTAGTCCAGGGTTTCCCGGGCAATGCGCTCCTTCTTTTCCCGCGCAAGGGCGCCCAGGGTGCGCATGTTGTGGAGCCGGTCCGCGAGCTTCACCAGAATGACGCGAATATCTCGGGCCATGGCCATGGCCATCTTTTGGAAGTTTTCCGCCTGGGCTTCCGCCCGGGATTTAAAGATGGTGGTGAGCTTGGAGACGCCGTCGACCAGCTCTGCGACGTCACTGCCAAAGGCCTCCGCAAGGGATTTCTTGCCGACGCCGGTGTCCTCGATCACGTCGTGGAGCAGGGCCGCCATAAGCGTTTGCGGATCCATGCGCATGCCCGCCAGGATGTGGGCGACCGCCGTGGGATGGGTGATGTAGGGATGGCCGGTTTTTCGCATCTGCCCTTCGTGGGCGGCCTTCGCATAATGGAAGGCACGCTCCACCTCGGCCACGGCCTCCGGGCTTAAATATTCCTGCAAGCGCGCAGAAAGGTCGGGCCAGGTAATGATGCGCTCCTCGGCCGCCGGAGGGGCGGGCCGGGGCGCGGGCCGGCGCGGGCCCGAGGGCTTAGTCGATGAGGGGGTCGTCGCCGACGTCATGGTGGCTGGGCTGGGCCTCCGGAAGTTTGAATCCGAACTCATCTTCCCCGCGCCGATCGACTTCGTCGAGGATGGCGGCGGTCACGTGACCTTCGGCAATTTCCCGAAGGGCCAGCACCGTGGGCTTATCGTTCTCTTCGTCCACATGCGGATCTCGGCCGCCGGTGGCCAGCTGGCGCGCCCGCTTTGAGGCGATCATCACGAGCTGAAAACGGTTTTCGACTTCCGTCAGGCAGTCTTCGACGGTAATGCGGGCCATGAGGTGCTCCTGCAATTTTTGAGCTTTCGCTTCTAAGTCCGCCAGTTTACGGGCTTTTGCCCTTACGTCACAAGGAAAATTCCCTTTTCCTAGGCGCCGAGGAGTGGGGGGAGGCGGTCCCCGAGTCGCGCCTGCTGCCGGGGTCGGCGGAGCCGTTCGGCCTGAACAATGGCCTTGAGCTCGGCAAGCGCCGTGTCGAAGACGTCGTTCACCACGAGAAAGGGATAGGCCTCATGAGCGCGCATCTCCAGCGTGGCTTCCGCCAAGCGCCGGGCCATGGTGGCTTCATCGTCCTGGGCACGCTGGCGCAGCCGTGCCTCAAGGGTGGCCAGGGACGGGGGGAAGATAAAGATGCCCACGGCTTCCGGCCGCTTCTCCCGAACCTGGCTGGCCCCTTGCCAGTCGATCTCAAGGATGACGTCCTTACCCTGGGTGAGGGTCTCGTCGACGAAGGCTTCCGAGGTCCCGTAAAGATTGCCGAAGACCTCTGCGTACTCTAGAAAGGCCCCGGCGTCGATCATGGCTTCGAAGGCCGGCCGATCGACGAAGTGGTAATTCATGCCGTCCCGCTCCCCCGGGCGCTGGGACCGGGTGGTGTGGGAGATGGACACGGTGACGGCGGCATCGTCCCGCAGAAGCGCCTGGACGAGGGACGTCTTCCCGGCGCCGGAGGGGGCAGAAATCAGAAATAGCGTGCCGCCGGGCTGGGCTGTCATGGCCGTTCTCCCACCGGGCCCTTAGGCCACATTCTGGACTTGCTCGCGGAGCTGCTCCACCACTACCTTCAGGGCCACCACGGTCTCCGTGTGAGCACCGTCGCTAATTTTCGCGGCGCAGGTGTTGGCTTCCCGGGCGAGCTCCTGGGCCAGAAAATCCAAGCGCTTGCCTTGGGCGCCGGGCTTTTGCAGGCTGGCTAGAAAAGCGGCGCGGTGCGTAACGAGGCGGTCGAGCTCCTCGCAAATATCGGCCTTTTGGGATAGCAATGCCAGCTCCTGGGCCAAGCGCTCTTCCGTGAGGTCGAGGCTAAGGGCCTCGGCGCGCTGCTTAAGCTTGGCCCATAGCTGCTGCTGAAGCCCGTCCTGCACGGCCCGGAGCGTGTTCACGAGGTCTTCAAGGCGGGCCAGCTGCCCCTCTAGGGTTGCCTTTAATCCCGCCCCTTCTCGCTCGCGCTCCCCAAGAAAGGCCTCGAGCACGGGCTCCAAGGCGGTTTCGAGGGTAGCCTGAAGCGCCGCCTTGGGCAGCCGCTCGCAGGCCCATACCCCGGGCCAGCGAAGAAGCTCTAGGGCATGGGGAAGGGGCGCCTCAGGAACCTCGGCCTGCACGGCGCTCAGGGCGGCGAGGAGGCCTTGGAGCGCGTCCGGATTCAGCTGCCCGCCCGCCGAGCCTTCGCCCTCGAGGCGAACCAAAAGCTCCACCTTGCCCCGACTGATGCGCTCCCGAAGGCGGTTCCGCAGGGCCCCTTCCTGATCCCGAAGGGCTTCCGGGAGTCGTAGGGTTAGGTCGAGGAATCGATGATTGACGCTGCGCAACTCGAGGGTGAGGGTCATGTCACCCAGGGCCTGCTCGCCTCGGGCATAGCCGGTCATGCTTTCGATCACGGGGCTCTCCTTGCTGAGACGCCTAGTGTAGCGGGCCCAGGCGCGGGCCGCGCGGTGCTATCATGGCGGGCTAAGGAAATTGTCATTGAAAAAGGAAGTGCTATGCACGAACGGCCCAGTGGACGGGCGCCGGATGCCCTCCGTCCCGTCACCTTCACCCGAGGCTTTACCTGCCATGCCGCGGGGTCCGTGCTCGCGGCCTTCGGTCGTACCCAGGTGCTGTGCACCGTCTCCGTGACCCCGGGTGTCCCGCCCTTTCTGCGCGGCAAGGGGCAGGGCTGGCTCACGGCGGAATACGGCATGTTGCCCGGAGCGACGCACACGCGCAGCGAGCGGGAGGCCGCGCGAGGCAAGCAAAGCGGTCGCACCCAGGAAATTCAGCGCCTAATCGGTCGCTCCCTCCGCATGGCCGTGGATCTCTCGGCGCTGGGGGAGATCACCTTGAAGGTGGACTGCGACGTGCTTCAGGCGGACGGGGGTACCCGTACCGCAGCCATTTCGGGGGCGTGCGTGGCGCTGATGGACGCCCTCGCCTCCCTCGAGGCCGCCGGGCGACTGCCGAAACCTGCCCTCGTGCAGCGCATCGCCGCCGTGTCCGTGGGTGTGGTGAAGGGCACCCCGGTGCTTGATTTGGACTACGACGAAGACTCCACGGCGGAAACGGACATGAATGTGGTGCTCGCCGAGGATCTCCGCCTTATCGAAGTGCAGGGCACAGCGGAGGGCGCGCCCTTCTCAGCCGAGGAACTCACCACCTTGGTGGCCCTGGCCCAGCAAGGCGGCCGCCAGCTCTTTGCCGCCCAGGACGAGGCGCTGCGCGCGTGACCGAAACGGAAGGCAACCCTGCGAAGGATCGCGTTCGCCATGACTTCCTGGCCCTAGCGGCGGCTCAGGAGGCGCTCCGCTTTGGCACCTTTACCTTGAAGTCCGGGCGGGAAAGCCCCTACTTCTTCAACGCCGGTGCCTTTTCCAGCGGCAAGGCCATGGCCGGCTTGGGGCGCGCCTACGCGGCCTCTGCTCAGGGCCTTGGGGTGGACTTCGACGTCGTTTTTGGCCCTGCCTATAAGGGCATTCCCATTGCCACGGCCATGGCCACGGCGCTGGCGGAGCACCACGACCAGGACGTGGGCCTCGCCTATAACCGAAAGGAAGCGAAGGACCACGGCGAAGGCGGCCAGCTAGTAGGGGCGGCCCTGGCGGGGCAGCGGGTGCTGTTGGTAGATGACGTGATCACGGCGGGAACGGCGATCCGCGAAGTGCTTCCCCTCCTTGAGGCCGCGGGCGCTCAGCTTGTGGCCGTGCTCACGGCCTTGGATCGCCAGGAGCGCGGTGCTGAGGGGACCCGTTCCGCGGTGCAGACGCTGGAGGCGGAGCTTCAGGTCCCGGTGCGGGCAATCGTCACCCTAGACGATATTCTCGCTTGGCTTGCTACGGAGAATCAGCTGGGGGAGCAGGCGGCCCTCGCTGCCTATCGAGCGCGCTACGGCGCGAGCATCTAGCTCGATCGGGGGGTGAAACAGGCCTCCGCCAGGGTTTGCCACTGGTGGGGCCAGTGCTCCAGGGGCGTGTGGTCAAACCCGCCGCGGACAAACTGCGCAATGCGCCCCTCGGCGGCCGCCAGCATGAGGTTGGCGCAGAGGGCTGCGGGGAGCCGGGTGCCCTGGCCCTGGGCGAGCTCCCCGTCGCGGATAAACTGTCGAAGCTGGGTTTCGATACGCTCAAAGAGCTGGGCCATACGTTTCCGCAGGCGCTCCGTTTCCCCCGCGAGGACGTCCCCAGTGAGTAAGCGGGCAAAGCCTGGGTTCTTCGCGCAGAAAGATAACAGCACCGTGAGCAAGGCCCCGCAGCGCTCCGGCGCTTCCGTAAGCTCCTGCTTAATGGTGGGGACCCGGCCCAGCACCGTTTCCTCTAGAAACGTGATCAGCCCCTCAAACATCTGTGCTTTGCTGGCAAAGTGTCGATAGAGCGCGGCCTCCGAAACCCCCACCTCCCGGGCGAGGGCGGCGGTGGTGATACGTCCCCCAGGATGCCGCTCAAGCATGGCCGCGAAGGCCTGAAGGATGTGAGCCTTCCGCTCGCCGGACCGTGAGCCTGCGCCTGCCATGGTCTAGCGCTCCTCGTCGCGGGTGATCAGGGTGCCAATCCCCGTATCGGTGAAAATTTCCAGCAGCACCGCATGTTCCACCCGACCATCGATGATGTGGGCGCTCCGGACCCCGTGCTGGACCGCCTCAAGAGCATGGGTGATCTTCGGAAGCATACCGCCGTGAATGGTGCCGTCTTCGATGAGATCGTTGACCTTTTTGGCCGTGAGCCCGGTGAGCACCTGGCCCTGGGCATCGAGTAGCCCCGGGGTATTGGTGAGCAGAATCAGCTTTTCCGCATCCACTGCTTCCGCCAGCCGGCCGGCCACCACGTCGGCGTTAATGTTGTAGGAGGCCCCGTCTTCCCCAATGCCGATGGGGGCAATGACCGGGATGTACTCCGAGCCCACCAGCAAATCGATAACCGCGCGATCGATGTGGGCCACATCGCCCACGTGCCCTAGATCCACCGGTGCGGAGCCATCGGCCCTCGCCTTGAGCTTCATGGGCCGGGCTCGGACCAGATCCGCGTCCTTTCCCGTGAGGCCGATGGCCCGGCCGCCGTGGGCGTTGATTAAGCCCACGATGTCCTTATTGATGAGCCCTCCAAGGACCATCTGCACTACGTCCATGGTGGCTTCGTTCGTGACCCGCATGCCATCGACGAAATGGGATTCGATCTTCAGTCGGTCCAGCAGGTCGCCGATTTGCGGCCCGCCGCCGTGTACCACGATGGGGTTCATGCCCACCAGCTTCATGAGTACCACATCCCGAGCGAAGCTGGCTTGGAGCGCCTCGTCGGTCATGGCGTTGCCGCCAAACTTCACGACGATGGTCTTGTCCTGGAAGCGCCGGATATAGGGCAGGGCCTCAGTGAGAACCTCGGCGACCGTGGCGGCTTGGGATGAGGAAAGGGGCATGGCAAAACTCCC
>JADHNT010000044.1 GCA_016779385.1 Pseudomonadales bacterium
TGCCCTTCCCCCCAGCCTTTCGCGTAAGCTCACGGAGCAAGCATAGGGGAAAAGGAGGGAGGATGGACTTTCCGCAAGGGGAATTGGTGAGCACCCGCAGCGCCACCCTGGAGGTGTTCCGCGCAGGGACGGCGGGGGGACCAGCCATCGTGCTCTGCCACGGCTGGCCCGAGCATGCCTACAGCTGGCGCTATCAAATTCCCGTCCTCGCCGCCGCGGGCTTCGACATCATCGTTCCCAACCAGCGGGGCTACGGCGGAAGCAGCTGCCCGGAGGCCGTCGAGGCCTACGACATCACGGCCCTCACCGACGATCTCGAGGATCTCCTGTCTCAGTACGGGCACGAAAAAGCGATCTTTGTGGGTCACGACTGGGGCGCCCTCGTGGTTTGGGCTATGGCCGTGCTAAAGCCCGCCCGGGTGCGCGCCGTCGCCAATCTGAGCGTGTCCTACCTGCGCCGGGGGCCCGAAGACTGGGTAAGCTTCTGGCGCGAGGCCCTGGGGCCCAAGCACTATATCGTTCACTTCAATGACGCGCCGGGAGCGGCGGATGCGGTGCTCGACGCGCACCGTACGAACTTCCTGCGCAATATGTACCGCCGCGCCGAAGCGCCGCCGCGCCTGTCCGAGGACAGCGACCTACCGCCCCTCCTCGCCCTGGCCCAGGCCCCCACCGCCCCCGGGGCGCCGCTCATGAACGACGAAGACCTCGCGGTCTTCGATCAGGCCTTCGCCCGCACGGGTTTTACGCCGGGCATCAACTGGTACCGAAACTTTGCCCGAAACTGGGCGACGCTCGAGGGGGTTCGGGAACGGATCACCGTGCCCACGCTCATGATCTGGGGCCACTTCGACATGGTACCGCCCCCGCAGGATCTCGAGGCCGTCGCACCCGATCTTGAAGTCCATGGCCTGCCCTGCGGCCACTGGATTCAACAGGAAGCACCAGAGGAAACGAACGCGCTGCTCATCGCTTGGCTATTGCAGCGTGGACTACAAACGCTTGACCATGACCAAGCCTAGGGGAGGAAACACCATGAGCCGCTTAGAAGGAAAAACCGCCCTCATCACCGGGGCCGCTCGGGGTCTTGGGGCCCGCATCGCCGAACGCTTCGCGGAAGCGGGGGCCCGGGTCATCATCAACGATCTCAATCTCAGCGCAGCGAAGGCGACGGCGGACCGCCTCGGCGGTGAGGCCGTGGCCTGCGACGTCAGCGATTCCGCCTCCGTGGCCGCCATGTTCAAGGCCGTGGACGGCATGACGGAGCGCCTCGATATCCTCGTGAACAACGCGGGCATTAGCGGCATGGAGGGGGACAACAGCGCCCGCACGCGCATCGCCGAAATGGTGGAGAAGATCCAGGCCGGGGAAACCCCCGATGCCCCCTTGGGCGGGCTCTTCACGGAGGTTACGGACGAGTCCTGGCATCGCATGATTGGGGTGCACCTGGACGGCACCTTCTTCTGCAGCCGAGAAGCCACGGCGCGGATGATGCACACCGGCGGCAATATCCTGAACCTCAGCAGCATCATGGGCACCTTCGGGCGCCCCGGAGGGCCCGCCTACTGCGCCGCCAAGGCCGGCATCCTGGGCCTTACCCGAGCCCTCGCCCACGAGCTCGCGATGTACCAGATCCGCGTGAACGCCATTGCGCCGGGGTGGATCCACACGGACATGACAGACCCCCTCGCGCCCATGCATCCCATGCTGGAGGCGCAAACGCCCCTGGGCCGGCTGGGGGAGCCCGACGATATCGCCTTTGCTGCGGTTTACCTGGCCAGCGACGAAGCGAAGTTCGTCACCGGGCAGTGCCTGTCCCCGAACGGGGGCTGGTACATGAGCCAGTAGGGCTCAGAAGCGGTACTGGAGGGCGAGGCGCCCATAGCGCGGCTCGCCCGTGGTGATATTGTTATCGTTGTGCGCGGCCGGGAAATAGTGCTCATCGAAGAGGTTTTCGACGTTGAGCTGAAGGCTGAGCTTGTCGCTGACCTCAAAGAACGCCGCAAGGTCGACCCGGGTGAAAGCGGGCAGGGTCACGGCGTTGCTTAGGGACGCAAACTGCTCGGCCTGGTGGACCACGCCCACGCCGAAGCCGAGCCGCGGGGTGACGATGAAGCGGCTCCAGAGGGATAGCATGTCCTCCGGGAGCTGGGCGAGATCGCGATTCGCTGGCAGACCATTTGCGAAACGGCCCAGCTCCCGGCCCGTGAGGTGACTGTAGCCGGCATTCAGGGACCACCATTCCGTCAGGGATCCATCGAGCTGGAGCTCCCAGCCCCGGGTTTTCGTGCCCGTCAGCACGGAACGCTCGGGGTTGGCTGGGTCCACGGCCACGCCGTTGTCCCGCTCAATTTCGAAGGCCGCGGCGGCCAAGGCCAGGCGCTCCGTCGGCTGCCACTTCAGCCCCACTTCCCGGTTTTCAAAGACCTCGGGGTCCAAGGCCTGGGCATCTAAGGACAGGGAAAGAAATTGATCGCCCGAGCGCGGCAGGAAGGACTCGCTGTAGCTCGCGTAGGCGCTCACACTTTCCCAGGGCTTCACAATGACCCCCAGCCGGGGAGAGAGTTCCGTATCCTCAGCGCTGAGGGCAAAACCACCGACCCGGTCTTTGACCTCAATGCTGAAGCGGTCAAGACGCAGCCCCACGACGAGAATCAGGTGTTCCCCAAGGGAAAGCTCATCCTGTAAGAAAGCCGAGGTGAACTGGACCTCGGAGGCCCGATCCCGCACTGGATCGGTATAGGTCATGGCCGGCACCACCAGCGGATCGGTGAAGGCAAAGCTCACCTGGTCGTCATTGCTGGTCGCAAAAAGCGCGTCGCGCCGAGCATTCTCCGACTCCTGAAGCCCCTGCTCTATGCCGACCAGCATCGTGTGTTCCACCAGGCCGGTGGCGAAGGTGCCCACGGCGTTCAGCTGAAAAAGTGTGTTTTGCCGATCCGTGCTGTCCGCGTAGCCATCAAGGGTCACGGTGGGCCCGGCCTCCGCAAAGGCCACGGGGTACTGGTTCCGGTAGTACTTGTTGTAGTTCGCGTACTGAAGCGTCGCGTTCACGCGCCAATTCGCCCCAAAGCTCCGCTCCGCGCGAAGGCGTGCAATATGACCCCCGAAGGTGGTGCGGTTGACGGAGGGATCCGCGAAAAAGGTATCCCGGGCACCGCCCAGAGGCGCCCCGTCCATGGAGGGAATGCCGCGATCGACTACGCGATCATCGTCGAGCCACTCGTAGGAAGCGTTAAGCAGCGTGCCATCCTTGGTGAGCCAGCTCACCGTAGGATTCAGGGCAAGGCGCTCTCCATCCTTATAATCCCGATGGTTTTTCATATCCCCATCGGCGAGAGCGTTGAGCCGGAAGGCCCCCTGTGCCCCGAGGGGCTGGTTCACATCGAGGGAGAGCCCTTCAGCTCCGAAGCTGTCAAAGTTTGCCGAAAGGGTAGTAAAGGCCTCCGCCGCAGTGGGAACCTTGGACACTCGATTGACGACCCCGCCACCACCGCCCCGCCCAAAGAGGAGCGCATTGGCGCCCCGGAGCACTTCCACGCGCTCGAGGTTGTAGAGGGGTCGGAAATATTGCACGTCGTCCCGAAGCCCATCGAGAAAGAAGTCGGCGGTGGTGTTTTGTCCCCGAATGGTGAGCTGGTCCCGGTGGTCTTCCCCCTGCCCGATGCTCACCCCGGGGGTGTACTGCATCACGTCGGCTACGCTCCGGTGGGCTTGCTCCCGAAGCTGCTGCGCATCCATCACTGAAACGGACTGGGGCACATTCAGGAGCAGCGTGGGCGTTTTTACCCCCTCCGCCAGCGCCTGACCAAAGTAGGCTCCGCGTACCACGATGGTTTCGATGGGCCCCGTGGCCTGTTCCGCTGACACGGGCAGGGTAAGGACCGAGAGGGCCAGGGTAAGGGGGCCAAGCATGAAGGGTTGGAAGGGGCGGATCACCGGGGAGAGCTCCTGTGGGGTTAAGATCACAGGAGCATTTAAACGCTAATGCGAATGATTCGCAACATCTTTATCAAAAATTCCCTTCCCCTCCCCTCGCCCGTTCGACGGCGGCCGCCAGGGCGGCAAGTCGCTCCGCCGTTGGCGGGTGGGTCGACAGATAGCCCGAGGATCCGCCCTCCGGGCCGCCGGGGCTCAGGCGCCCCAGAGCCTGGGCTAGAGCCTCCGGATCGCGCCCAATGCCCACCAAGCGCTCCACGGCCTGGGCATCGGCCTCGAATTCAAAATCCCGAGCGTAGGCGAGTTCGAGGAGGGTCACGGGGAGAATGGTCAGCAACGCGCCGAGATCCCCCGTGACCCAGCTCCACAGCACGGCAAGGCCGGAAAACTGAAGCCCTCGCCTTAGGCTGTGGCGCGCTGCGCCGTGGCTGAGCTCATGGGCAAGCACGGCCTGAAGCTCGGCGTCGGTGAGCCGCTGAACAATGGCGTCGGTGACGACAATTTGCCCCCCGGGGAGGGCGAAGGCATTGGCGCCCACAATCTCCCCGCCATCGCGAAAGGCCAGCGCTGGGCGCACATGGGAGGGAACATCGGGAATCAAGGGCGCCAGCAGCGCCTCAACCCTTTCGCGATCAGCAAGGGCGAGGCGGGAAGGCGCAAGGACCCCGTCATCAAAGCCTCGGAGCACGGCCCGGTCCATCCCCTGGGCCACGGAGGGCGGCACGGCCTCGGCGACCTCCGCAGCCATCGCGGGCACCGCAAAGCGCACGCCGGCATAGAGCAGTAGCACCGTCCCCAAGACCGCCAGGACGACGGCGCCCCCATGACCTTCCAACCGGCTCAGCCAGGTGCGGCGAAAGCCCGCAGCGCCAGCCCCCAGAACCAGGAGGGCTGCCTCCTCTCGGGTCTCGAAGCGCTGCCCACCGGGGAGGGTCACGAAGGCGGCTGCGCCCCCCGGACCCTCGGAGAACTCGCAGGCGTCCAGGGGCGCGACGGCGAGGGCATGCCCTGCCTCATCACACCAGCGCAGGGTGTCGCCTTCCCGGTCAAGCCACGCGGCTACGCTGCGGCTACCGGTCACCCCGTAGAGCTGGCCCTGAATACCTACCCTCAAAGGCCAATGTCCAGATCAAAAGCTTCCCCGAGCTCCTCCCCTAGGGCCGAGCTTTGGGCAACCTCCGCGGCGAGGAAGGTTTCCAGATCCCCGTTAATCCAGAGACCCACGTGGCTGAGCCGATAGCGGGCCGCGCGGATCCGCGCCCAGGGAATGGCCAGGCCCAGAGAAAGGGCCACCAGCACTGCATTGCTGATCAGCACCCAGGCCCAGGGCAGGGTCTCTAGGCGCCCCTCAAAGCGATGGTCCCCGAGCTGGCTCGCCCCGAGCAGGCGATTCAAGGTTTGGGCCGAGAAGTGGGCGTAGGCCACGAGGCCACCAAGGGCCAGGGCCAGGGGCGCTACCGCGGGCAGCAGAGCCGAGAGCGCCCCCGCGACCAAGAGAATCCCGAGCCCCTGGAGCGCCGGGGCGTAGAAGGCGCCGCCGGGCAGCTCGGAGGAAAATTCACTAAGACCGTAGCGCGTGTGCTCGACCACAAAGCGCTGCTGTCGCTGCAGGGCCACGGGAAGCAGCGTCCCCAGGGTGAGACCTGCGGCAAGAAGCCAGAGCACGTGGACCTTAAAACCGTGCCCGTAGGCACCGGTAAAGGAGAAGCGCACGTTCCGGTAGCGCGTATTGGCTAGCCGGAAGGCCAGGGAACGATTCACCAGCCACGGCAAGGCAAACAAAAACAGCAGGGGCGGAATCAGCGCCCAAAGCGAGGGCGACTGGGTAACGGCGCCATAGATCAGCAAGGCCAGTACGGCAACAATCCGCCCCTTGAGAATGGCCAGGGGCTCCGCTAGATACTCAAAGCTCGCCCCTGCCAGCTGCGTATGTCCGTAGAAATAGCGGTTCATCCGCACCTTGGCCCAGGCGGAGTAGATGCCGAGAGTGACCACGGTGAGGGCTACATTGACCACCCAGATGCGGAAGTAAACCCAGCCCTCGCCGGTAAACTCCAGCGGCGTGTACTGGGGTGCGGAAGGCGCGGGGGCCCCGGGTGTGCTGTCGTCCATGAAGTGCCCTCCCCGGGGCCCGGCTGACTCTCCTCAACCGTACCCTATGCCCTCTGGGCAAGCCATGGGGTGTGGCTCACAGACCTCGAAGAAAAGCTTCCAGGGCTTGGTTGCATAGCCCTGGGGCCTCCTGCTGCACCCAGTGGCCCGCGCCGGGGATTAGGGTGGCCCCACGGAAATCCGCGCAGCCAGCGCCGGGGTCGGCGTAGAGATCCATACCTGGGATAAAGTGGCGCACCGCATCCCGCTCCCCCCCGATGAAACAGCTAGGCTGCTGCAGAAGCGCCCCGTGCTGCGGCGCAAGCTGCTCCGCATCTAAGCGCTGGGCCCGATAGCGATTCAGCGGCCCCCGAAAGCCCCCGGCGCGAAAGGCGCGGGCGTACACGGCAAGATCCTCAGCGCTCATCCACGCGGGAAAGGGATCCGGGCGCGGGAGGGCCTCTAGCAGGCCCGCCCCCTTCCCTTTGTGCTGAAGCCACAAATCAAGGGGGGCATCCCCAGAAAGGGCAAAGTAAATTCGCGCGAGGGAATCTTCCGGATCCGCTTCCAGCTCTTGCTCCGCCACACCTGGCGCCTGGAAAGTGTTTTGGTAGAAAAAGCGATCGGCATAGAGCGCCTCGGCCAACTCAATAAAGGGGGTGGGGCTCGGGGGGCTGTAGGGCACGCTAAGCCCCGCCACGGCGCGAAATTGCTCGGGGTACAGCAGCGCCGTGTGATAGGCGATGGGCGCCCCCCAGTCGTGGCCGAAGAGCACGGTAGGCTCCGGTCCCAAGGCCGCCGCCACCGCCGCCACATCCGCAGCCAGCACCCGGAGCGTATAGGCCGAAACTTCTGGAGGCTTTACGCTGCCGCCATAGCCCCGGACATCCAGGGCCGCCACGGTATAGCCCCGGGCGGAGAAATACGCGCTTTGATGGCGCCAGGAATAGGCCAGCTCGGGCCAACCATGGACGCACAGGATGAGGGGGCCGGCCCCCGCTACGGTCACCGCCAGGGGACCCGCGGGGCCCATGATCTCGAACTGCTCCATGCCGTTCTCCTAAAACTAGTGAAGGGAATCGCCGAGCCTCACTGTGCCCGGCTGCACCACGGAAAGATAAACCCCCAGGGCAGCTTTGCCGCTGGGCGCGAAGCACCGATAAAACGCTGCGATCTTCGGGAACCTCCCCGAAGCCCAGAGTCGTCATCACGCACCGGGGGCTGCGCTTGCGCACCTCAAGGGTGGCCGAGCCCAGGCGAAAGCAGCACCCCATCCACTCATCCTCGGGAAAGCCGGCCTCCGTGCCCGTGAGCATAAGGTTCGGCCGAAAGCGGCGCAGCTCCCCAGCCCATCGCTTAGCCAGCGGTCTAGCGCAGGGCCATCGCTCCGCCGCGTTTCCCCGGAAGGCGCTTGAAGCGCCACCGGGGGCCAGGGCGCGGCGGCTCCCGGACGCGCCAGGTAGCGAGCGTCATAGGCCATGAGCGCGGGGTGACGTTTTGCCCCCTGCCCCGCCCCCCGGTCCCCATCGCTGAGGGCCCAACTCCGATCCCCTGGCAAGCCCGCGGCGCCAACCTCGCTGCGGGTCAGGGCCTCCCCGCCCATGCTCTTGACCGGATAGCGACACAGTCCGGAGAGGGAAACCATCAGGGCGAACTCGGCGGAAAGCGCAGGGCTCGACCCGGCGTAGCCGTCACATCCACCCGATCTGCTTTCAACACAGGCTCGCCAGCGACGAACACATAGGCAAAGCCCGTGGCCGGGCGACTGCCCTCGGCATAGGTGCTGTGATCAGTCACGGTATCAGGATCAAAGAGCACCAGATCAGCGATGGCGCCCACCTGCACCCGACCCCGCTCCGCCATAGCTGAAAGGCCGAGCGCCGCCAAGTGCTCTGCACTTTCCGTGCTGGTCTGACGAAGAATGGGCATGAGGGGCAAGCCCTCTTCCCGCGCGAGGCGCAGGGCCTTGGCGTAGGTCCCCGCCGCCCGGGGGTGGGCGTTGGGCAGATCCTCTAAGGGCATGTCCAGGGGGAAGGGCTGCAACGCTGGAAGCCCATCGCTCGCTAAGGTGGTCCCGGGCAAGCCTAGCCATTGCACCACATCCGCCTCGGGCATTTTGTAAGCGATCACCACGTGGGTCGGGTCGCGCTCGCGAAGCGTGAGGAAGCTCTCCTCATCCAAAAAGCGCTGCGCTGTGGGATCGAAAATATCCTCATAGCGCCGCCCGAGGCGCTCCACCCAATTCGCGCGCTCAAAGAACACGGCATTGATCGTTGTGGAGCCCGCCGCATAGGGGTAGATCTCCCCCCAAACGTTGTGGCCCTGGGCCTGGAGCGCTCGGAGAAGGGTATGAACCTGTCGCCAGCCCGGATTATTGAAGTGATTGATCATGGCCGGCACCTTCAAGGCGACGGCGTTCGCCAGGATCTCCTGGGCCCCGTTGATCTCATCAACGTCCGTACCGGGCGTGCGCCGCAAATGGACAGACACCTGGCGGCCATAGCGACCCGCCAGGGCCTGAATATCGTACAGGCCCTTCCCCGTTACCCCGGGCATGTAGCCTAAGGTCGACCCCACACCGATAGCTCCGGCTTCTAACCCCGCCTCTAGCATTTGAAGAATGGCGGCCTGCTCCGCGTCCGTCGCTACGGCGCGGCTCCACCGGGGGGCTCGGCGCGCCTTTGCGGCCTCGGAAGTATCCCGTGCCCGGACCCCGTCGAGCACCGCCGCTCGGGCCAGCTCGTGGCTGGACGCGGTCCCAAAATTGATCAGCGACGAACCGGTGCGTTCCTCATACCAAGCCCCGACCTCGTCCCCCAAGGTCCCAAATTCAAGATCCATGATGGAGGTAACGCCGTTGCGAAGAGCGAGGCGATAGTGAATGGGCAAGGTGCCGTGGTAGTGCGTATCAATGAACCCGGGCGCCAGCACCAGGCCCCTCGCGTCAATTTGCTGAGCGCCCGTGGCCTCGGCGCCGGTGAGTGGTGCCTCGCTAATCGCGGCGATGCGATCGCCCGCGAGGGCGACGTTGGCCACCCCATCAAAGCCAGAAGCCGGATCCATTACGCGAGCGCCGGTCAGCACCCAATCGTAGCCGGGGGCCGCGACGGCGCCGCTGCCCAAGCAGAGCGTTAACAACGCAGCCCATTCCTTCGTCCCCATGGCCCCTCCCGGGAAAAACCGAGCTTCAAACTCGGCTTAAGTGCACAAAAGTTCCATGAACCCAAGCGTTTCGGTTTATGGCCGTCCGTACTATGCTCAGAACAAGAACATACCGATAAGTGGCGCTAAACGTCACGGCACTAATAAGGGGAACCACATGAGCACATCTACGGGCTTCAACCGTCGTAGCTTTCTTCAAAGCGCGGGGCTCACGGCCCTGGCCGGGGCCAGCGGGGGTGTCGCCCTCGCGGGCAGCGCGAGCGCCCAGGCAGCTGGCAGCACCCACATTCCCATGAAGGGTGGGCGTTACGATTTCGACACGGTCTACGACCGGCGAAATACGAATACGGCCCGCTGGGATGGCCCCTCCCGGGACTTCCCGGAGGGCGTCTTCCGCTACGGCATGGGCGTGGCCACCATGGATTTCGAGTGTGCCCCCTGCATTACGGAAGCCCTCACCGCCCGCGTGCAACATCACACCTGGGGTTACATGGCCTCTACGGACGGGCTTCGGGACGGCATTATCAAATGGAACGGTGAGCGCCACGGCCTCGATCTCGATCCCCGAGAGCTGGTGATCTCCGACGGGGTCTACCCGGGCATGATCGCCGCCCTGCGCACACTGGTGCCGCGGAACAACAAGGCGCTCATCATGAGCCCGGCCTACTCCGGCTTTTACAGCATGGTAAAGGCCGCTCGGATCGATTACGTCGATAGCCCCATGGCCCTGAAGAACGGCCGCTTTGAGATTGACTGGGCCGATCTGGAACGAAAGATGACCCCGGACGTCCGGGTGCTGATTCTCTGCAACCCCCAGAATCCCACAGGTAACGTGTGGCGGGAGGAAGAGCTGCTTCGCCTCGGGCGTCTCGCTTTAGAGCACAAGATCGTCGTGCTCTCCGACGAGATCCACGGCGACTTTGTGCGCAAGGGCCATCGCTATGTCCCCTTCGCGACCCTAAAGGATCAACCGGTGGTGGAGAACAGCATCACCTGCAATGCCATCAGCAAAACCTTCAACCTGGCGGGCATGAAGAACGCCTACTTCTACTCGAAGAGCTCGGTGCTTCTGGAGCGCGTCAAGCAGTACCACCGCGCCGAACTGTCCACCCTCGGGGTGGTGGCGAACGAAGCGGCTTATGCTGAAGGGCAGGACTGGTTCAACCAGGCCCGGGACTACATTGATGGCACCCATGATCTTGTGGAGCAGACCGTCAAGGCAAAAATGCCCCAGGTGGGTTACGTGCGAAACGAAGGCACCTTCATGACTTTCCTGAACTTCGGGAAGGTGATCAAGGCGATTGATCCTAGTGAACTGGCCCAGTACGGGGGAAAGACCCCGGAAGAAAACTTCCAGGATTGGCTCACTTACAAAGCAGGGGTTTATCTAAACGCCGGATCGGTCTACGGCGAAGGCAGCGATGGCTACATGCGCATGAACGTGGCAAGCGCTCGCTCCGTGGTGTCCGGCTCACTCGACGCCATTGCGGGAGCCATCAAGGGCCTCTAGGCGATTCCCCCGCATAACGAAGGCCCCGCGCTGCGGGGCCTTTTTCGTTGTGTTGCCGTTTCACGAAGCGACTTCACATTGGTCTGCAGTTTCGGCACGAAAAGCTAGACAGAGTGGCAGCGCAAAGGACACCCCGATGGTTCCCAGACCTACTAGGCACGAGAACCGTCGGGTTCTGGTGACCGGCCGGCGGTCCCTCACGATCCATAGGGGAAGCACCAGCCCTGACACCAGCACATCCATGGCAAAAAACTGCGATCCAGGGCTAGCGCTGACCTGCCGCCAAAGCGCAAGGAGATCGCCCCCCTAGGCCTGAAGGAAGGGCCAGAAAACTCCATAGGGCAACAGCGCCCCCAGCGCCGCAAGGCTAAACCACAGGCTGCTTCCCCTCATGGCACGGGCCCCGCGCTCGGTTCAAATCCCGGTGGTGGACCCGGTGGCCGGCCTCCGGTGGGCCGCCCCCCCTGCCCCGGCGCGCCATGGCGATGCGGTCCGGGACGAAGCAGCAGGGCCGCCACGGCTCGGCGATCCTCGGGCGAAAGCTCCGCGAGCACGACTAAAGCGCGCTCATGCATCTGCTGCTGGAAGGCATTTGTCGCACCTCGCAACACCGCGAGGGCTTCCGTAAGCCCTGGTCGATCAAAGGGCTCTCGCCCCACCGCGGCCTCCACCTCCCGCACTGCCTGGCGAAGGGCGCGGCGATGGCCCCAGCTCTCCTGGAGGTTCTCTCTGAGGCGGGGCATGACCTGGGCCCGTGCTTCCGGGGATAAACTGCGTAGCCCCCAGCTGAGGGGCAGCGGCCCCCGATCGAAGCCCCCACGCCAGGCATGGCCAAGCACCACGCCGAGCACCAGCAGGTTCAACCCTAAGGAAAAAATCAAAACTACGCGGGTTTTGCTCATGGGTAGTACCCCTCTCCGCCTGCCGCGAACACCCACTGCTCCGAGGCTTCCCAGCTATCGCCGTTCCCCGTGGGTAGCGCTGAACTGAGAAGAAAACCGAGGAGGACGGGCAGCGCCGCCAGCGCAACGGGGCGCCAAAGATCTTGCAAGCCCCCCCACCTTGCGCCGCTAGCAACCCATCTGCGCCGAGACTGATCGCGCGCCAAAGTTTCCTGGGGAGGCAGGTTTAAAAGCAGGTGCTCGAGGTCAGCCTTCGGGGTGACCGTATAGCGATCAAGCCAGCTATCTAGGCGCGTCCGCGCCTCCAGAGTCTCATGGGGTTCTTGCATGCTCTTCCTCCAAGGTCTTTCCCAGGGCGCGCCGGGCCCGCACGATCAAGGACTCCACGGCCCGCAGGCCAAGCCCAAGCACCTCGGCGACCTCCTTCTGACTCAAACCTTCGTAGTAGGAAAGCAGCAAAGCACTGCGCTGTCGCTCCGGGAGGCGCTGCAGCGCCTGCTGAACCTCCCGCGCATCACTCAGCTGCTCTAGTTCCGGGTCAGGAATACCGCCCCGGCCCTCAAGGGACTCGAGGCCTAGCCAGCGCCAGCCCTGGCGCTGCTGATCTAGAAAGCGATTCCGCGCAATGCGGTAGAGCCAGGTGCTGAGCCGGCCCCGCGACGGATCAAAGCGCCCGGCCTCAAGCCACAGCTGGAGCAGCGTTTCCTGGGCGAGGTCCTCGCCCTGGACCGAGCGGCCGCTCAAGCGCGTTCCGTACTGCTCAAGCTTAGGAAGGTAGTAGGCCGCCAGCTCGGCAAAGGCTTTTCGATCCCCCTGAGCCACTTGGCAAACCCGCTGCCCTTCCTCCGCTTCCGTGAACACGCCGGCCTAGGAATTCTCGCCCCAGCCGCCCCGACGGGGACGCTCGTCGGGCCCCAGGCGACCATCGCCGTCCCGATCCAGGCGCTGAAAGAGGCTCTGACGAACCTCTTCCGCCGTCAGGGCATCATCTCCGTTCAGATCGCCACCTTCAAAGAAAGCCCAGGCCCGCTCTGCTCGCCGGCCCTTCCGCCCTTCCAGCTGGGCTTCAAGCTCTACCCGCGTCAGCACCCCATCCCCGTCCCGATCCGCAGCCCAAAGGGGACCCTGGGGCGGAAGGACGAACTCCGAAGCGCTGATAAACCCATCACCGTCGGCGTCAAGGGTTGCCATGCGATCGCTTCGACGCCCTTCCCCCGAGGGCTTCCCGTGGGGGCCCGCCTCGCGATTCCCGGGGGGCGTTGGCAAGCGGAACTCCTCCCGACTGAGCACCCCATCGCCATTTTGATCAAGGCGTTCAAACACCCGATCTTCCACGGCCTTGGGCGCCGCGATGGCCGTGGCCCCCGCCATCAGCGCCGCGACGAACACACCGCCCATCGCCCAGGGCGCACCTTTTCCAAGACGCATTTTCATCAGCTAGCCTCCTCTTCGGCCGCTACAACTTCAAAGACTGAAACCTGGGGACGGAGCCCCTCGGGGCGAGGGCCCTTGCGCCATTCACCGCGCTCGCCGTGCTTTCCCCGATCACCGCGTTCGCCGCGCGCATGCTGGTGTTCTGCCCCCGCTGCGGAGCGCTCTCCCCGGAGGCCCTTCCCCGAGCCGCCGCCCGGGGCCGCAGCCGCATTGATGGCGAGGCCCATCACCAGCCCCGCTACCACCAGCCCTTCGCTAAACCGCTTCACCGTTCTCATCGCATCGACTCCTAAGATCGCAAGCCTCGAAGCCCGCCTTCGAAGCCTGTCTCCTATACGGATGTCGACCCCCGTTTCCGTCGCAGCGGTGAAAAAATACTTAGGCCATCGGGTCGATGGGGGTCAGGGTTCCCGCCGCCGCTTCAAGCAGCGCCGCTGCCTCGAAGCACAAATCTTCCCGCCAGCGGTCGGCATAGATCTGCACCGCGAGGGGTAAACCGTCAGTTACCCCCAGGGGTACGGGCATGGCTGGCAGACCCAGCAAATTGCCTGGGGTCACGAAGCGCAGCCGGTCCAGGGTGGTATCGATGCCGTGCTCCGGGTCCAGATCGGCGCCAATGGGAAAGGGGAAGTCGGTCCAGCCGGGGCCAATCACCAGAGGCGTTTCCTGGAAGAACGCGGACCAGGCCTGCATCAGTCGGTAGCGTTCCCGGTGCACAACGTCGGGGCCCATGGCCTCCGCGGGGAAGCGTTCCGCAAGCCTCCCCAGCATGGCCACGGCCGGCGGGCTCATCACCGCTTCGAGCATGGGGCCATTGGGCAGCACATCGCCCAAAAGAAGATGGGCCCAGACCTCATGGACCCGGGGAAGTTCTGGAGGCACCGCAGGAACCACCTCCCAGCCCGCCTCTGCGAGGATGACTCCAGCCCGCTGGATAGCCTCGACAAAGGCCTCGGGCAAGGTGACACCAGGGATCTCCGTGACCAGCGCCGCCCGCTTCGGGACGGGAGGGAAGGCGCCTTGGCCCGCATCGACGCTAAAGGGGTCGCGAGGGTGCCACCCCACCAGCACGTCATAAGCCGCTTTCACATCGGCCACGGTACGGGCCATAGGACCCTCGGAGATCATGAGCCCGTAGGCCACGGTCTGCTCTGCCGGTACCAGGGAGAGGGCCCAGGGGATGCGTCCTGGGGTTGCCTTGATGGAGGTAATCCCGCAGCAAAAAGCCGGATTTCGGAGCGACCCGCCAATGTCATTCCCAAGGCCCAGGGGGGACATGCCCGTGGCCAACGCCGCGCCCTCCCCGCCACTGCTGCCACCGACGGCAACGGCAGGGTTCCAGGGGTTAAAGGTCCGCCCGTGCAGGGGGTTCTCCGTATCAATACGCAGCCCCATCTCGGGCAGGTTTGTGCGCGCCAGCGGGATGGCCCCGGCGGCCTTCATGCGCTCCACCGTGGGCCCATCGACCGCGGGGATGGCGTCCTTTAGGGCCGGCAGGCCCTGGGTGGTCGCGCTACCCATGCAATCGATATTTTCCTTGATGGAGAAGGGCACACCGTGGAAGGGACCTTGGGGCTCCGAGCGATCCGCGGCGTCGGCGGCGGCCAGCGCCGAGTCAGCCAGCACCGCCGTAATCGCCCGAACCTGGCCATTGACCGCCTCAATGCGATCGACGTGGGCCGAAACCACCTCTCGGCTGCTCACCTCCTTGCTGCGAATCATTTTGGCCAGCGTGGTGGCGCTTTGGGCCCATAACGGCGTGCTCATGGTGACTCCCCCCTCTTCTGGTTAGGCGATCACTCTACCCCCGCCATCTCCCCTTGGGCAGTCTCCCCCGGGGCCAGTATGATGCGCCTCCCCCGCTCCCAGGAATCGCTCTTGCCATGGCCCCTGCCTCTTCCCTAAGCCCCCGCGCGGTGGCTCTTTTGGCCCTCGCCGCCGGCGTCGTCACCGCCAACGCGTACTACATCCATCCGATCATCGGGCGCGTGGCCGAAGAGTTCGGCATCGGCGCCGCTGAGATTGGCGCGGTGCCGGCCCTGAATCAGGTGGCCCTGGCCCTTGGCGTGTTCTTTCTCCTGCCCCTCGGGGACTTCGTGAGCAATCGCAAACTGGTGTTGCTCTGCATCACGGTGCAGCTCCTTTCCCTCGCCACCATGGCCCTGGCCCAGAGCTATAGCCTCTTCCTCACTGCGAGCACGGTGCTCGGCTTTTTCACCCTAACCCCCTACCTTTTGCCGGCCTATGTTTCAAAGCGCGTGGAAGGCGCTCAACTTGGACGGGCCACGGCAACCTTGACCACCGGCGTGGTCGCAGGGGTTTTGCTCTCTCGTACGGGGTCCGGCGTCCTCGCCGAATATGGCGGCTGGCGCACCGTATACGGCGTTGCCACGGGGCTCATGGCCCTCGCCCTGGTCCTGCTAGCTTGGCGCCTAGAAGGCAGAGACGGGAAGGCCGAAACGGCTCCTCAGCATCGCTATGGGGCCATGATGCGCGCCCTAGGTCGCCTCGCCCTGAGCCATCCTAGGGTCCTGCTCTCGGGTGCTATTCAGGGGCTCAGCTTCGCCATTTTCCTTCTGCTCTGGCTGGGCCTT
Organism: Pseudomonadales bacterium; assembly: GCA_016779385.1. Lineage (GTDB taxonomy): Bacteria > Pseudomonadota > Gammaproteobacteria > Pseudomonadales > Azotimanducaceae > Salivita. The sequence continues at coordinate 15,633 of JADHNT010000044.1, forward strand.
GGCCTCCATTTGACCGGGCCTCGCTGGGAGCTAGGCACGGATCTTGTCGGCGGCCTTGCGCTGCTGACCGCGCTGAACCTCCTGACCACCGCCCGCCTAGGCCGCTGGGCCGATGGCCTCGGACCGGAGCGGGCGCGGCGACGCTTAGCAGTTTTGCAGTTTATAGGCGTGGCGAGCCTGGCGCTGGTGCATCTGCATTGGCTTTGGGTGATGCTGCCCATCACCCTCACCAGCATTGCGGGACCGGTGATCGACGTCACCGGCCGCATGACCGCCCTTCGAGAAGATCCTGCCATCCGCACCCGCCTCATGACCCTCTACACGACAATCATGTTCCTCCTCGCCGGCCTAGGGAGTGCGCTCGGCACCAGCACCTACGCCGCCTATGGTTGGAACGGCATCGTTCTGGCGTCGACCAGCCTCTCCCTACTAGTGGTGCTTGCCACCCACCTTGCCTATCGCCTGCAACCGCGGGGCGAGGCCTGGCCCTAGGCGGTGGCCTTATGGGTCGTCACGAAGGCCGGGGGCTTGGAGAACTCTGGCGCTTCGCTGGTCAGCTGAGCCAGGGCGTAGCGGCGATCTTCCTCCGTAAAGCTGCCCGTCGTGAGGCAGAACTCCACGAGGTTGTCATTCGGATCCTTGGTGTAGATGGAATGGCACCAGTTGTGGTCTACCTCGAGCACATCGCACCCGGCCGCCTGCCACTGCGCACGGCGCTGCTCCAGCTCGGCGGCATCCTTCACATCGAAGGAGATGTGATTAATGTGATCGGGTAGCCCAGCGGCCTTAGAGAGGTTTGTTTCAAAGCTGTTGTCGACTCCGGGCATGTCGTGCATCTCCCAGAAGGCGATGAATTTTGAGTCGTCTTCCATGCGATAGAAGAAGTGCTTTGCCCAGCCGCCCTGGGGAGACGGCCCAACTTCGACCTTCACCAGGGTGAAGCCCATCACCGTTTCGTAAAAGTGATGGATGGCTTTCATATCTTTGGCGGCCAGCGCCAGATGGTGGTAGCCCATGGTCTCCCTCCCGGGGTTAGGGGCGTAGGCACGCTAGGCTAGCGCCGCCGCAGTCGAAAATCGATCCTATCTCAGACCCGCGTTGATGCTGTCGAGGAACTTCGAGCCGGGGCAAAGCTCCTGCTCCGCCAGCGTGTTTAGGGGACGGCGCGCCGTCCCTAGCTGATCGTGTAGCTCTTCGCTATCACGATCGATGTAGAGCAGCCCCGTCAGAACCTTACCCTGGCTCTCGTAATGAGCGATGGCCTGGAGCGCAGACTGCCGATCTTCGATGTCGTGGTCGCTATCCTGCTTGTGCAGTCGCACCATAGAGCCGTCGTGCATGCGCACCTCACAGGTCGTGCCAGACGCATAGCTCGCGGTGATTTCCTCCCGTACAGGGACGAAATCCAGGGGCATTACCTCCTTCACGCTCCGGAAGTGCTCATAGCTCTTGGACGACCCCTGGTGGTTGTTAAAGGTGACACAGGGAGAGATCACATCTAGCAAGGCAAAGCCGCGATGGCTTAGAGCCGCCTTGATGAGGGGCACAAGTTGCTCCTTGTCCCCCGAGAAGCTCCGGCCCACAAAGGTAGCCCCCACCTCGATGGCCAGGCGCGCCACATCCATGGGGGTGGAGAGATTTTGATCCCCTTTCTTGTTCACGGTCCCCGTATCCATGGTGGCCGAATCCTGGCCCTTGGTCAGGCCATAGCATCCGTTGTTCTCTACGATATAGGTCATATTGAGATTCCGCCGGGCGCCATGGGCAAATTGCCCCAGGCCAATGGACGCCGTATCCCCGTCTCCCGAAACCCCGATGTAGATCAGGTCCCGGTTCGCGAGGTTCGCCCCGGTCACTACAGAAGGCATGCGGCCGTGCACGGAGTTGAAGCTGTGGGAGCCGGAAAGAAAATAGGCTGGGGTCTTCGACGAACAGCCAATGCCCGAGAGCTTGGCCACCCGATGCGGCTCGATATTCAGCTGGAAGCAGGCATCCACGATGGCCGCGCTGATGGAGTCGTGGCCGCAGCCCGCGCAGAGGGTCGAGAGCCCGCCCTCGTAATCCTGGCGGGTCCACCCCAGGTCGTTGACGGGGGCCTTGGGATGACGGAAAGCGGGTTTGATGTAGGTCATGCGGAGATCTCCTCAGCCTGAGCCCGCCGAGTAATCGGCGTCACGTTGCCCAGGGTAATGAAGTTTCGGATCATGCCGGCGATTTTCCGCGCCGTGACCGGAAGTCCATCATATTCAAGAATGGGGATAAGCCGATCTTTCACGGGAACGCTGGTCTCATTGAGCAGCAGGCGCCTCATTTGCCCGTCGCGGTTTTGCTCAATCACAAAAATCCGGTCGTGCTCCCGAATAAACTGCTCCACGTCTTCGTTGAAGGGGAAGGAACGGATGCGCAGCGTATCGATGCAAATCCCCTCCTTCTCCAGGATCTCGATGGCCTCGTAGGCCGGGGACGCCGTGGTGCCAAAGAACACCGCGCCGTTCCGTGTCTCCATCTCCGCTTCCTTGAGCTTCGGCTCCGGAACGAGCTGCTTGGCCGTCTCAAACTTCTTCAGAAGTCGATCCATGTTGCGCACGTAAGCCTGGCCATCCTCCGTATAGGCGGCGTATTCGTCCCGGGAGGTGCCCCGGGTGAAATACGCGCCCTTACTCGGGTGCGCCCCGGGATAGGTGCGATAGGGAATGCCGTCCCCGTCCACATCCAGGTAGCGCCCGAAGCGCTCGGTCATGGCGTCTAGCGCTTCAGCGTCGAGGACCTTGCCCCGGTCGTAGCGGTAGCTATCGTCAAACTCCAGGGGCGGCGACATCCACTCGTTCATGCCCAGATCGAGGTCGCTCATGATGATGATGGGCGTTTGCAGCCGCTCGGCGAGATCAAAGGCCTCCACGGTCATGCTGAAGCACTCCGCGGGGGTCGCGGGGAACAGCAGGACATGCTTCGTGTCCCCGTGGGACGCATAGGCCGCCGCCAAAATGTCCGACTGCTGAGTGCGCGTCGGCATCCCCGTGGAGGGGCCAGCGCGCTGCACGTCGATGAGCACCGCCGGCACCTCGGCGAAGTAAGCCAGGCCCAGAAATTCGCTCATGAGCGAAACTCCCGGGCCGCTGGTCGCTGTGAAAGCCCGGGCGCCGTTCCAGTTGGCCCCGATCACCATGCCCATGGCCGAGAGCTCATCCTCCGCCTGCACGATGGCGTAGTTTTTCTTCCCCGTGCCCGGGTCGATGCGCAGCCGCCGGCAGTAGGTATCGAAGGCGTCGACCACCGAGGTCGACGGGGTAATGGGATACCAGGCGGCGACCGTGGCACCGGCGTACACCGCCCCCAGAGCCGCAGCGGTGTTTCCATCCATGAGGATGTTGTCGAACTCCTCAATGTGCTTCGCTGCCCGATGCCCCCGCTCAAGATGAATGCTGAGGGGGCAGCTGAAGTTCGCCTGCGCGTACTGATAGCCCAGCTCAAGGGCATAGATATTCGGCGTGATCAGCCGCTCCTTGCCCTTGAACTGATCGCTCACCAAGTCCTTCAAAATGGTGAAATCGATATTCAAAAGCGCAGCCAAGGCCCCCACGTAAATGACGTTCTTAAACAACAGCCGTTGCCGCGCATCAGTGTATTCGCGAAGGCAGATTTCCGTCAGGGGCAGGCCGATGTAGTGGATATCGTCCCGAAGAAAGCGCGGCTCCAACGGCTTCGTATTGTCGTAAACGAAGTAGCCCCCAGGCTCTACGCCAGCGACATCCTGAGCCATGCTCTGGGGATTCACGCACACCATAATGTCCGTACCTCCCCGGCGGCCCAGGTAGCCGTCCTGGCTCACCCGAACTTCATACCAGGTGGGCATACCCTGGATGTTGGATGGAAAGATATTCCGCGGACTCACGGGGATCCCCATGCGGAAGATGGCTTTGGCGAACATGCCGTTGGCACTGGCGGAGCCGGTGCCGTTGACGTTCGCAAACTTGATAACGAAATCGTTTATCGCTTGCTTTGGCTGCATGGCTGGCCCGCCTTCGTGACTTGATAGAGGAAACGCTGCATATCCCAAGCGCCGGTGGGACAGCGCTC
>JADHNT010000045.1 GCA_016779385.1 Pseudomonadales bacterium
GGCGCTTCGCTCCCGCGGGAGCCCTCAGCGAAAAGGCAGGTGCCATGGCCCTCGGAGGCGATACTTCTCAGCACGGCATGTGGAGCAGCCGCTGGATGTTCATCCTGGCGGCGGCGGGCTCGGCGGTGGGCCTCGGCAACATCTGGAAGTTCCCCTACATGGCCGGGGAGAACGGCGGCGGCGCCTTCATACTGGTCTACCTCGCCTGCATCTTCCTCATCGGTATCCCCATCATGATGGCGGAAGTGCTCATGGGTCGGGAAACTCGGCAAAGCCCCATCAACTCCATGCGCCAGCTGGTCAAGCTCTCCGATGCCTCCCCGGCCTGGACGCTTATCGGCTGGATGGGGGTCGCCGCAGGCTTTTTGATCCTGTCCTTCTACGGCGTGATTGCGGGCTGGTCTCTTTATTACCTTTTTGAGGTCAGCGCCGGCACCTTCCAGGGCACTACGGGGGAGGCAGCTTCCGCAGCCTTTGATGGGCTGCTCGCGGATCCGCTGCTGATGATCGGCCTCCAAACGGCGTTCATGGCCGTGACCATATTCATTGTGGCGCGGGGCGTCTCTGGGGGGCTCGAGCTCGCCATTCGCTGGTTTATGCCCCTTCTGCTGCTTCTGCTGCTCGTGCTCCTCGGCTACTCCCTGACCTCCGGGGGCCTCGCCCAGGGCCTCGATTTCATGTTCTCTTTCCATCCCGAACGGCTCGGTGTGGAAGGGGTGCTTGATGCCATGGGGCAGGCGTTTTTCACCTTGTCCCTGGGCATGGGCGCGATTATGGCCTATGGCGCCTACGTGCCCTCGAACGCCTCCATTACCTCTACGATCTTCACCATCGCCCTGCTGGATACCTTCGTGGCCGTGGCGGCGGGGCTGGTGATATTCCCCCTGGTCTTCGCTAACGGGTTGAACCCGGCGGAGGGCCCGGGGCTGATGTTTGTGACCCTGCCCCTGGCCTTTGGGCAAATGCCCTTTGGCGCCATCTTCGGCGGCGTCTTCTTCCTACTGGTCAGCTTTGCGGCCCTCACCTCAGCCATCTCCCTCACGGAGCCGGCGCTGGCGTGGCTGGTGGAGGATTACAACGCGAAGCGCGGCCGGGTGGCCGTCACTCTTGGGGTGATCTCCTGGGCCCTGGGGCTTGGGACCGTTTTCTCCTTCAACATCTGGGCAGACGTGCAGATCTTCTTCGGCAAGAACTTCTTCGACACCGTGGATTTCCTGGCCAACAACACCCTCCTGCCCCTAGGCGGGATGCTCATCGCTCTCTTCGTGGGCTGGGTGCTGCCGAAGAGCACAGTGGTGGGCCAGCTTGGCTTTGACGACGGTCGCTACGCCCTGTGGCAGGTGCTAAGCCGCTTCATCGCTCCCGCGGGCGTGCTGGTGGTCTTTGTCTACACCGTGATTTCGACTGTCTGAGGCGTGGCCACCCTAGATCGCAGTGCGCTTCTGCCCTTCTCGGTGGAGCGCATGTTCACCCTGGTGAATGACGTGCGGCGCTACCCGGAGTTTGTGCCCTGGTGTGTCGACGCCGATGTGCTCGCGGAAACGGACGCCCTCATCGAAGCCTCCCTGCGTTTAAAGCGCGGGGGGGTAGAGTACGCCTTCACCACGCGCAATACGCTCATCCCTTTCACCGCCATGCGCCTCGAGCTGGTCGATGGCCCCTTCACCACCTTCACCGGCGATTGGACCTTTAAGGCCCTGGGGGAGGATGCCTGCAAGATCGGCCTGACCCTTACTTTCCAATATCGGGGGCGGCTGGCTACGGCAGCCCTTGGCGCTCTGCTCAGTAGCAGCGCGGATACGCTTGTGGAGGCGTTTTGCCAGCGGGCGAAGGCCCTCTACGGATGATCCGCGTCACCTTGGTGTCCGTGCCCGTGCCGCGTAAAAGCGAAATTCACCGCTTTACCTTGCCCCTGGGGGCAACGGTGCGCGATGCGCTGGCCGCCGTGGGGTGGCCTGCTACGGAAGAGACCCTAGTAGGGGTATTTGGAGAGGCGGTTGAGTTGGATCGGCTCCTAAAGGACGGAGACCAGGTGGAAAGCCATCGGCCCCTTTTGCTCGATCCCAAGGCCCAGCGCCGAGCCCGGGCCGCGCGCTAGGCGTCCGGTTCGGCCTCGCGGGTTTCTAGGCTGCCCGGCAGGGCGGCGCCCGGAACCTGCTCCGTATTTTGCGCTTCTGCCACGGCCGTGGGGATGAAGTCCCCCTCAAAGCCCACGAGGGCGTCGGCTTCAAAGTAGAGCGTGAGGCGCTGGGCCAGCCGCGCTCCGCCCCCAGGCTGGACGGTGTAGACGTAATCCCAGCGGTCCGGGCGGAAGGTATTGTTGATGACCGGCTCGCCCATGATGAAACGCACCTGCCGTCCGGTCATGCCGGGCTTAAGCCGGTCCACCATGTCCTGAGTGATAACGTTCCCCTGCTGCACGGTCACCCGGTACACCCCGGGAAAGCGGAAATTCCGTGGGTCCGGCAGGCTGCAGCCGGCAAGGATGACCGTAAGGCCGGTGATCAGTAAGGCGCGTGTCATAGATTTCGACCCAAAGCGAAGGCGCCGATGATACGGCCTTGGGCCTTCCGGGTCACGAACCCTGAGCCCGCATTTCTGCGGCGTGTGCGCGGGTTTGAGCAGTGATTTTGAGGCCCCCAAGCATGCGGGCCAGCTCTTCGATGCGCTCTTCTTCGCTGAGCACTTCGATGGCGGCCTCAGTGCCTGCCTGGCGTACCCGCAGATGATGGCTGCCCTGCGCCGCCACCTGGGGCTGGTGCGTCACCGCCAGCACCTGGGTGTGGGCGCCCAGGGTTTTCAGGAGTTGGCCGACGATCTCCGCCGTGCCCCCGCCAATACCCACGTCCGCTTCGTCCAGCACCAGTGAGGGGGTCTGCGCCGAGGCCGCGGTGACTACCAAAATGGCCAGGGAGATGCGCGACAGCTCGCCCCCGGAGGCGATCTGCCCCAGAGCCCCGGGGGTGGCGCCCTTCCGGGTAGCGATTTGAAATTCGATGCCCTCCTGGCCGTGGCGTCCTGGCGCCTCCAGCGCGGGAAGGGCAACGACGAAGCGGGCAGTCTTCATCCCTAGGCGCTGCAGCTCTCCGCTGACCGCCGTTTCCAGGGCCTTCGCAGCCGTGCTTCGCGCTTTTGAGAGGCGTATGGCGGCGTCATGAAGAGCCTGTGCGAGGGCAGCTTGGGCAGCGCTAAGCTGCTCGAGAGCGCCGTCATCGGCGTCCAGGCTCGCGAGCTCCTCTGCCAGCGCTTCGTGGTGCGCCGGTAGGGCGTCGAGCTCCACGCGATGCTTTCGGGCCGCGTCGTGGAGCGCCGATAGACGGTTTTCTGCTTCCGCGAGGGCTTCCGGATCAGGGTCGAGGTTGTCTTCGTAGCGCCGGAGCGCATCGGCGGCTTCCTCGACATTCACCCGCGCTTCCATCAGAAGGTTTCGCGCGGAGGTCAGAGCCGGGGCCTCGTCCCGCAGCTGGCTAAGCTGGTGCTCCAGGCGTCGAAGCTGGTCCGCCACGGCGCCGTCCTCTTCGAGCAGAGCGCCCCGGCATTGGCGCAGGGCGAGCAGCGTTTCCTCAGCGTGGGCCAGGCGCCGCTGGGTCTGTTCTAGAGCCGGGCCTTCCCCGGCCTGGGGGTTCAGGGTGTCGAGCTCCTCCAGCTGGTAGCGCAGGAGCGCTTGTCGATCCCGGCGCTCCGCCTGAGCGCTGCGGAGCCGCTCAAGCTCCAGAGTCGCGTCTTGGCAAGCCTCAAAGGCCTCGGCCACGGCCTCGACGAGGGCCTCGTGTTGCCCAAAGCTATCGAGCTGCTCCCGCTGAATGGCGGGGCGCAGCAGGGACTGGTGAGCGTGTTGGGCGTGGATGTCGATGAGCTGCTCCGCGAGGGCCCGAAGCTCCCCTAGGGTTACGGTGCGGCCGTTGATATAGGCCCGGGAGCGGCCGTCCTCCGTTAGCGTACGTCGAAGCAGGCACCGGTCCGGGGCGTCCGGGTCCCGGAGGCTTTGGGCATCGAGCCAAGCCTGGGCCTTGGGAATGGCGGCCACGGAAAATTCTGCAGCGAGCTGCGCACTGGGGCGGCCCTCCCGCACCAGTCGACCCTGGGCCCGATCGCCGAGCACGAGGCCCAGGGCGTCAAGCATGATGGATTTGCCGGCGCCCGTTTCTCCGGTAATGGTCGTGAAGCCGGCCTCGAAGGTGACGGTTAGGGCGTCGACGATCGCAAAGTCTTGAATTTCAAGGTGACAGAGCATGGATAAGCTCCCGGGCGCCGCGGGCCCTGCGGCGGCGAATAGTGTGCGCTGGCGCCGAAAGCGGGGCAAGGGCGAGGCTTGCTACACGGGAACCGTTGCGCTTCTGGCCGGACTTCGGTAAACCCTAGAGCGTGTTCCTCAACTCATGTTTTCCCGCCCTATGGATAAAGCGACCGCGAAGCGAGACGACCGCACCGCCGATCCGCGCGCCGAGCGGGCGAATGTCTTGTTGAAGCTGTTGGTCGAGCACTACATTGAAAAGGGCGCGCCCGTATCTTCCAAGCAGCTGGCGTCGGAATCGGCGTTGAAGATCTCCTCGGCCACCGTGCGAAATGTCATGGCGGACCTAGAGATCATGGGGCTCGTGACCTCCCCTCACACCTCTGCGGGGAAGGTCCCCACGGCTCAGGGGCTGCGTTTCTTTGTCGATTCCCTCATTCAGGTCCAGCCCTTGGGGTCGGACGCCCTGTCATTGATTCAGCACGAGCTGAAAACGGAGCGTAGTCCCAAGGAGCTCGTGGCCACGGCCTCCTCCCTGCTGTCCGGCATTACCCGCATGGCCGGCCTGGTTACCCTTCCGCGGCGGGAGATCACCACCCTGCGCCAGGTCGAGTTCCTGCCTCTTTCCGGGGAGCGCATCCTGGTGGTGCTCGTGGTGAACGACTACGAGGTGGAGAACCGCATCATTAGCAGCCCCCGACCCTTTGAGCGTGAGGAACTCCAGCAGGCGGCGAACTTCATTAATAGTCATTGTGCCGGCGCTTCCGTGGCGACGCTCCGGAGCACGCTCCTGGCGAGCATGGAGGCGGATAAAAGTCGCCTGAACACCTTGCTTACGGAAATGCTCGAGGTCGCCGCCGATGCCTTCGACGATGGCCCTCTGGGGCAAGACGGGGATTACGTCGTGGCTGGGGAGGGGAACCTCCTCAACTTCGTGTCCGGGGATGATATGGACACGGTGCGGGGCCTCTTTGACGCCTTCGGCCGCAAGCGTGACGTGCTTCGTCTCCTCGATCGCAGCTTGGACGCCGAGGGCGTGCACCTCTTTATCGGTGATGAGTCGGGCTACAAGCCTTTCCTGGACTATTCTATGGTAACCGCCCCCTACGAAGTCGACGGTCAGGCGGCGGGGGTCCTCGGGGTGATTGGGCCAACACGCATGGCCTACCAGCGGGTAATTCCCGTGGTCGACGCGACGGCTCGGCTCCTCAGCGCGGCCCTTCGTCACCAGCTTTAAGGAAGGACCCGCTGGGCCCTTGAAGCTACCCCTTTCCGTCCCCATATCGCTCCTTTCGCACAGGCTCGCACAGGCGTCGCGCCCCCCGCGCGTGTCCTGGGGCGTTCACGCATTGGAAGGGAAGGAACAGCGATCATGACGAACGAGGCAAGCGACCCGGAGCAAGACGGCGGCCGGGCAGAGGCATCGGCAAAGGCCTACGAAGATGTCGCGAGGGCGGCCCAGGACGGCGTTGCCGAAGCGGGGGACGCGCCTGAGGTCGCGGACCCGGCCGACGAAGTGGATCCGGCGCTACTGCAGGCTCAGGAGGAGGCCGCGAGCTTCCGGGATCTAGCGCTGCGGGCCCAGGCCGAGGCGGACAATATTCGTCGCCGGGCGGCGCGGGATCTGGAGCAAGCTCGCAAGTTCGCCCTGGAGAAGTTCGCCGGGGAGCTCTTGCCCGTGCTCGACAGTATCGAGAAGGCCGTAGAGGCGGCCGGTGCGCTCGCGGAGGGGGAAGACACCAAGGCCATGGCCGAGGGGGTGACCCTGTGCCATCGCCTTTTCATCGATACCTTCGGCAAGGCGGGCATCACGCTCATCGATCCTCACGGTGAGCCCTTCGATCCGGAACAGCACCAGGCCATGGCCATGATTGATGCGCCCAACGCTGCGCCCAGTTCCGTGGTGGATGTGCTGCAAAAAGGCTACGCGTTGAATGGCCGGCTCCTCCGGGCCGCCATGGTGGTGGTCGCGAAGGGCGCCTAGCCCTTGAAAGCGGCCCCTGCCGTACCGATATAAGGATCAGATAACACGGCTGGGCCGAGGAGGCCCGCCCCCCACAGCTTGGAGACGCTCTCATGGGCAAGATTATTGGCATCGACCTCGGCACCACGAATTCCTGTGTGGTCGTCCTTGAGGGCGGGAGTCCGAAAGTCATTGAAAACGCCGAAGGGGATCGCACCACCCCGTCCATCGTGGCCTACACGGAGGATGGGGAGATCCTCGTGGGGCAGTCCGCCAAGCGCCAGGCGGTGACCAACCCCACGAACACCCTCTTCGCGGTGAAGCGCTTGATCGGTCGCCGCTTCGACGATGGCGTAGTTCAGAAAGACATCAGCATGGTGCCCTACAACATCGTGAAGGCGGACAACGGGGACGCATGGGTAGAAGCCAAGGGGCAGAAGATGGCCCCGCCCCAGGTGTCGGCGGAAGTGCTGAAGAAAATGAAGAAGACCGCCGAGGATTACCTTGGAGAAGCGGTTACGGAGGCGGTCATCACCGTTCCGGCCTACTTCGACGATTCCCAGCGTCAGGCCACGAAGGACGCAGGCCGCATTGCCGGTCTCCAGGTGAAGCGCATCATCAACGAGCCCACGGCCGCCGCCCTGGCCTACGGCATGGACAAGAAGCGCGGAGATTCAAAGATCGCCGTTTACGACCTTGGCGGCGGGACCTTCGACGTGTCCATTATTGAAATCGCCGAAGTAGACGGCGAGCACCAGTTCGAAGTGCTCTCCACCAACGGCGATACCTTCCTTGGTGGGGAAGATTTCGACATCGTGCTCATCGACTACCTCGCCGAGGAGTTCCAGAACACGAATGGCATCGATCTGCGCACCGATCCGCTCGCGAAGCAGCGCCTGAAGGAAGCGGCGGAGAAGGCGAAGATCGAGCTGTCCTCGAGCCAGCAGACGGAAGTGAACCTTCCCTACATCACCGCGGACAGCACGGGGCCGAAGCATCTGGTGACCAAAATTACCCGGGCTAAGCTTGAGTCCCTGGTGGAAACTCTGGTGGAGCGCACCATCGCACCCTGCCAGATCGCTCTGTCTGATGCGGGGCTGGGCGTCTCTGACATTGATGACGTGATCCTCGTCGGCGGACAAACCCGCATGCCCCTCGTGCAGGAGCGAGTGAAGGCCTTCTTTGGCAAGGAGCCGCGCCGGGACGTGAACCCCGATGAGGCCGTGGCCCTCGGCGCGTCTATTCAGGGCGCGGTGCTGGCTGGGGACGTGAAGGACGTGCTTCTTCTCGACGTGACGCCCCTGTCCCTGGGGATTGAAACCCTGGGCGGCGTGATGAGCCCGCTCATTGAGAAGAACACCACGATCCCCACGAAGAAGACCCAAACCTTCTCCACGGCGGACGATAATCAGACCGCGGTGACGATCCACGTGCTCCAGGGGGAGCGCAAGCAGGCGTCTCAGAACAAGTCCCTTGGGCGCTTCGACCTGAGCGACATTCCGCCGGCGCCCCGGGGCATGCCGCAGATCGAGGTGGCCTTTGATATCGATGCCAACGGCATCTTGAATGTGTCTGCGAAGGACAAGGCTACGGGTAAGGAGCAGTCTATCGTCATCAAGGCCTCCTCTGGTTTGTCTGATGAGGAAGTCGAAGCCATGGTGCGGGACGCCGAGTCCAACGCTGAGGAGGACCAGAAGTTTGAGGCGCGGGTGAACCTGCGGAACCAAGCTGATGGTCTGCTCCACGCCACGAAGAAGACGCTGGCAGAGGCCGGGGATAAGGTGGATGAGGAGGAGCGGCAGAAGGTCCAAGAGGCGATTGACGCGCTCGACGAGGCCCTGAAGGGAGACGACAGCGACGCTATCGAGGCGAAGATTAATGCTCTTTCCGAGGCCTCCGCTGGCCTCGCTCAGAAGCTCTACGCTGACGCCGGCGCAGCGCCCGGTGGCGCTGAGGGCGAAGGTGCCGCGGCTTCCGAGAACGACGATAACACCGTTGACGCCGAATTCGAGGAAGTCAAGGACGAAGAGAAGAAGTAAGTGCTTAAGTCGACCATTGCTGGTCGGCGGTCAGACCCTGGCGCCAGCGCCCCCTCCCGGGGGCCGGCGCCTTTGAATTTTCTGGAGATCGCCCGTGGCGAAACGTGATTACTACGAAGTGCTTGGGGTCTCCCGTGATGCTTCCGAAGCCGACATTAAGAAGGCCTATCGCCGTCTAGCGATGAAATATCACCCGGACCGGAATCCCGGGGACGACGCTGCGGAGGAGAAGTTCAAGGAGGCCAGCGAGGCCTACGAAGTGCTCTCCGATGGCGAGCAGCGGGAGGCCTACGACCGCTTTGGCCACGATGCCGTGGGCGGGCAAGGGGGCATGGGCGGCTTCGGCGGTGCCTCGAGCTTCTCTGATGTCTTCGCTGATGTCTTTGGTGACATCTTCGGTGGCGGTGGGGGTGGCCGGGGCGGTGCGAGGGTACATCGTGGCGCGGACCTTCAATACAACCTCGAGCTGGACCTTGAGCAGGCGGTGCGCGGTGACTCCGTCACCATAAAGGTGCCGACGCTGGTGCAGTGCGGCGATTGCAGCGGCTCCGGGGCAGCGAAGGGATCGAGTCCGGAAACCTGTTCGGACTGCAAAGGCGCAGGGCAAATTCGCGTGGCCCAGGGCTTCTTTAGTCTTCAGCAAACCTGTCCCCGGTGCCGTGGCGCGGGCAAGATGATTAGCGACCCCTGCCGGCGCTGCGGCGGCCGAGGGGTCGAGGAAGAGGCGAAGACCCTTTCCGTAAAGATCCCGCCGGGAGTGGATAATGGCGATCGCATCCGCCTGACGGGAGAGGGAGAGGCCGGCCCCAATGGCGGGCCCTCCGGAGACCTCTATGTGCAGGTGATGGTTCGAGAGCATGCGCTCTTTAAGCGCGATGGCCGGCACCTGTTTTGTGAAGTCCCTATCAGCTTCCCCGATGCGGCCCTGGGGGGTGAGCTTGAGGTGCCCACGCTGGATGGGCGGGTGAAGCTCAAGATTCCCCCGGAGACGCAGACGGGCCGAGCCTTTCGCCTTCGCGGGAAGGGCGTAAAGCCCGTGCGCGGTGGCGAAGTTGGTGATCTCCTCTGCCGGGTGGTCGTCGAGACGCCGGTGAAGCTCACCGGCGAGCAAAAAGCGCTTCTTGAAGAGCTCCGGGGCACGCTGAAGGGGGGTGAGCACGCGCCAAAGGAGAAAAGCTGGTTCGCGAGCGTGAAGGATTTCTTTGGCGACCTAGCGTCCTAAAGCCCTTTTGGAGGCCAAGGCCTCATGAGCACCCCTACAAAGCGGCCAGAAGGCCGCTTTTTTTATGCCCCAGAACGCGATAGTCTTACATAAAAGACCAGTCGGTTTATAAAATTGGGCAGAAAAACGCAGCATCGCAGCGCTTTGCTTCGGGCGGCGCAGGACCTGCTCCGTCAGCGAGGCTTTCGCGCCATGGCCGTAGCGGACGTACTGGCCCTGAGCGGGGCGCCTCGGGGCTCGCTTTATCACCACTTTCCCGAAGGCAAGGTAGCCCTCGCTGCCGCGGCGGTGGAGGCCAGCGGAGCAGCCGTCCGGCGCCACCTGCTCCGCCTAGCGGCGTGCCACCCGACGCCGAAGGCCTTCTTCCGGGCCTACGGGGAGGCGCTGGGGGACTGGATGACCGCGTCTCACTTCCGCGACGGCTGCCCTCTGGCGACGGTGATGTTGGAGACGGCCAGTGAGGAGCCTCGCCTTCAGGCTGCCGGTCAGGCGGCGTTCCTCAGCTGGCGGGCCGTCATCGCTGCCCTCTTTAGGAAGGCTGGGGACGCCCCCGCGGCGGCGGAGGCGCGGGCCCTGAGGTGCCTTGCAGTGGTGGAGGGCGCCCTTTTGCTCGCCCGCGTGCAACAATCCACGGATCTATTGCGGTCCCTCGTGGCCGCCTGCGGAGAAAATCATCGGCCCCCCCGGGCCGCAGAGGATTCAGCCCATGAGTGATGCTCCCCCTCTTTTCTTGGCGATTCATGGCGCGGTGGGGCGTCTTGGCGCGGCGGTCCTTGAGCTGGCCCTGGCGTCTCCGGCCTGCTCCGTGGTTGGGGCGACGGTATCAGCGCGAAGCGATTTGCTGGACTGCCCCGTGGAGCCTGAGGGCGCCGTGTCCTTTGGCAAGGCCCTTGAGCCTGCGGCCATGCCGGCGGGGACGGTGGTGCTAGAGCTGTCCCGGGTAGAAGCCTTGCCCGCCCACGCTCAACAGGCGGCGGCGCAAGGTTGGCCCCTTGTGGTGGGCGTGACCGGGCTCGATAGCGCCTCCGAAGCCGCCCTGACCGCGGCGGCTAAGCAGATCCCCGTGCTTCGAGCGCCGAACTTCAGCCTTGGGGTCGCCCTTCTGAAGCGCCTGGCGCAGGTAGCCGCGAAGGCTCTAGGGCCGGAATTCGATGGGGCAATCCTAGATGTTCATCACCGTCATAAGCTGGATGCGCCGTCCGGGACCGCTCGGGCGCTCGCAGAAGCTCTCCAGGGGGCGGGGCGCACTGTCCCCATCGTTTCCCAGCGCGTCGGTGGGGTGATAGGAGACCATACCTTGACCTTCGCGGGCCCTGGAGAGCGCTTTGAGCTGCGACATCAGGCCGAGGATCGAACGCTCTTTGCTCGGGGCGCCCTGGCGGCCGCGAGTTTCCTTCAGGGCCAGGCCCCGGGAACCTACACTATGGACGATGTTCTGACGTCCCGCGGGGGCCAAGCGACGGCGCTCTAAGGCCTGTGTATCCGGGCTTTGCGTTGGACAAGGCGCCGCGCCAGCGGGTATCATTCGGGGGATGACCAGATCAAGCGGCCAACCCTGTGCGTGGGCCCGATAAGAGCGGGGCGGAAGCGATTCCCCCCGCTTTTTTTGAACCTCACGCCGGGCCGTCTCTGCATCACCCTAGGTCTCTTCACCCAGCGTAAGACGCGCTAACCGCAACGCCGACGGCGGCTGCGGAGGCGAAGGAGCGCGCGCGCCAGGGGTGAAACATATAAAAAAGGGGACGCATGTGACTCAGCCAGCCCTCCTCGCTCTCGAAGACGGCAGCCTCTTTCCGGGAATTTCCCTTGGCGCCGCAGGGGTTTCCGCCGGAGAGGTGGTATTTAACACTGCCATGACGGGATACCAGGAGATCCTCACCGATCCCTCCTACGCCCAGCAAATTGTGACCCTCACCTATCCCCAGATCGGCAACACGGGCTGCAACGCCGAGGACAGCGAATCCGATCGCGTTTGGGCGGCGGGGTTGGTGATCCGTCAGGGCACGCGCCGCGTATCGAACTTCCGCGCCGAGGAGAGCCTCGAAGCCTTCCTCCTGCGCCAAGGCGTCGTGGCCATCGCCGATGTTGATACCCGTCGCCTGACCCGTCATATCCGGGAGCAGGGTGCGCTTTCTGGGGTGATTGTGACGGGGGAGGGCGCCCGCGACAGCGACGCGGCCGTTGCCCGGGCTAGGGCGTTCCCGGGGCTGAAGGGCGCCGATCTGGCGAAGGTCGTGAGCCGGACAGCTCAGGAAAGCTGGACTCAAGGCATCTGGCACCTGGGCCAGGGGCTCGCCGATCACGGAGGCGTTGAGCGTCCCTTCAAGGTGGTTGCCTACGATTTTGGGGTCAAGCGCAACATCCTTCGGCTTCTGGTGGATCGGGGCTGCGACGTCACGGTGGTCCCGGCCCAAACTCCTGCCGACGCCGTGCTTGCCATGAATCCCGATGGCGTCTTCCTGTCCAACGGTCCCGGAGACCCGGAGCCCTGCACCTACGCTATCGAGGCCATCCGCCAATTTTTGGCAGAGAAAATGCCGCTCTTTGGCATCTGCCTTGGCCACCAGCTGCTGGCCCTGGCCAGCGGCGCGCAAACGTTGAAGATGAGGCTCGGGCACCACGGGGCCAACCATCCCGTGAAAGATTTGCAAACGGGGCGAGTCATGATCACCAGCCAAAACCACGGCTTCACCGTGGATCTTGACTCCCTTCCGCCGCACCTTGAGGCGACCCATCTTTCTCTCTTTGACGGGACGCTCCAGGGCCTCGCGCACCGGGAGGCGCCGGCGTTCGGCTTCCAGGGCCACCCGGAAGCGAGTCCCGGTCCCCAGGATGCGGAAGGGCTGTTTGATCGCTTCAGTGCGCTCATGACCGAAGCGCGCCGAGTAAAGGGAGCCTAGGACCATGCCAAAGCGTAGCGACATTAAGAGCATTCTGGTCCTCGGCGCCGGTCCGATCGTGATCGGCCAGGCCTGCGAATTCGATTACTCCGGGGCCCAGGCCTGCAAGGCTCTCCGGGAAGAGGGGTACCGGGTCATCCTGGTGAACTCCAATCCGGCCACCATCATGACCGACCCCTCCATGGCCGATGCCACCTACATCGAGCCCGTGGATTGGCCGACGGTGGCCAAGGTCATCGAGCGGGAGCGCCCGGACGCGCTCCTGCCCACCATGGGCGGGCAAACGGCGCTGAATTGCGCCCTCGATCTGGCCCGGGAAGGGGTGCTTGAGCGCTTCGGCACGGAGCTGATTGGCGCGAGCAAGGACGCGATCGATAAAGCCGAGGATCGGGAGCTCTTCGATAAGGCGATGAAGTCCATTGGCTTAGAAACGCCGCGGTCGGGCATCGCCCACTCCATGGAAGAGGCCTTCCAGGTGCAGGCCGCTATGGGCTATCCCTGCATCATCCGCCCCTCCTTCACCCTGGGCGGCTCCGGGGGTGGGATTGCCTACAATGCGGAAGAGTTTGAAGAGATCTGCAAGCGCGGCCTCGATCTCTCCCCCACCAAGGAGCTGCTGATCGATGAGTCCCTCATCGGCTGGAAGGAGTTCGAGCTCGAGGTGGTGCGGGACAAAGAAGATAACTGCATCATCGTGTGCACCATCGAGAACGTGGATCCCATGGGCGTACACACCGGGGACTCCATTACCGTGGCCCCGGCGCAAACCCTCACGGATCGGGAATACCAAATTCTCCGGAACGCCTCCCTCGCCGTGCTGCGGGAGATCGGTGTAGAGACCGGGGGTTCGAACGTGCAGTTCGGTATCGACCCGGACACGGGGCGCATGGTGGTGATCGAGATGAACCCCCGGGTGTCCAGGTCCTCGGCCCTGGCGTCGAAGGCCACGGGCTTCCCCATCGCCAAGGTGGCAGCGAAGCTGGCCGTGGGCTACACCCTAGATGAGCTCATAAACGATATTACGGGGTGCACCCCGGCCTCCTTCGAGCCCACCATCGACTACGTGGTCACAAAGATCCCGCGCTTTACTTTTGAGAAGTTTGAGCAGGCCGATGCCCGCCTCACCACGCAGATGAAGTCCGTGGGGGAGGTGATGGCCATTGGGACCACCTTCCAGGAGTCCCTGCAGAAAGCCCTTCGCGGCCTCGAGGTAGGAGCCACGGGCCTCGACGAAAAGATCGATCTCGGAGAGCCCGAGCTGCGCCGCCGGCTCGTGGGCGAGCTCACTGTGCCGGGCCCGGAGCGCATGTGGTATCTCGCCGATGCTTTCCGCGCTGGGCTGACCCTTGAAGAGATCTTCGATGCCAGTCGGGTGGACCCTTGGTTCCTCGCGGAGATCGAGGATCTTGTACAGGAGGAGGCGGCGCTCAAGGGCGTGCCCCTTTCTGCTGTGGACGAAAGCCAGCTGCGCCGGTTGAAGCGTAAGGGCTTCTCCGATGCGCGGCTAGCCAAGGTGCTCGGCGTAGAGGAGCAGGCGCTGCGGAGCCATCGCCAGGGCCTTCGCCTTCGTCCGGTGTATCGTCGCGTGGATACCTGTGCCGCGGAATTCCCCAGCGCCACGGCCTATCTCTACTCCACCTACGAGACGGTCTGCGAATCGGCGCCCACGGATCGGCAGAAGATTATGGTGCTGGGGGGCGGCCCGAACCGCATTGGCCAGGGCATCGAGTTTGACTACTGCTGTGTCCACGCGGCCCTCGCCATGCGTGAAGACGGCTACGAAACCATCATGGTGAATTGTAATCCGGAGACCGTTTCCACGGACTACGACACCTCTGACCGCCTTTACTTTGAGCCCGTGACTCTTGAGGACGTTCTCGAGATTGTGGCGCTCGAGCGGCCTGCGGGGGTGATCGTTCAGTTTGGGGGACAAACGCCCCTGAAGCTTGTAGAAGCGCTGGAGGATGCGAAGGTGCCGGTCATCGGAACCTCCGCGGACGCCATTGATCGGGCCGAGGACCGGGAGCGCTTCCAGGCGTTCATTCGCCAGCTGGGCTTAAAGCAACCGCCGAATAAAACGGTCATGAGCGAAGCGGACGGGCTTGCGGCCGCGGAAGGCATCGGCTACCCCATCGTGGTGCGACCCTCCTACGTGTTGGGGGGACGGGCCATGGAGATCGTTTACCAGCCCTCCGAGCTGACTCGCTACCTGCGCACCGCGGTGGTGGCCTCGTCGGCCTCGCCGGTGCTGCTGGACCACTTCCTCGATCAAGCGGTGGAAGTAGACGTGGATGCGGTGAGCGATGGCAAGGACGTGGTGATTGGCGCCATCATGGAGCACATTGAGCAAGCCGGGGTGCACTCTGGGGATTCCGCCTGCGCTCTGCCGCCCTACCGCCTTTCCCCCGAACTCCAGGACGTGATCCGGGAGCAGGTGCGGGCGATGGCCCGGGAGCTCGGCGTCATCGGCCTGATGAACGTCCAGCTGGCGGTGCAGAACGGCGAGATATTCGTGCTCGAGGTCAATCCCCGGGCGTCCCGCACCGTGCCCTTCGTCTCGAAGTGCATTGGGGTCTCCTTGGCTAAGGTGGCCGCGCGCTGCATGGCGGGCCAGTCCCTGGTGGATCAGGGCTTTACGGAAGAGATCATCCCCAACTACGTCAGCGTGAAGGAGTCGGTCTTCCCCTTCGTAAAGTTCCCCGGAGTGGATCCGATCCTGGGGCCGGAGATGAAATCCACTGGGGAAGTCATGGGGGTCGGGGACAGCTTCGCAGAAGCCTTTGCCCGAGCCACCCAGGGCGCGGGGATCCGCCTTCCCGAGGGGGGTACGGTCTTTTTGTCCGTGAAGGATTCGGACAAGCCCTTTGTGGCGCCGCTGGCCGAAGAGCTCCGGGAGCTTGGCTTTCGCATCATCGCGACCCGCGGGACGCGACGGTGCCTGCAAAGTGCGGGCATCGAGGCTGAAGTGGTGAACAAGGTGACGGAAGGACGCCCGGACATTGCCGATATGTTGAAGAATGGCAAGGTCGACTTCATCGTGAACACTACGGAAGGCCGGCAGTCCATTGCCGATTCAGCGGTGATCCGTCGCCTCGCCTTACAAAATCGCGTGTGCTATTCGACGACCCTCACCGGCGGCGAAGCACTGTGCAAAGCCATGCGCTTCGGTAGTGGCGACAAGGTCCGCCGCCTCCAGGAGCTCCACGTAGGATTGAACGCATGAAGACGCCCATGACCATGGAAGGGGCCGAGGCCCTTCGGGAAGAACTTCAACGCTTAAAGCATGAGGCGCGGCCGCGGGTAGTGAAGGCCATCGCCGAAGCCCGGGAGCACGGCGATTTGAAGGAAAATGCCGAGTATCACGCGGCGAAGGAAGAGCAGGGCTTCATCGAGGGTCGCATTCAAGAGATCGAGGGCAAGCTGTCGAATGCCCAGGTGATTGACGTCACGAAAATCGCGCCTACGGGGAAGGTGATCTTCGGGACCACGGTCAAGCTGATCGACCTGGAGAAGGACGAGAGCCGCACCTATAAGATCGTCGGGGACGATGAGGCGGACCTCAAGCAGAACAAGGTTTCCGTATCCTCGCCCATTGCCCGGGCCCTTATCGGTAAGGAAGAGGGGGACGTGGTGGTGGTGCAGGCGCCGAGTGGCGCCATTGAATACGAAATCGAAGAGGTCCTACACCGCTAGCGGGTAAGGTGAGCGAAGCGCAGCAAATTTGACGTTTTCGGGTTGGGCTTCTCCGCAGCGCGGTACAGAAGCGCCACGCGCCCAATCTTCTGGACGCACGCCGCGCCGGTAGCTTCGCAAAGCGCCTCAATGAGGGCGTGCCGAGCGTCCCGATGCCCCGCTGGGGTGCGGATTTTAATCAGTTCATGGTCCTCGAGGGCCCGGGTCGTTTCGGCCACCACCCCCTCGCTGACGCCGCTGTCTCCCACCAGAATAATGGGATTGAGGTGGTGTCCGAGGGCACGAAGTTGGCGTTGCCGCTGTGCAGAAAGGGATGCCATGGGGGCCATGCGGGGTCTCCTGAATGGGCGCGCAGTGTACGCCGTCTCGCCCCCTAGGCCCAGCGGCGAAGGAGAACACCATGGCAAAGGGCCGACGCGGAGGCTGGATCCACGATCACCTATCCGACCCCTACGTCCAAAAGGCGCAGCAGGACGGCTATCGCTCCCGGGCCACCTATAAGCTGCTCGAGCTCGAAGAGAAGCACCGCTTTCTTCGCCCCGGTAAGGTCGTCCTCGATTTGGGGGCGGCCCCGGGGGGCTGGTCCCAGGTGGCGGCCAAGAAGGTCGGGTCGAAGGGGGCGGTGCTGGCCCTTGATCGCCTCGCCATGGAGCCCATCGACGGGGTCACCATCCTCGAAGTGGACTTCGAAACGGAGGAGGGCTACGCCGCCCTCCGCGCGGCCCTGCCCGAGGCCGGCGCCGATGTGGTGCTATCTGATATGGCGCCGAATCTGTCGGGCATTCATGCCGCGGACCAGGATCGGGCGATCGCCCTCGCCGAACTTGCCCTCGATCTCGCCGCGAAAGTGCTGGCGCCGCCGGGGGTTCTGGTCGTCAAGCTTTTCCAGGGGTCGGGGTTCGATCCCTGGCTGGCCCAGGCTCGGGAACTCTTTAATCGAGTGACGGTCCGTAAGCCTAAGGCGTCCCGTCCCCGGTCCCGGGAGGTCTATGCCGTCTCCGAAGGGCTACGGGCGGGCGCTGGCGAAGGGCGCCATCAGTGAGTAAGGTGGCAGACCGGGCCTTGGCCTGCCCTTGTAAAGCCTGAGGGCGGGCCCCATATCCCCACAATCGCGCCGGGGTTCTCCCTAGCGCACGGAAGCGAGGTGGCTCCCTTGAATGATATGGGCAAAAACTTGCTGCTGTGGCTCATCATCGCCGCAGTGCTGTTGACCGTGTTCAATAACTTCAGCCCAAAAACCCCCTCCCAGGAGCTGCTGTACTCGCAGTTTGTTGAGGCCGTACAGCGGGATCGGGTCCGAGAAGTGGTCATTGATGGTCTCGTGATCAGCGGCGAATTCCGCGACGGCGACGCCTTCGAGACCGTCCGCCCCCAGGTGGATGATCCAAAGCTGATGGACGATTTGATCGCCCATGGTGTGTCCGTGCAGGGTGCCCGGCCGGAGCAACAGTCCCTCTGGGGCCAGCTGCTGGTCGCGAGCTTCCCCATTCTCGTGATCATCGCGGTCTTCATGTTCTTCATGCGGCAGATGCAGGGGGGCTCAGGCGGCCGGGGCGGTCCCATGAGCTTCGGTAAGTCGAAGGCCCGGCTCCTGAGCGAAGATCAAATCAAAACCACCTTTGCTGACGTAGCGGGGGTGGATGAGGCCAAGGATGATGTCCAGGAGCTGGTCGAGTTCCTGCGGGATCCGGGTAAATTTCAACGTCTTGGAGGGCATATCCCTCGCGGCGTGCTCATGGCGGGCTCCCCGGGGACGGGTAAAACCTTGCTCGCAAAAGCGATTGCGGGAGAAGCCAAGGTTCCCTTCTTCTCCATCTCGGGCTCGGATTTCGTCGAGATGTTCGTTGGCGTCGGGGCCTCCCGGGTGCGGGATATGTTTGAGCAGGCGAAGAAGCAGGCGCCCTGCATCATCTTTATCGACGAGATCGACGCTGTGGGTCGGCACCGGGGCGCAGGCCTCGGGGGCGGCCACGACGAGCGCGAGCAGACCCTAAACCAGCTGCTCGTGGAAATGGATGGCTTTGAGGCCAACGACGGCATCATCGTGATTGCCGCCACGAACCGCCCGGATGTGCTCGATCCGGCGTTGCTGCGCCCGGGCCGCTTCGATCGCCAGGTGGTGGTGCCCCTTCCCGATATTCGAGGCCGGGAGCAGATCCTTAAGGTTCACTGCCGGAAGGTACCCATTGCCGACGATGTCGATCCCTCTGCCCTGGCTCGGGGTACGCCTGGCTTCTCCGGCGCGGACCTCGCTAACCTCGTTAACGAGGCGGCGCTCTTCGCGGCCCGGGCGAGCCGTCGGCTGGTCGGCATGGAGGAGTTCGAGCGCGCCAAGGACAAGATCATGATGGGGGCTGAGCGTAAGTCCATGGTCATGAGTGAAAAGGAAAAGCGCACCACGGCCTTCCACGAGGCGGGGCACGCCATCGTGGGGCGACTGGTCCCGGATCATGACCCCGTCTACAAGGTCACCATCATTCCCCGGGGGCGCGCCCTTGGGGTGACCCAGTTCCTCCCGGAGCAGGACCGTTACAGCCACTCCCGGCAGTTCATCCAGAGCTCGATTTGCAGCCTCTTTGGGGGCCGCATCGCCGAGGAGATGGTGCTCGGTGCCGATGGCATTACCACCGGCGCCTCCAACGACATTGAGCGCGCCACCGCCCTGGCGCGGAACATGGTCACCAAGTGGGGCCTGTCCGAAAAGCTCGGGCCGCTCAAGTACGACGAAGACGACGACCAGCCCTTCCTGGGCCGCTCCGCATCGTCCCGATCCCTGGCCATTTCCGAAGAGACGGCACGCAAGATCGATGAGGAAGTGCGGGTGATCATCGACGATTGCTACGCTCGGGCGAAGACCATTCTCGAGACCCATAGCGACAAGCTCCACGCCATGGCCGATGCGTTGATGGAATACGAGACGCTGAACAGCGACCAGATCAACGACATCATGGAAGGCATGCCGCCCCGACCACCGGAGGATCCGAGCAACCGCAGGCCCCCGAGTGCGCCAGAGGGCTCTGATGCCGCGAGCGGCGCGTCCCCCGATCCCGCCGTGGGGGGCTCTGCCTCCGGTTAAGCACATGGCCTGGGATGGGCGAACCCTGCCGGTCACCTGGCAGGGGGCGCCGGAAATCATGGGGGTGCTAAACCTCACCCCCGATTCCTTCTCTGACGGCGGCGAGCTGCTCACCCCTCGCGGCGGGCTGAGGCGCGACGCCCTGCTGCGGCGGGCAGAGGCGTTTGTGGAGGAGGGCGCGGCCTACCTCGACCTTGGGGCTGAATCGACACGCCCCGGGGCCCGGGGCCTACCCGAAGAAGAAGAGTGGGCCCGCATTCAGGAAGCCCTTGAGCTTCTGGCTCCGCGCTTCGACGTTAAGCTTTCCGTGGATAGCAGCACCCCCGAGATTCTGCGCCGTGCGCCGGCGCTGGGCGCTGCGATGCTTAACGATGTGCGGGCGCTTCAAAGACCCGGTGCCCTGGCCGCCGCCGCCGAGTCTTCGGCGTCCGTGTGCCTCATGCACATGCAGGGGGATCCGGCGTCTATGCAGGAGGCGCCCCATTACGACGACGTGGT
>JADHNT010000046.1 GCA_016779385.1 Pseudomonadales bacterium
TGGTGAGCGGCCCACCATAGCGGTCCCCGCTGCACGGCGCTGGCGCCCATGAGAGCCAGCACAAACTGCATGCCACGCCCGCAGCGAAAAGCCCTATGGGAGAAATAGCGGTGATAGCCCACGGTGATGCCCAACACGCGAATGGCGTAGGAGAGGAGCATGAGGCCCACCGCGAAGGCGCTCACCTCCGTGAAGAAGATCAATAGGCACGCCAAGTGCAACCCCATAAAGGGCAGAATCCGGGCCCGGTCAATGGACCGGTCTCCGTCGGCTTCGGGGCCAGGGGCACTAGCATGAGAGTCAAACCACGCGACGACGGTCGCGAGGCCCTGGGGCTTGGCAGATACTGAGGACACGGCGCTCCCACTTATATACTGACAAATTTCGGGGCGGAGCATACCCCAAGTTAGGGGGCTTCTGCGCCTTGCAAAATATTCGAGGAAGCGATGGTCACTCAGGAAACAGAAGGGGTCATCCAGTTTGCCTACCACCTACGCCCCCCTAGGGATCGGGCCCAGGTGCGCGCGCGCGCCGACGCCCTTGAGGCCTTAGCCGCCCCCTTTCGCCGCGCCGGGCTGCTTGGGCGAGATCCGGCCCGCTACGACGGCCTTGCCTACGGCAACGTGAGCCTCCGAGAGGGTTCGGGCTATGCCATTACTGCCTCCCAGCGCTCGGATCAGGCGACGCTCAAGGCCGAGGACATCTGCTGGGCCGCGCTTCAGCGCTGGCCGGATGGAACGCTAGAGGCCGAGGGCGATCGCCCCCCCTCCTCGGAGAGTCTGGTGCACGAAGCTATCTACCGGGCCTGCCCCGGAGCCCGGGCTGTAGTGCATGGCCATCACCCGGCCCTATGGCAGGCCCGGGCCGCCCTGGCCCTTCCATGCACAGCGTCGGCGGCGCGCAACGGCACAGAGGCCCTCGCCCAGGCGGTGACCACCCTTAGCCGAGGGCTGGAAACGGGAAGCCTTGCCATGGCCGGGCATCGGGACGGTATGCTGTTTTGGGCGCCAACGCCCGAGGCCCTTCATCAACTGCTGGCGCAGACCCTCGCCCGGCTTTCGGATCTTCACCATGACGCACCCTGACCTGACCCTCCTCCGTGCTACGCCAAAGGCCCCCACGACCCTCCGCTGGACCGGCTCGGCCCTCGATCTTTTAGACCAGACGCGCCTCCCCCAGGAGATCACCTATCGTCGCTGCGAAGACGGGGAGGCCGTTCGTGAAGCCATCGTTACGCTCCAGGTTCGGGGCGCCCCGGCCATCGGCCTCGCCGCCGCCTGGGGCCTAGCCCTGGCCATGGGGGGAAAGGATGATCTCGAACCTGGCGCCTGGCGTAGCGCGCTCGAAGCGGCGGCAGCCCGGCTTCGAAGCGCCCGGCCCACAGCCGTGAATCTCGCCTGGGCTCTCGCCCAACAGTTAAGAGCTATCGACGGGGCGGGGCTAAGCGGAGCGCCAGGGCGCACGCTGCTCACGGAAACGGCCGCTCGCCTCCAGGCTGAGGACGAGCGCGTATGCGCGACCCTCGGCGCCTACGGCGCTTCCGTGATTCCCGATGGCGCCCGCATCCTCACCCACTGCAACGCGGGCGCCCTGGCCGTCGCTGCCTGGGGCACGGCCACCTCACCCATGTACCACATGCAGGCCGAGGGCCGGCCCTTCAAAGTGTTCGCCGATGAAACCCGTCCCGTGCTCCAGGGGGCCCGGCTGACCGCCTTCGAGCTTACCCAGGCGGGCATCGACGTGACCCTCATCACCGACTCCATGGCGGCCCACCTCATGAGCCGCGGAGAAATTGATCTGGTCATCGTGGGAACGGACCGGGTCACCGCCAACGGCGATGTGGTGAACAAGATTGGCACCCTTTCCGTCGCCATTGCGGCCAAGTATTTCTCCATCCCCTTCTGGGTGGCCTGCCCCCTCAGCACCTATGACCCAGTGACGGCCCAGGGGAGCGACGTGCCCATCGAAGAGCGGACCCCGGAGGAAGTGACTCATCTCGGCGGTCAGCGCATCGCTGCCCAGGCCCCGGCGCGCAATCCGGCCTTCGACGTTACCCCCGCGAGCCTGATTACCGGGGGCATCATCACGGAAGCGGGCATTGCCCGACCGCCCGTGGGGGCGGCCCTGGCCGAGCTCACGGCGTCCTAGCGTGGCCCGAGCCCCCTACATCACGGCGGCAGGCGCCCGAGCCCTTCGGGAGGAGTTGCAAACGCTATGGCGGGTGACGCGACCCGAGCTCACCCGGCGCGTATCCGAGGCGGCGGCCCTGGGGGACCGCTCGGAGAATGCGGAGTACATCTACGGCAAGAAGGCGCTGCGGGAGCTCGACCGACGCGTGCGCTATTTGAGTAAGCGCCTCGATGAGGTGCAGGTGGTGGACCGCACCCCGGGCCCGGAGGCGGGCATCCGCTTCGGCGCCACGGTGCAGCTAAGCGGTGAAGGCCAGAGGACAAGAACCCTACGCATCGTCGGCTACGATGAAATCGACCCGGCGCGGCGTTGGATCAGTATTGACGCCCCCGTGGCCCGAGCGCTGCTGGGTAAGCATCCCGGGGATACGCTGGCCCTTCCGGGCCCCGCCGGGCCTGAGCGCTGGACCGTCGAGGCTTTCGCCTATGACGCACCCTAATCCCCGCCCCTTTTCTACCCTGTCCGTCGATCATCTGGTACTTCGGGTGAAAGATCTTCCCCGCATGCGCACCTTTTACGAGGAGACCCTCGGCTGCCCCTGTGTACGGGAAGAACCGAACCTTGGGCTCTACCAGTTTCACGCAGGCAACGTGCTGATCGACCTGGTGGTCCAGGGCGCCCCGCTCGGCGGCGAGGGACCGATCCATCGCCGGGATGGCAATCTTGACCACCTGTGCCTACGGGTCGAACCCTTCGATGCGACAGCCTTGCAGGCTTGGCTCACGGACCTCGGCTTACCCGCCGAAGCGCCCCGGCGACGCTTTGGCGCTGAGGGCTTTGGACCCTCGATCTACAGCGCGGATCCAGAAGGGAACCGCATCGAATTCAAGGGGCCTGCCCATGACTGAGTCTGCAATTGGGCTGCTCGAGGCCCTCAGTTCCCTATTCACTAGGGCCGAGGTCACCCTGGGACCGTTCACCGTAGAAGATGACCCCGCTTGGCCATCGCCCAGCCTCCAGGGCCAGGCCGGGCCTGGGCGTCGCTACTGGCAGCCCGTGCGCCAGCAGCCTCGCCCAGAGGCCCCCCTCGCAGGCCTTGAGGCAGCGCTTGAGCTCGCCATCCCAGACAGCCTTGAGGCCTTTTACGGGAGCTTCTTCAGCGACCCTATTACGCTGCCCAGCCCCTGGGGACCCCTCAGCCTGACCCTGCCCTGGAGCGTCGAGGAGTGGCCCCGGCTCCTCGAGAACCAGCTGGGCCATTGCCTTCAGCAACAACGCTTCAAGCTTGAGCCTGCGCCCTTCATCGCCGTGCTCGAGGGGGAGGAAGACGGCATTATTTCCCTGCGCCTTCACGATGGCGCCGTCGTCCTTGAATGGCCCGGCCAGCGGACGCGGGAAACGCTGGCCCCGAACCTCGAGGCCTTTATTGGGCACCTCCTTGACGCGCTATAGGCTATCCTTTTCGCCCCCGCCGCACCGAGAGCCCCACCATGAGCCCTGTTGATCTCCTACCTCTTCATCTTGGATCCAAGGCCCAGGGCACGGTGCGCGTCCCCGGGTCCAAAAGCCTCTCCAATCGTCTGCTGCTTCTGGCGGCGGTGGCTTCCGGGGAAACCACCCTCACCCACCTGCTGGATAGCGATGACATTCAGCGCATGCGCGATGCCCTCGCAGCGCTGGGGGTCGAAACGGAGAGTCGAGAAGCGGGGCTCTGGGTACGCGGCGCCGGCCGGCGCCTCAGGGCGCCGAGCGCCGAAGCGCTGCATCTTCATCTAGGGAATGCGGGCACGGCCATGCGGCCCTTAACGGCGCTGCTCGCCCATGGAGAAGGCACTTTTATCTTGGACGGCGATCCGCGTATGCGCGAACGCCCCCTCGGACCGCTTGTGGATGCCCTTAGAACCCTCGGCGCGGACATCACCTATCTTGGCACGGAGGGCTACCCGCCCCTGAAGATCGAAGGCCGTCCCCTTGCCGGCGGCGCCGTCCTCATTGATGGCACGCTCTCGAGCCAGTTCGTTACGGCCCTGATGATGCTGGCGCCTCAACTGCCGGGGGGCCTCACGATTCATCGAGAAGGGGAGCTGGTCTCGGACCCCTACCTGGAGATCACCCGCCGCTGCCTGGCCCATTTTGGGGCAGCCAGTGCCTGGCCTGAGCCCCGGACGCTCACCGTCCCCGAAGCGCCCCTGGTGGCACCAGGGTATCTGCCCGTTGAAGGGGATGCGTCCTCCGCCTCCTACTTCCTTGCCCTGGGCGCCCTCGCCGGGGGCCCCGTGCGCGTGACCGGCGTGGGCCAGGACAGCATGCAGGGGGATGTGGCCTTCCTGGAGGTTCTCGCCCAAGCCGGGGCCGTAACCCGCAGCGGGCCCGACTGGCTTGAAACGGAAGGCGGCACGCTGCGCGGTGTAGACGTGGATCTCAGCGCCATCCCCGATGCAGCCATGACCCTTGGGGTCGTTGCCCTCTTCGCCCAGGGCCGAACGCGCATTCGCGGTGTCGCCAACTGGCGGGTGAAGGAAACAGACCGCATCGCCGCCATGGCCACGGAGCTTCGAAAGCTCGGCGCCGCGGTGAAGGAGCACTCCGACGGGATTACGGTGACGCCACCAGAAGCCCTGCGCCCCGCGCAAATCGCGACCTACGACGACCACCGCATCGCCATGTGCTTTTCCCTAGCGGCGATTGGGGGCACGGAGGTGGTCATCGAGGATCCCGCCTGTGTCAGAAAGACTTACCCAGCCTACTTCACCGACTTCATACAACTATTTGACTAAACGTCCTGGGGAGCAAAGGTGTGACGAAATTAATACAAGCAGCTTAACGGAGGGAGCGCAGGATTCACCTCACCAACCACCGTTAAGCTTCTATTAAGCAACATTTTTATTCCGCAACTATTTATGTTTTTTTACGCGTCAGGCATTGCGAAACGTTTCCATGTGTTTCAACATTCACCGGTCTTCGTCACCTAATTGATATGAACCCCTTTTTCTTTGCCTTAGCTTTGTTCAGGCGGTGGAGGGTTCGTATTCGGCAAAAGGGGCGCGGCAGAAAGTTCGTTAAAAAGGGCGGTGGCGAGGCGTCCCAGGGGAAGTCCGCTGCCTAATTTGCGTGGCTTCGGCCGCGCCGGTGTGGTCGCACTTGAGTGGCCCACCCCATTGAAAGGGACCCACTATGTTTAATAAGCACCCTCTTGCGACGGCCATTGGCTCCGTTGCCCTCGCCAGCGCCTTTGCTGGCGCCGGCGCGCTGCCCCAAATCGCCGCTGCAGAAGAAATGATGATTGAGGAAGTAACGGTAACAGGAACTCGAATTCAGCGTGCCAACCTAGTTTCGGCCAGTCCTGTTACCCAATTAGATTCTGCTCAACTTCAGCTGACCGGCGTGACTCGATTGGAAGACGCACTCGCTTCCATTCCCGGAATCGCCCTCGATCAGTCCTCTGGCCAAGCTATCGAATCTAACGGCACGGCTACGCTTCAGTTAAGGAACCTCGGGACCACCCGGACCCTAGTTCTCATGAACGGGCGCCGCTTGCCTACGGCTTCCCCCAGCAGCGGCTCATCCGCTGCTGACGTCAACCTTATTCCAGGCCAGCTTGTGGAACGCGTCGAGGTGCTGACCGGCGGCGCCTCCACGACCTACGGCGCCGACGCGGTAGCTGGCGTTGTAAACTTCATTATGAAGGACGACTTCGAAGGCATCCGGCTAGATTATCAATCTTCGGCCTACCGGCATGACAACGACGGCGGACTGGTTGCCAGAGCAGCTAATGCGGCTGGACAGCCCTTCGCATCGGGCTCAGACATTGACGGCGAAATCAATGACTTCACTCTCGTACTCGGTAGCAACCTCGATGGCGACCGCGGCAACGTCACTGCTTTTGTTACTTATCGAGACATTGAGGGTGTCACCCAAGTTGCGAGAGATCACTCAGCTTGCCCCGTGCGAGCGTCAGGCTCTTGCCTAGGTTCCTCAACTAACGCGTCTGGCTCGATCATCCCGCTCGATCCCAACGGGATTGCCCCTGTTGATGATTTTGCTTATCGGGTAGACGGTAACGAACTCATTGACGGGCGCGGCCCTGGCTTCAACTTCGCTGCCCCGTCCTACTTCCAGCGCCCGGACGAGCGCGTGGTCGTTGGTACCTTCATGAACTATGAGTTCACCGACAAGGTCGAGGCCTACACGGAACTGATGTTCATGGATACGCAATCCAGAACTCAGTTCGGACCTGCAGGTAACTTCTTTACTGGGCTCAGCACCAACTGCGGCAACCCTTATCTCTCAGACCAGCAGGCGGTGATTCTTGGTTGTACAAACGCATCCGCCGATGACGACACCGTTGACTTCCTCGCAGGCCGACGGAATGTCGAGGGAGGACCGCGCTTCGGTGAGCTTCGGCACACCACCTACCGCGGTGTTTTCGGTATCCGCGGCGAACTCGACGACACCTGGCGCTATGACGTTTCGTATCAGTATTCCGAAGTCGACATGGCGAACCTTAACGGCAATTACTTCGATACTGCTCGTCTGAACCAAGCGCTGAAGGCAGAGCTCGACGCAGATGGCAATATCGTCTGCTCCGCGGGCGCCGATGCTGGCTGCGTGCCTTACAACCTCTGGACTACGGGCGGTGTGACGGACGATCAAGTGGCGTTCCTATCCCAGGAATACTTCGAATCCGGGTCGACCTCTCAGGAAGTGTTTATGGCGTTCGTTCAGGGCTCCCTGGGCAATTACGGCATCATTTCACCCATGGCAGAAAGTGGCGTTGAGGTGGTCATCGGCGCTGAATACCGTGACGAAACCCTTGACTATGATGCCTCGGATAACGCAAAGCGCGGAACCGTGGGCGGTCTTGGAGCCCGAGTAAATCCGGTTAGTGGGGCCTACGATGTAAAAGAAATTTACGTCGAAGCCAATGTCCCGGTGATCGAGAATGCGACCTTTGCCAAATCCATTGTTCTCGACCTCGGCTATCGATACTCCGACTACTCCACTGGCGCATCGACGGACACCTACCGCTTGGCAGGGAACTGGGAAGTAAATGACACCATTCGCGTTCGCGGTGGCTTTAACCGAGCAGTCCGAGCGCCGAACGTGGTAGACCTCTTCCAGCCGGTTTCGGGCGGCTTGTTCGCCATGGACACGGATCCCTGTAACAAAGCAGCCCCTGGCGACGCTCTTTCGGTTTCGGGTTATAGCTTTGAGCAGTGCGCCCGTACCGGTGTCAGCCAAGCGATTTGGGACCAGGGCGGTCCGGCGAATAATCCCGCTTCTCAGTACAATCAGATCGGTGGCGGTTCCACTGAGCTTGACCCTGAAGAGGCCGATACCTATACGGCGGGCATCATCCTTACGCCGAGCTTCCTTGACGGCCTGACGATTTCCGCCGATTGGTATGACATTGAGGTCGAGAGCGCTATTACTGGAATAGCAGCAGAAACGACGCTACTTCAGTGCTTGGAGACGGGCAGCGACCAATTCTGTAACGCTGTGGGTCGTGGTCAGAACGACACACTCTGGCTTGGGCTTGCGGCACCAGGTAACGGAATCGACGCGCGATCAACGAACATTGGTTTCTTTGCCGTTGAGGGTGTGGATGTCGAGATAAATTACAACTTCGACATCGGCGATCTTGGAAGCATTAACCTTACCAACGTCGCTGGCTTTGTGATGTCTTATGAGCAGGAAGAGTACCCCGGCGCTGGAGTGGTAGACTGCGACGGAATTTACGGCGGCGCCTGTGGCCTGCCCATTCCTGATCTGAAGAACCGCTTCCAAGCGATGTGGGCCACGCCTTGGAACGTTGTCGCCAGTCTCACTTGGCGCTACGTTGCTGGGGTTGAGCAGGAGTTCACCGCAAGCCCGAACGATCTCGACGCCTACAATTATGTCGACATCGCAGGCACCTGGGATGTGACGGAATGGGCCTCGGTTCGTCTCGGCGTCAACAACGTCTTTGACGAGGCGCCCCCCTTCGTCTATCAGGGTGTGACGTCGAGAGAAAACGGAAACACCTACCCTGGGATCTACGATCCCCTGGGCCAATATCTCTTCGCAGGGGTATCGGTTAAGTTCTAAGGCTAGTTGATTTGAAAAGGTGGGCTTAGCCCACCGACAAAAAAGGCCGGCCTAGCCGGCCTTTTCTTTTCCGCCTATTTATTCTGCTTTTGCTCGACGTTAGCCTTCGCATTCATGAGCCGTAGGAGAGTCGAATTGGATTGGAAGCTAGGTGGCCAAATTCAACAACTGCGGGAAATACTCACCAAGGGTCAGGCTAATCGAGCCCTCGAAACATGCGAGGCCCTAATTCAAAAACATCCAGCAGAGCCATTACTCCACGAACTTGCTGCAGACTGCGCTGCAGCAGTGGGCAGACTTGTTCGAGCCGCCGAGGCCCTGGAGACTGCAATCCGATTAGCGCCTCATAAGGGGGCGCCGCATATCGCGCTAGCCCGACTCCTTAGAAGCACAAGGCAAATTACAGAAGCAGAACAACATCTGAAAATTGCCACGCAAAAAGAGCCTGATTCCTTTGCCGCTTGGCACCAGTTAGGCCTTTTACTTCTGAAAGAGAAAAGGCTTAGCGAGGCTGCTCAGTGCGGAAAAAAGGCAACCGAACTATCCAAAAAAAATCCAGCCGGGTGGGAGCTGAGGGCGTCCGTGGCACAGCGAAACGGCGATCTCAGCGAGGCAATCAAGCTCATACGACGAGGAATCGAACTTGTACCTGACGCCGCCCGGCTTCATTATTCTCTTGGACAACTTCTTCGGGAAGATTGTCAATTTGATAAAGCGACAAAGGCCTACGCTAAAGCCGAACGGCTGGGCTTTCTAACACCCGACCTGTTTAGAAATCAAAGCGAGGCCCACTTAGACGCAGGGGACGTTCACCAAGCCCAGAGTTGCCTAATAAGGGGTATCAGAAAATTTCCAGACCACCCCCTCCTCCACAAACAAAATGCTCTTCTTAAGGCCGAAACCAACCCCAAGCACGATCCCCTGAAGGAACTTATAGCGGCCTGTCATAGGCACCCAAAGGTCGCGGCGCTTTGGCAAATATGTGTCGAGCTTCTGAAGCGATTAGAAAGAAAAGAAGAGGCGTCAGCTCTACTTGAGGAGGCGGGGAACTCTGGCTGCCCTTCTACCGAAGCGATTATGGTTCTCCGCGCTCAGGAAGCTGCAGAGAGAGGGTCGCCTGAAAAGGCGACTCACCTATTTGAAGGAATTCTAAGAGCTTCACCTGAAAGTCTAGGCGCCCGCCTAGCCTTTGGAACCTTCTTACTCGAGCGCGGCGAATATGGCAGGGCGGCCGAACAGTTTCGCACGGTTCTCAAAGCTTCTGCCCACGATCAGCTTGCACTCTGCTATCTAGCAACAACTCTTGACCTTGCCGGAGATGAAGAAGCGTCTGACCTTTTAGACTATGAGAGCATGGTCTTTAGAATCCCCATTCAGACCCCTCCCGCTTTCAAGAACCGTCAGGCCTATTTCGATGCACTCCAGAGCACATTAGAGGCCTTGCACCTGGGGAAAGCTTATCAACCTATCGAACAAAGCCTCAGAACAGGAACGCAAACAAGCGGATTTCTTTTCCGACTACGCGATCCAGTAATACGGTCCCTTGAGGATTCAATACGGGAGGCTGTCGCCAAAACTCTATCAACGTTTCCGTCCTCAAAATCACACCCGTTTTGGGGAAGAAAGAAAGGGCATTGTGTCGATGACTTCACTTTCTCCGGCGCATGGTCGGTACGGCTCTCAGAAAGCGGCTACCACAAGAACCACGTTCATCCGCAGGGCTGGATAAGTGGAGTCCTGCACGTGGCACTCCCTGAATCGGAAGCTGGACTAAAAAGCGACGTCGGCGCACTCATGCTCGGCGCTCCACTTGAGGACTTGGGCCTCCCGGCAGAAGCCAAGAGGGCCATCGAGCCTGAGGTGGGAACGCTGGTCCTCTTCCCGTCCTACATGTGGCACGGGACCGCTCCTTTCCGTACTAGCAAGTCAAGACTGTCTGTAGCCTTTGATATCGTGCCCAAAGGAGATTGAGAACCTTACTGGGAACGGAGCCAAGCACGATGCCTCTGAAGTAGTTCCGTTATAGCTGCCTTTTCAGGCTCCGAAAGAAACGGATTCCAAACATCAAAAATTAGGATATACCTTGTTTCATTTGCATCGTTCTCCGCCTCGTGCTCAATCGTGTCGTCAAACACCCAGGCTTCTCCGTACCGCCAAGAACGCGTCTTATTCCCCACCCGAAAGTGAGCTGGGCCCGGCAAAATCAGGGGAAGGTGGACGAGCGCTCGAACATTAGTTGAGCCTGTATGAGGCGGGATTCTCGTTTTAGGCGCCAAAGCTGAGAAGAGCGCTGTCGGGGCAAAGCCGGGCTGATGGCACAGGGGCAGCGACTTCAATAATTCGCTGGTCTTGGGGAACGAAGCCTGCACATCAGTCTGAGCTAGGCCGTCCTTCCATAGCCAGAGGGACTGCCAACGAGTGGAGTGGTTCAGCTCCGCGAATTGATTTTCCGGTGTCCCTGGAGCGTAGGCCACATACGGGCTAAACCCCCCTCTCTGATTCTGCAAGAAGGTCGTCAGCTCCTGTTTAATCGAGCCCGATTCGGCTTCCAATTGTGGTAGCCAAGGAAAATGTGAGCGGTCGAAGAAGGGGACCGCGGGGAGCCCTGGGTACTGGAGCTGAATCGCTTGCGAATGAAATAGCCGGGAGCGACCCGTTAAGAGTTCCAGCGACCCTTCAAGGCGGCTGCGTACCTCATCGTTTGCTTCCGTACCTAGGTACCCGTCGATGTGGGTCTTAAGATCTTGGTAGAGCAGTGTATTCTGCGTTTGAACTACCCTTTGCGCTTGCTCCACCGGCCTGTGCAAGGCTGAGGGGAGCCGGTCAACGGGGGGAGCTATCTTTAGGGCGTTTTTGTAAACCTCTGCGGCCCCACGGACTAATCCCTTCTGCTCAAGAATTGAGCCCTTAGACAATAGGGCCATAAATGAATAGGGATCCTGAGCAAGTACTCGATCCAAGGCGGCAATCGCCTCGGTTAGCTCCCCCAATCGCCGATGAATCATGGCCAAGTTTAGATCCAACTCCCGATGCTCCTGAGCTGACGATTTTAACGCTAGCAGAAGCTTAAGGGCGGCCTCGGGTTCGCCAGATCTCAATAGAACCTGCGCTTTATCAATCCCTTCTTGAACGTCTTTATCCATCGCAACCCGTTCCTGGATATAAACCCTTTTAAGAATTGGAGCTCAAATAGCGGTCCAGTTGGTTACTACGCCTAATCGGCCCTGAGGACCCTTAGCTTAATGCGCTTCCCCATCGGCAGAAAAAGCGAAAGCCACTTCCTGGGCCTTGGCCAGCAGCTGATCGAGCCGTAGCCGGGCAATGGGCGTGAAGCCCGCGAGGTTCGCCAAGGGCGCCGTGGGTCCCAGCTGCTCGATAAAGATCATGATGAGATCTTCTTCCGATTGGGCACGCTCAAGGTTGTAGCGCACGTGCACAAACCACTCCGCCGATTGGGGGTCGGCTTCCGCTTCCAGCTGGGCGATGAGCGCATCGGTGAGGGGAATGAGCTGCGACCGAACGCTTTCCAGAGCCGCGGCGAGGGGATTGTCACTCATACTGGGGCTCCCGATAAGAGAAACAGACCCTGCCCCGCTACCGGGGCAGGGATGAGCCCGTAGGCGAGGCCCTTAGGCCCCCGGCAGCAAATGGGCAACGGCGCCCATTTCTTCAGCGAGCTCTTGCTCCGTGGCCTTCATGCGTTCTAGGGAGAAGGCGTTGAGCTCCACGCCTTCCACAATCTTCCAATCGCCGCCTTCGCAGGTGACGGGGAAGGAGTAGATCAGCCCTTTCTCGATGCCATAGCTACCATCGCTGTACACGCCCATGGAGAGGATGCCGGGAGCACCCAGGGCCCAATCGCGCATGTGCTCGAGGGCGGCGTTGGCGGCGGAAGCCGCACTAGAGGCGCCTCGGGCTTCGATGATGGCGGCCCCCCGCTGCTGCACGGCGGGAATGAAGGTATCGGCATACCAGCCCTGATCGACCAGATCGAGCGCCGCCGTGCCCTTCACCGTGGCTCGATGAATGTCAGGATATTGGGTGGCAGAGTGGTTACCCCAAATGCAGAGCCCTTCCACTTCCGTGACGTGGGCGCCAGTTTTCGCCGCAAGCTGGGCTGCGGCTCGGTTGTGATCGAGGCGCGTCATGGCCGTGAACTGCCGCGGGTCCAGGTCCGGGGCATTGCGCTGGGCGATGAGGCAGTTGGTGTTCGCAGGGTTGCCCACCACCAGCACCTTCACGTCCCGGGCCGCACCGTCGTTCAGGGCCTTGCCTTGCACGGAGAAGATTGCCGCATTGGCTTCGATCAGATCCTTGCGCTCCATGCCCTTGGACCGGGGACGGGAGCCCACGAGCAGCGCGTAGTTCACGTCGTTGAAGGCCACGTTGGGATCGTCCGTGGGGATGATGCCCTGCACCAAGGGGAAGGCGCAGTCCTCGAGCTCCATGACCACACCGCGCAGCGAATCCAGCGCTGGCGTGATCTCCAACAGTTGCAGAATAACCGGCTGGTCTGCGCCCAGCATCTCGCCGGAAGCAATACGGAACAGCAGGGAGTAGCCGATCTGGCCCGCAGCGCCAGTGACTGCAACGCGAACAGGAGCTTTCATTGCATCCATCCTCTTGTCGTAGGTTTAAACGCGCGCTGGGCGCGGGGGCGGCGCCCCAAATAAGCGGGCGCTAGTGTAGCAGGCCGTCAGCCCCCCGGGGGGTCCGCGGCGGAAAGGGCGAGCAGATCGTCCCGGGCCCAGGGGACGAGGGGCCGGGGCCACAGGCGCAGAGGAAAAAAAGCCGCCGTGCGCGCAGCGTCAGCCGCGGGAAAGAAGGTCGGCGGCTCGGACAGCGTGACCGAAAAAAGCCAGTTCACCCCGGGGCCCCTCTGTTCCCGAAAGGGGGCCCGGCGTAGCAAGGTGAGTCGCGCGGGAGGAAGGGCAAGGCCCAGCTCCTCCGCGCATTCCCGGCACGCCGCTTCCAGGGGAGACTCCCCCGCTTCGAGGTGCCCCCCCGGGGGCGCCCAAAAGCCTGCACCGCGAAGGCGCGGCGCCCGCTCAAGCAGGAGCACTCGTTCCGCGACCACCACATAGCAATGCGTGACTTCCCGCACTTCTACCCTCCCCCTGCGACCGTTCCTTTCGAACAGAGTACGCTAAGCCCCCTGTCCCACGCGCCTGAAGGAGCCTGCTTGTGCCCCCGTCCCCGACCACCCCTCTGCTTCAGGGCCTTCGCGTTCTTGAACTGGCCAACGTGTTGGCAGGCCCTGCCACGGGCATGTTTTGCGCGGAGCTGGGTGCCGAAGTACTCAAGCTTGAGCATCCCCAGGGGGGAGATCCCACCCGCGGCTGGACCGTGCCGGAAGAACAGCCGTGGGGTCGCGTGAGCGCTTACTTCGCAGCCACGAACTGGGGCAAAAAGTCCCTCACGGTGGATCTGACGAAGCCCGAGGGCCAGGCCATCGCCCAAGGCCTGGCGGCGCAGGCCGATGTGGTCATTGCGGCCTTCAAGCCTGGGGACGATGCGCGCCTGGGCGTGGACGCCGCTCGCCTGCGCGAAGCGAACCCAAAGCTCATCTACGCCCAGGTCAGCGCCTATGGCATCGAGGACCCTCGGCCGGGCTTCGATGCCGTGATTCAGGCAGAGACGGGCTTCATGCATTTAAACGGCGAACCCGAGGGACTGCCGACGAAGATGCCCGTAGCGCTCATGGATCTTCTGGCGGCGCACCAGCTTAAGGAGGCCCTGCTCCTGGCGCTCCTTAAGCGGGAGCGCTTTGGAGAGGGAAGCCACATTCAGATCGCACTCTTTGATGCGGCGCTGGCCAGCCTGGCCAATCAAGCCACCAACCATCTGGTGGCCGGACGCAACCCGGGACGCATGGGGTCAGGACACCCCAACGTGGTGCCCTACGGAACGCTTTACGCAGCCAAGGACGGGAAGCACTTCGTCCTGGCCATCGGTACCGACCGGCAATTCGCCGCCCTCACTCAGGCCCTAGGCGTGCGGAAGCTGGCTGAGGATCCGCGCTTTGCGAAGAACGGCGCCCGGGTTCAGCACCGAGACGCGCTCGATGAAATCCTCCATCGGGTCTTCGGCACGCAGGACAGTGAAACCCTTGAGCGAGCCCTCGCGGCAGCCAAGGTGCCCTTCGGACCCGTCAATGATCTGACCGAAGCCTTCGCCCACCCCAGGGCGCAGCACACGGCGTTGGAAGGCACGCTCACCAACGGCCAAATCCTTCGCGCGGTGAGCAGCCTGGCCTTCCAGGGGGAGATTCCCAGGCAATATCCGAGCGCGCCCCCGGCCCTGGGCGCGCATACCGATGAGGTTCTGCGGGCGACCCTGGGCTACTCCGATAGCCAACTGGCGGCGCTCCGAGCCCGGGGCGTACTTGGCGCGTTACCGAGTACACATTGACATTACCCCGGTCAGTGCTACATTCGGCGGCCGCCTAGCGGGAGGGGGCTACCCACACAGCGCCCCACAGCACAAAAGACGCCCAGCGCGGCTCCGCGCTGGATCGCAGATTGAATTTCGCGCAGAGCGCCGCTAACGGCGCGCGATCGCCCCTTCCCACGCGGCAGGGCCGCTCACAAATAGTCACGGGCAAAAAGCTGGAGAGCACTATGAAACGGCGCCTCGCAGATCAGCTGCGCCTTGGCCTCCCGGAGCGCCAGGGCCTTTACGACCCCAGCACGGAGCATGATAGCTGCGGCGTAGGTTTCGTTTGCGACATCAAAGGCCGCCCCAGCCGAAGCATCATCACCGATGCGCAAAACATGAATTGCTGCATGGATCACCGCGGGGGGCAAGGCTACGAAAAGAACACGGGGGATGGCGCGGGTATTCTGACGGGCCTGCCTCACAGTTTCCTCGCAGCCGTGGCCCAGGAAGACCTGGGCCTGACCCTCCCGGAACCCGGCGCCTACGGCGCGGGTCTTGTATTCCTTCCACGGGAAGCGCAGGCCGCGCAAAAGGCTAGGGAGACGCTCGAGGCGTGCCTCCGCGCTGGAGGTCAAACGCCGCTGGGGTGGCGGACCGTCCCCACAGACGCCGAAACCGCGGATCTTGGCAAGGCTGCCCGGGCCGCCATGCCTCAGATCGAGATGCTCTTCGTCGGCGCCGACGACGGCCTGCGCGGCGACGCCTTTGAGCGCGCCCTTTGTCTGGCGCGGAAACACGCCACCCACCAGGTACGCCAGGATCGAAGCCACGAGGAGAACCAGCTGTTCTACGTGTGCACCCTGTCATCCAAAATCATTGTCTACAAGGGCATGCTGACCCCAGCGCAGGTCTTCCCGTTCTTTCTCGACCTGCAGGACGAGCGCTATACGTCCCACCTAGCGATGGTGCATTCCCGCTTCTCCACGAACACCTTCCCCTCCTGGGATCGGGCTCAGCCGAACCGGTTTATGAGTCACAACGGCGAAATCAACACGCGCCGGGGCAACATCAACTGGATGAACGCCCGGGAGGGGGTGGTCGCCAGCGAAGCCTTCGGTGACGACATCAACAAGCTCTTCCCCATCGTAGAGCCCGACGGGTCCGATTCCGGCGCCTTCGACAACGTGCTTGAGTTCATGCTCATGGCCGGTCGTACGCTTCAGGAAGCGATCCTCATGATGATCCCGGAAGCCTGGCAGGGTCACCCGGCCATGCCCGCGGACAAGCGTGCCATGTACGAGTACTTCTCGTGCCTCATGGAGCCCTGGGATGGCCCGGCCTCCATTGCTTTTACCGATGGCCACTACATCGGCGCCGTGCTCGATCGGAACGGGCTTCGCCCCTCCCGCTTCTACATCACCGACGACGATAAGTGCATCATGGCTTCGGAAGTGGGCACGGTCATCGTCGACCCCGCTCGCGTCGTGAAGAAGGGTCGGCTTCAGCCCGGTCGCATGTTCCTGATCGACTTTGAAGCGGGTCGCATGATCCCCGACGAGGAGATCAAAAGCCAGTTCGCTGCCCAGCTGCCCTACGGGGACTGGCTGACGGAGCAGCGCATCGACATCGCTGAGCTGTCCCCGAGCACCGAACCCCACGGCTTCGAGCCCGAGACCCTGCTGCCCCGCATGCAGGCCTTCGGCTATACGGTCGAAACCATGAGTTTCATGCTCCAGCCTCTCGTCAAGGAGCTGCGTGACCCCCTGGGGTCCATGGGGAACGATTCGGCCCTCGCGGTGCTGTCCGACAAGCCCCGCATGCTCTACGACTACTTTAAGCAGCTCTTCGCCCAGGTCACCAATCCGGCCATCGATTCGATCCGGGAAGAGGTAATCATGGGGCTCCAGTGCTACATCGGCCCGGAGCAGAACTTACTCGAGACCACGGGCCGTCATGCTCATCGCCTGTGGGTGCCTCACCCCATCCTGTCCAATGAAGAGGCGGCGGCGCTGAAGCACATTGACCATCGGGGTTGGACCTCAAAGGTCATCGACATCACCTACGAGAAGGGCACGGGGGAAGCGGGGCTCCGCGGTGCACTAAAGCGCATCTGCGATGAAGCCATGGCCGCCATCGAAGCGGGCGCGAGCCTGGTGGTACTATCCGACCGCGCAGTGAGCGCCGAGCGGATCCCCGTAAGCACGCTCCTCGCTACCGGCGCCGTGCATCATCACCTAATCAAAGCCCATGCGCGCACGCGCATCGGCCTTGTGGTGGAAACGGGGGAAGCCCGGGAAGTCCACCATCTGTGCCTGCTCGTGGGCTATGGCGCCGACGCCATTAACCCCTACCTGGCCTTTGAAGCCCTCTGGCAAGCGCGCCGGGATGGGCTGCTTGATGATGCGCCGCACATCCAAAGCGACGACGACGTCGTAGCCGCCTATCGCAAGGGCACGGCCAAGGGCATTCTGAAGGTCATGGCGAAGATGGGGATCTCCACCCTTCAGTCCTACAAGGGCGCCCAAATCTTTGAAGCCGTGGGCCTCGCCTCCAGCGTGGTCGATCTGTGCTTCAGCGGCACCACGAGCCGCATTGAGGGGGCCGATTTCGCCGTCCTCGCCGAAGAAATGGGCCGTCGCCATGCACTCGCCTATCCCGAACGGGAAAGCCAGCGCATTCCCGTTTTGAACAACCCCGGCGAATTCCATTGGCGCCGGGGCGGGGATCGTCACATGTGGGATCCCATCGCCATCGCTGATCTTCAGGTGGCGGTGCGCAACCAAAGCGAAGACGCTTACTGGCGCTACTCGAAGTACACGAACGAAGTGGCTACCCGAGAGGCCACCCTTCGGGGCCTGCTTCAATTCAAGCCCGGCATGGCCGGTC
The DNA here is from genome assembly GCA_016779385.1 of Pseudomonadales bacterium. Lineage (GTDB taxonomy): Bacteria > Pseudomonadota > Gammaproteobacteria > Pseudomonadales > Azotimanducaceae > Salivita. Next base: position 17,482 of record JADHNT010000046.1, read on the forward strand.
CTGCCATTCCCCTAGACGAGGTGGAAAGCGAAAAGGACATCGTGAAGCGCTTCGCCACCGGCGCCATGAGCTATGGCTCGATCTCGGCGGAGGCCCACGAAACCCTGGCCGTGGCCATGAACCGCCTAGGCGGTAAATCGAACACCGGGGAAGGTGGCGAAGATCCCGTCCGGTGGACGCCGGAACCCAATGGCGATTCCAAGCGCTCGGCCATCAAGCAAGTGGCCTCGGGGCGTTTTGGGGTGACGATCCAATACCTCACGAACGCCGACGAGCTGCAAATTAAGATCATCCAGGGCGCTAAGCCCGGGGAAGGGGGCGAGCTGCCCGGGGGTAAGGTCGACGAGATCATCGCCGCCGTGCGTCACTCCACCCCCGGCGTAGGCCTCATCAGCCCGCCGCCGCATCACGATATCTATTCCATCGAGGACATGGCGCAGCTCATCCACGACCTCAAGAACGCCAACCCCTCGGCACGCATCAGCGTAAAGCTGGGCGCAGAGATTGGCTGCGGCACCGTAGCCGCGGGAGTGACGAAGGCGAAGGCCGATCACCTGGTGATCGCAGGCCATGATGGGGGTACGGGGGCGTCGCCCCTCACCTCCATTAAGCACGCGGGCCTCCCCTGGGAGCTCGGGGTGGTGGAAACCCATCACACGCTGGTCATGAACAACCTGCGCTCTCGCGTGGTGCTGCAGACCGATGGTCAGCTGAAGACCGGCCGGGACGTGGCCATTGCGGCCCTCCTCGGGGCCGAAGAGTTTGGCTTCGCCACGGCGCCCCTGGTGGCCCTGGGCTGCATCATGATGCGCAAGTGCCACCTGAACACCTGCCCCGTGGGCATTGCCACCCAGGACCCGGAGCTTCGGAAGAAATTCCGGGGCCAGCCGGAGCACGTGGTGAACTACTTCTTCATGATCGCTAAGGAGCTCCGACAGATCATGGCCGAGCTCGGCTTCCGCAGCATCACGGAAATGGTGGGGCGTTCCGATTGCCTGAACTTCGACCAGGCCCTCACCCAGTGGAAGGCTAAGGGCATCGATCTGTCCGCGCTGCTCGCACGCCCGGAGGAGCCCGAGGGCTTCCTTGGCCGCTACGGCAGCGACGCCCAGGACCATGAGCTGGAGAAGGCCCTCGACAAGAAGCTCATTGCCCTGGCTCAGCCTGCGCTGGACCAGCAAGTGCCGGTGAACATCGAGCTCCCCGTGGTGAACACGAACCGCGTGGTCGGCACCATGCTTTCCCACGAGGTGGCTAAGCGCTTCGGTGCTGACATGCTCGAGGAGGACACCATCACGGTGCGCCTGACTGGCAGCGCTGGCCAGAGCCTGGGGGCTTTCCTAGCCCGAGGTATCACTCTGGAAGTTGAAGGGGACGCTAACGACTTCGTCGGCAAGGGCCTTTCGGGCGGAAAGGTCATTGTTTACCCGCCGAAGGTCAGCCCCTTTAAGGCCGAGGAGAACATCCTCGTGGGTAACGTCTGCCTCTACGGCGCCACCAGCGGGGAAGCCTACTTCCGCGGGATCGCCGCCGAGCGCTTCTGCGTGCGGAATTCCGGCGCCACGGCCGTGGTAGAGGGTGTGGGGGATCACGGCCTCGAATACATGACCGGTGGCCGAGCCGTCATCCTTGGCCCCACGGGGCGGAACTGCGCCGCGGGCATGTCCGGCGGCATCGCCTACATCTGGGATCCAAAGGGCGCCTTCCCGGGGAACTGCAACCAGGAGATGGTGGATCTAGACCCGGTCACGACGGAAGACGACGCGGAACTGCGCAGCCTGATCGAGAAGCATCAGCACTACACGGGCTCGACGGTGGCAGAAGCGCTGCTGGCCCGCTGGGAGTCGGCACGGAGCGAGTTCGTTAAGGTCATGCCTCGGGACTACAAGCGCGTCCTTGAGGCGCGGGCTAAGGCAGCCAGCGCGGCTTAGATTGAACGACGGTTAAGGAGCACAGCCATGGGTAAGCCCACAGGCTTTCAAGAGTTCCCTCGGCAGGCGGCACCCTATCGCCCCG